>SKOQ01000234.1 GCA_007119985.1 Marinospirillum sp.
CTCGAAGATATGGGTGCGGATTCGATCAATATCAAAGATATGTCCGGCATTTTGACACCCTATGCCGCCTTTGATCTGGTCTCACGCTTGAAAGCACAAACTGGCCTTGAAGTGCAGCTCCACGCGCACGCCACAGCCGGTTTGTCAGATATGACCATTCTGAAGGCCGTCGAAGCCGGCATCGATCGCGTTGATACCGCGATCTCTTCGATGTCAATGACCTATGGCCACACAGCCACTGAATCGGTTGTCGCCGCGCTGCAAGGCACTGAGCGGGATACTGGCCTTAATTTAGAAGCCCTAGAAGAAATCGCGGCCTACTTCCGTGAAGTGCGGAAAAAATACGCCCAGTTTGAAGGCTCACTGCGCGGCACGGATTCACGCATTCTGGTCGCTCAGGTGCCCGGTGGTATGCTGACCAACATGGAAAGCCAGCTGAAAGAACAAGGCGCCGCCGACAAGTTTGACGAAGTGCTGGCTGAGATTCCGCGCGTGCGTGAAGATCTGGGCTATATCCCACTGGTCACCCCAACTTCTCAAATCGTCGGCACGCAGGCCGTCATCAACGTATTGATGGGCGAGCGCTACAAATCTATTTCCAAAGAAGTACAAGGTATTTTGAAGGGTGAATATGGTGCAGCACCTGCGCCCTACAATGCTGAACTCCAAGCGCGCGTTCTGGAAGGCAAAGAAGCCATCACCTGCCGCCCAGCGGATCTGATCGACAACGAAATGGACAAGCTGGCTGAAGAATTGGCCGCCAAAGCGAAAGAAGAAGGCATTCAGCTGGCCACAGGTGAAGATCAGATTGATGATGTGCTCACCTATGCCCTCTTCCCACAAATTGGTCTGAAATTTCTGAAAAACCGTGGTGATGCCAGTGCCTTTGAACCTGCACCTACTGCGGCCAGCGCAGCACCCGCCCCTGCCAAGGCGGCTGCTGCACCTGTTGAGGATTCAGGCGTTTATACAGTCAAGGTCAATGGTCAAAGCTATGTGGTTGAAGTCAGCGAAGGTGGGGATATCACCCAAGTTAGCACAACTTCGCCCAGTCCTGCTCCTGCCGCCGCTGCAGCGCCTTCGGCCGGCACAGGTGAGGCCATTAGTGCGCCACTGGCCGGTAATATCTTCAAGATTCTGGTCAAGCCAGGTGAGGCCGTAGAAGCCAATCAGGTGGTCATCATTATGGAAGCGATGAAAATGGAAACCGAAATCCGTGCGGCTTCGGCAGGCACAGTGGCCAGCGTTGCAGTTCGTGAAGGCGATGCTGTTCAGGTCGGCGATACACTCTTGACCCTGTAATCCTTTTTCATCTACCCCACCTTGCTGCACCTCATGCAGGCTCACACTTCTTGAGCCTGCTGATCCAACAGGGTTCTTAATTGCTGTTTTTGTGGAGTCCATGCTGATGGAAAAAGTCCTTCTGCTGTGGGAGAACTCAGGTCTTTATAACCTGACCCTCCCCCAACTGATCATGATTGGCGTCTGTCTGATCCTGTTGTACTTGGCGATTGCCAAAAAATTTGAACCTCTTTTGTTACTGCCGATCGGCTTTGCCGGTGTCTTGGCCAATATTCCTGAAGCAGGTCTGGCCCTTTCAGCACTGGATCAAGCCTTACATCACTACAACCCGCAACTGATACAGGCGCTGGCCAATGAGCTGGGCCTCCCCTTCTCTGCGGTTGCCGAGATCAGCCAAAAGCCTGTCTTACTCGAGGCTCTGGCGGCTGTGCAAGATCCTGCACAGCAGGCGCGGATTGATCATTTGGTCAGTGCGGCAGGTTATACTCATGGTTTCTTATATATCTTCTATAAGGTGCTGGTGGCCTCAGGTATTGCCCCACTGATGATCTTCCTGGGTGTCGGCGCGATGACTGATTTTGGCCCACTGCTAGCGAATCCACGCACACTCTTTTTAGGTGCGGCGGCTCAGTTTGGCATCTTTGCTACTGTGCTGGGTGCAGTGGCGCTGTCCAGCCTAGGTATCATCGACTTCAGTCTCAATCAGGCAGCCGCGATTGGTATTATCGGTGGTGCAGATGGCCCAACGGCCATTTATGTGTCCAGCGTTCTGGCCCCTGAGCTTTTAGGAGCAATTGCGGTCGCAGCCTATGCTTATATGGCACTGGTACCGATTGTCCAGCCACCAATTATGCGGGCTCTGACCAGCAAGGAAGAGCGTGCCATTGTGATGACGCAACTGCGCCCTGTGAGCAAGCGCGAGAAGATCATCTTCCCCTTGGCAGTACTGGGTTTAGTCGCGCTCTTCTTGCCTGCGGCAGCACCTCTGCTGGGGATGTTCTGCTTGGGTAACCTGATGCGCGAATGCGGCGTGGTTGAGCGCCTGTCGGATACTGCGCAGAATGCCTTGATTAACATCGTCACCATCTTCCTCGGTCTGGCTGTTGGTTCACGCCTCATCGCGGAACTCTTCCTGACAGTTGAAACACTGGGCATTATGGCATTGGGTATTGTGGCTTTTGCCATCGGCACTGCCAGTGGCATTATTATGGCCAAAATCATGAACAAGATGAGCAAGATGCCGATCAATCCGCTGATTGGTTCAGCAGGCGTTTCTGCGGTGCCGATGGCAGCGCGGGTTTCGAATAAGCTCGGTCTTGAAGCCAACCCACAAAACTTCCTACTGATGCATGCGATGGGCCCCAACGTGGCCGGTGTCATCGGTTCGGCTGTGGCTGCGGGTGTGATGATCATGTATCTCGGCTGACCGACTCAGCTCAACGGAGAGGGATCTTCGTAGTTTAAATAAAAAAACCGAAGCGGATCAGGCTTCGGTTTTTTTATCGGTGGTGAGTTCAGCGGATCAAGCAGCTAACTCTAACTGCTCGGCTTGCTCTTCTGCTTCAGCGCACCAAGCCTCTTGCCACTGATGGCGAACCGCCAATTCCTCGGCAAGCAATAACAACACTTCTTCATTCATCGTCTGACTCCCTCTGTCTGAATTGAACGCTTATCAATCACCAGCGCTTTTTTCTTGTTGTTCGCATCGCTGGATTCACACTCAACCTTGTGTTGTGTGATCCAGCTCAGGCAGAAAGCGCTGATACAAACTCTGACTCACTACAACTTTTGGCTAAGGCTTAACTTTAGCTTAGCAACTTGGACTAGTTAAATCCATGTCAAAGCGATGAAGAGTTTTAATACGTCAGCCGAATTATTAAGAGTGATTCTATTTCGCAACTGCACAATCAACGCACAGGACCCGCCTCACTGGGTGCCACGGGTGTGATGAGCTGAAGCTGATAAAAATCCAGATCCAGCCAACGCCCAAATTTATAGCCAACCTGTTGTAAACGGCCCGCAGGCTGAAAGCCTAAACGCCGATGTAAAGCACAACTCGCTTGATTGCTCGCATCAATCGCCGCCACCATGACATGATACTGTTGGGCTTCGGCAGCCTGAATCAACGCACTGAGCAAAAGTCGGCCCAATCCCTGTCCCTGCGCTTTTGGGTGTAAATAAATCGAGTGCTCCACCGTGTACTGAAAAGCCGGCCAAGGCCGAAAAGGGCCATAACTGGCAAAACCTTGCAGGGTGTCCATCGATGAATACACGCCTAGAACAGGTAGGTTGGCGATCTTCTTTTGCTCCAGCCAGGCATGAATCTGTTCTAAGGAGCGGGGCTGGTACTCGTATAAGGCCGTCGTTTCCTCAATGGCATGATTAAAAATAGCGAGGATAGCCTGGGCATCTTGTTGTGGATCACAGGGACGGATCTGCATCTTTTTCTCTTATCGATTTGGCGCTGGGCTAGAAAAGAAATCAAAGCCTTAGGTTAAACTAAATCGTCATCAGGCCGATATGCTTTTCAAACCAGATCTGTGCTTTTTAGCTCAGCCTGCCTTTGAGCAGCATCACCCCAACACCTCTCTCAGGGAGAAAGATCATGGTCTTTGCTGTTTACGAACAGGGAATGCGCATCCACACTCCCAAAGAGCAATTGTTAAAACGACCTGGCATTCGCCAAACACAGGCTATTACGGCCAGCCGTCGACTGGTCGAGGATCAGGATGATGCCGAGCATCGCCAGAACCTGTCTGATCAGCAAGTCAGCTTCCAGCAGCAGCTCCAAAGCTTTGAAAAACAAGGCCAAGCTGAACCTGCACGCGCTGCTGTCGCCGCCTACAAAAAGATGGAGACTCATCCTGAGTCACCCATTCGTCATATTACTGCCCAACAGATTATGCGAACCCCTGTGATCACCTATCCCGCAAAAGGTGGACTGCTAGAAGCCTTAGCCTTGCTCAGGAAAGAAGAGATTCACTATCTGGTGATCCTTGATGAGCAGCAAGCCCTAGTGGGGATGTTACAGGATCGGGATTTATTGCTTGAGATTTCTGGGTTGGGAGAGATCGATCTACGCGAGCAGGATTTAGAAAGCCTAAGCGCTGAGACATTAGTGCGTGCACCACTGGTCACGGCCAGCCCTGAAACCGATATCGGGGATATTGCACGAGTGATGCTAGCTCAGAAGGTTCGAGCCATGCCGATTACCGATGCACAAGGCGAGCTAGTTGGGCTGGTCACTCGCTCAGACTTGATGCTGGCACTGGCAAACCAAACCCTAGAGATTTGGAGCTAAGAAACCTCTGATGAACGATCTAGGCTAGGTGATGCTAGGTTGACCAGAGGCTCTCCATCCAGTAAAGGATTTAGCGCAGCACCAGTTGTTTTAGCTTCTGATCCAACCGAGCTTGCTGGATCTTGTTTTCTTTTTGCTGCTCAAGTGCTTGAAGCTGCTGCTGTGCAAAATGGGCTTCTTCTGCGGTGACAAAACCGGCATTCCTGCCTTGCAGGTCTAAACGCACTGCCCCTGCCTGAATCGAACGCAAATAGCGCGGTACTTTGACATAATGCGCCAGCGCACGGTGGATGCGTTTTAATGCACCACCTTCTGCCGCCAGCAGGTCTTCATGAATCCCAATCTTCAATGGCTGAGGCGCACCGGGCATAAAAGCTTGCGGATACTTTTTTTCCCAATAAGCTAAACGCTGCTGAGGTGAGAGGGCATCTAAGTTCTGCTGAGTCGTCTGACTAGGCTCTGGCACAGGTTCGTTAAGCCCCAGCGTATCACGAATCATCGCCATCAAGGCCTCGGGACGTTCAAGCCATGTCTGTGGCTGACCTTGCTGCAAATGCTGCGTGAGCTTGGTACGCAAAAGCTGCAAACGCTCTTCTAATTGCGCCACACGCTGGTGTAAGGCTGAGTTTTCACCTTCGAGTTCAGCAATTCTCTGCTGCGCCTGTGCCTGCGTCAGTTGGCTCTGCTCGGCGTAGTAGCTTAACTGTTCAAAAAGCTGCTCAATTTTTTGTGGAGAGGTCATCTTTTTCGCCTTGTCATCACCTATCAACTTCCCTGAAAGCCTCAGCTGCAACGTCCTTTTCACCCGATCAATGCACGTGATACAGCCAACAGGCCCACTTTGACCCCATTATGATTCAGCGGAGGTCACCGCTCGACGATCCAAACAGAGCAGACGATAAGCGTAGCGATTGCCTTCTCCTGCTGCAAAAGCTTGCTCACTGACCAGCTGCCACTCATCCCATTGCACCGCCGGAAACCAGGTATCTCCCTCAGGCTCGGCATCCACCTCGGTCAGATAGAGTCGGTCTGCCAATGCAAAGGCCTGTTGATAGATTTGTCCACCACCGATCACCATGATCTCTTCAGCACCATCTATTTGCGCTTGTTGATCTGCCAGAGTCAAAGCAGCTTCCAATGAGGGCACAACTTTGACGCCCGCAGGGGCGTAATCCGACTGGCGGCTGATGACGATATTGGTGCGGCCCGGCAAAGGACGACCTATCGATTCAAAAGTCGCACGCCCCATAATAATCGGCTTCCCCCAGGTTTTGCGCTTGAAGTAACCTAGCTCTTCAGGAAGATACCAAGGCATGGCCTGCTGATGCCCAATCACCCAGTTCTTGGCCGCAGCAACAATCACGGCTATCGGGGTGTGTCGCTGATCTTTCATCTACTCTGCGCTCCTGTTCGACTCATCTCGGCCTCGCCCCTGATCGGCTCAACCTGTTAGCTTGATTAAACCGCAACTGGGGCCTTGATATGCGGATGGCTTTCATAACCTTCGATCGCGATATCATCATAAACAAAATCAAACAGCGAAGTCCGCTCAGGGTTCAGCTTTAACTGAGGCAAGTCCAGCGGGGCCCGCGTGAGTTGAAGATCGGCCTGTTCAAGATGATTGGCATAGAGATGCGCATCACCAAGGGTATGGATAAACTCACCGACCTCTAGATCACAGACCTGCGCGATCATATGCACCAGCAAAGCATAACTGGCAATATTAAAAGGCACGCCAAGAAAAATATCCGCTGACCTTTGATATAGCTGACAAGAAAGACGGCCATCAGCAACATAAAACTGAAACAAACAATGGCAAGGCGGCAACGCCATTTGATCCACCAAAGCAGGATTCCAAGCAGACACGATCAGGCGGCGTGAATCAGGCTGGGTTTTGATCTGCTCGATCAGCTGAGCGATTTGATCCACAGATCCACCATCTGGTTTGGGCCAAGAGCGCCACTGATAACCATAAACAGGGCCTAGCTCACCCTGCTCATCCGCCCACTCATCCCAGATGGAAACGCCGTTTTCTTTCAAATAGCGAATGTTGGTCTCACCTTTTAAAAACCACAACAGCTCATGGATGATCGAGCGTAGATGGAGTTTTTTGGTGGTCACGAGTGGAAAACCCGCTTGCAGATCAAAGCGCATTTGATACCCAAACACACTATAAGTCCCGGTTCCGGTACGATCTTGCTTGAATACGCCCTGTTCTCTGACATGACGCATTAAATCTAAATAGGCTTGCATAACGGGTGACACCTTCATTAATCGAGCGCGAATTATAGATGATTTATACCTTTTTGGCTTTGGATTTCACCGAAGCACTGGCCGATGGCTGGGGCGGTGTACGATAAGCCCAAAGCATCAACGCGCCGCCCACCAGCAGCATAGGTAAGGAGAGCCACTGCCCCATGCTGAGCTGGCCGAGCAGCAACCCGAGGTGAGCATCTGGCTCACGTGCAAACTCAGCGATAAAACGCAAACTACCATAACCCAATAAAAAGAGACCGGCCACACTGCCGGTAGGACGTGGGCGGCGTGAGAAAAACCATAAAATGATAAACAGCAGCAGACCTTCTAAAGCAAACTGATAAAGCTGCGATGGATGACGAGGATCAGGCCCTGCACCAGGAAACACCATCCCCCAAGGTACTTGAGTCACCCGCCCCCACAGCTCACCGTTGGCAAAATTCCCCAAACGCCCTAAGGCCAGACCAATCGGCACCAGCGGAGCGACAAAATCCCCAACAGCCAGCAGTTTAAGCTGATGACGCCGCGCAAAGATCAACAAAGCAACCACCACACCCAGCAAACCACCATGAAAGGCCATACCGCCTTCCCACACACGCAAGAGCCATAAAGGATCTTGTATCACACGGTCCCAGTGATAAAAGAGCGCAGACCCCAGCCGCCCACCTAATACCACGCCAATCGCCGAATAGAAAACCAAATCGCTCAGCTGCTCACCACTCAAACCCAAGCGAGCGCGGCGCTTTTCTGCCAACCACCAAGCCAGCGCAAAAGCCGCTAAATAGCTCAAACCATACCAATGCACTGCAATCGGTCCTAGGCTAAAGGCAACCGGATCAATTTGTGGATAATTCAACACAGGGTATCCTCTTCACAGCAGCAGCCCTGATTAGGCTGGAAAAAATAAGAATTTGATGCCTACACAGAACAGTAAAAGCGCAAAAAGTTGCTTCAAGCGGGCCTCAGGCAGGTAGTGCGCCAAACGAGCGCCCAGACGCGCAAAGGGCACACTCATCAACACGATGCCTAGAAAAGCAGGCCAGTAGATAAAGCCGGTCGCCGCACTGGGTAGATCAGCCTGCTGCCAGCCTGTCCAGAGATTGCCCAATGCACCAAACAGGGCAATCGGTAAACCGAGCGCGGCCGATGTCCCGACAGCTAAGCGCATATTCAAGCGGCACCAGCTTAAAAAGGGCACGCTCAAAGTCCCGCCACCAATACCAAAAATAGCGGAGGCCCAGCCAATAACGCCACCGGCTGGGAGGAGCACCCAGCGCGAGACAGGCCGTTCACGGACAGGCGGATCAAGCTTAAAAGCCATTTTAGCGGCCACCAAGAGCACAAAAACACCCAATAGGGCTTGCAGCAGCCCAGCTGAAAGGAGACTGGCAGTCCATGCGCCTACTAGGGCGCCACAAAGAATAGCCGGTGCTAAAAAACTGAAAATCGACCAATCGACACTGGCTTTTTGATGATGCGACCAGGTAGAACTGATAGAAGTTGGAATAATCGTAGCTAAGGAGGTGCCAACAGCAAGATGCACAAGAATCTCGCTTGAAAAGCCCAGCCAAGTAAAAGCGATCACCAACACAGGCACAATAATCAGCCCGCCACCAATACCAAAAAGTCCAGCAAGGAGGCCAGCAAAGGCGCCCAAGCCAAGATAGATCAGAAAAATCACATGAGTTCCTTATTGTTCATCGCGGGGTGAAGCCGAAGCGCTCCATTTTTCTACCAACTGACGCAGCGCCAGCGGGCGATAGGGTTTAGCAAGATAGTCATTTAAGCCAGCAGCAAAGAAGGCCTGCTGATCTTCTTCAAGCGCATTGGCGGTAATCGCCAACACAGGAATCTGCGCATTGGCATTGTGCAGCTGACGCCAGCGGCGCGTGGTTTCCAGACCATCCATTTCAGGCATGAAGATATCCATCAACACCAGACTATAAAGTTGCTCTTCACCACGCTGCAAGGCTTCGATACCACTGGCGACCACTTCAACTTGATAGCCCGCGCGTTCGAGCACATTAGAAGCCAGCATCGCATTCACTGGGCCATCATCCACCACCAAAATGGGGGCACTGGTGACTGAAGAGTGAGCCGGCGCTGAAGCAGGCAAGGCCAGCAGCAACTCGACACCTCCTTCTGGGCGTGATCTGAGTTCAAACTGACCTTTCATCTCTTGAATCAGTTGACGCGCCAACAGCTGCCCAAGACCCAAGGACCCAGGTGGACGATCATAGTGGGGGCTCATCGGCCCAGCCGCTTGAAAATGCTCTACACGCTGTTCATCCTGTAACACACCGCCTTCATCCAATAAACGCAGGCACAGACGCGGCTCTTCTGGCTGCCAACTCAACTCCAAGCGCAGATCACCTCGTGTTGATAACTGCGCAGCTTGGCGCAAAAGATGGCGCAGCAAACGCAATAATCGACGCCGCTGCACACACACCTGCGCAGGGACATCAGGTGCATATTCAACAAGCAGTTGACGTTGCTGTTTATAAAGTAGCTGCTCAATACTCTGGGTGGCTTCATCAATTAAATGGGCCAGATTCAGCTCTTCAGCAGAGGTCTCCTGGCCTTCTTCCGCCAAGCTGTTGTCGGCCATATCACTCAAATCGTCTAATAAGCGCTGAATGGTGGTGAGCTTCTGCTGGCAGCTGTTATTGCCAACTTCTTCGGCGGCCTGATTCAGCTCATCCAGCAAGCGGTAGACCTCCTTCACCACCGCCTGAGAAAACTCGGCTTTCATCTTACTGGCAGAACGTGCGCGCTGACGCTCACTGTGCAGCTGTTGTTGCAGCTGACGGTAATCGCTGATATCCAGCATAATCAAGTAGCCGCCTTGGGCATCAGCAGCATGCAGGCTGGCCCACCAGCTACTCAATTCTTGCCCAGCAGAGGCATTTAGCTCCAGCTCTTGCACCCAAGGGCGAGGTGGAAGATCGCGCATGCCCAAGAGCGGCGCAAGGGGTTGACCCTTCAAATGAGATTGTGTTTCCTGAGCAAAACGCTCAAAGGCTTGATTACATTCAACCACACGCCCCTCTAAATCAAAATGACAGATCAAAACAGGACCGGTGACCTGTTGAATCAAACTTGTCACTGGGCGTTGGAATTCCATTGGCTCAGATTTGGCTTCTACAGGCTGACCGCTTGTCTGACCAAGCTGCCAGTACTGCTGCCAACGTCGATCATGACGAGCAGTGAAAAAAATCAAGCTCAGCAGCATCATCGTCAAGGCAAATAGGCTACCGCGCACCATGTTGCGCCAATCTTCTTGCAGCTGAAGGCTCATCGCTTGGGCTTGATCTTGTGGCACAACCAGCAGCAGTTTCCAAGCATTGATATCAAGACTGGCCCAGCTCACCAATGAAGGCTGACTCTCTATCAACAAGGGGGTCAAACCTGAATGATCAATATGCAGTGGTGCTAAATTTGGACGCATTCCTTGGCGCATAAAAAAATTGCGTTCTTGATAAGCAGAGATCTCGCCCTCAGCAGGGAAGCCGCCTTCTACATGGGGTGGAAAAACCAACAGATGCCCTGCTTCAGACATCAGCAGGGTGTAACCATTCAGAATCACTGGGGCGGCTTTCAGTTTTTGTGCTAAACGGCTCAGTGCGATATCCAGACCCACTACCGCTACAAACTGATCATCGAGATAAACAGGCATGCTCAGGGTGACAACCCATCCCTGTCCAGCAGGATCGAGATAAGCTTCGGTCCAAACGGGTTGGCGCTCTGGATTGTGGCTCGGATCAGCCAAATAAAAAAAAGCCAGATCACGCATATCATGGTGACTCTCAAGCTGGGTCTCTAGGTCTGAGCGAGGATAAGCCAGTCTCATCTGATCCACATGCTGGATATAAATTTGCTGAATCAAAGGGGATCGAACATGGATGGTTTCGAGAAAGGGAGCGAGTGCCTGCCACTGCGGATCAGGGGAAGAGCGACTGTCTGAAGGCTGGCTCAGCACCCCTTGCGTCTCTTGTACCAGCAGTTGACCGAGCACCTCCAAATGACGCAGGTCCGCCTCTAAGGCTTGGGCATAAAGCTGTGCACTTTCTAGTAATCTGGCTTCTGTCGCACGCTGGAGCTGATCTTGGCTGGCTCGGTGGCTCAAATGTGCCAGAACCATCATCACGATAAAAAGGGCGAGACCAACACCAGCTACGGGGAGAATCATCCCTAACCAGCGCTGACGCCTTGGCCAGTGCGATGACTGGAGTGTCGCCGATTGATCTGACACAGGGGGTCCTTTTTCTTGTGTGGTCAAAAGCTGGCTCCAGAGGGTGCACATAGATAGCTGAGGAGACCACTTTTATTGACCTCGTCAAACTAGAGGTAGATGATCTCTCAACCGCTATACTATAAAATCTTTCTGGGTGAAGCGCTAATTTTTAACGTCCACCCTCTTTTGATTCTTGGCAAAGCAAACTGAGTGAGCGCATGTGTACTCTCGGCCTCCTATGGCAACAAGATCCTGTTTTCCCGCTTGTTTTAGCGGCCAATCGTGACGAGTTTTTTACGCGCCCAACGCGGTCGGCTGCACCTTGGCCAGAGAATCCTCAGTTGATCGGCGGCCAAGATCAACAGGCTGGTGGTAGTTGGTTGTTGGCGCATCAACAAGGCCGCTGGGCCGCTTTGACCAATCTGCGTAGCGGACGCGTCTCTCCACCTCAGAATCCACCCTCACGCGGCCAGTTAGTCCAGCTTGCTGTTGAGTTGACTCACTCAGAGCTGGTGGAGCGACTCACTACACAAGGCACACTCTATGCGGGCTTTAACCTGATATGGGGCGATCTGAACCAGGCCTTCTACGCCACGAATGCACAAGAAAAGATACGGATTCAAACTCTCCAGCCAGGTGTGATCACCCTCAGCAACGCGCCACTAGGTCAGATCTGGCCGAAAACAGCCTACCTAGCGCAAGGGCTCCAGCAATGGATGACCCAACCAGACCCAGAAGCGCTCTGGCAGCTTCTGGCGCAAGATCAAGAGGCCCCTGTAGATCAGCTGCCAGAAACAGGTATTCCGTCTTGGCTTGAACTCGCTCTATCCGCTCTTTATATTCAACCCTTCCGGCTCGATCCTGATCAACCTGAGAGTCTTTATGGGACACGTTCTTCCACACTTCTTTGGTATGAGCGACAACCAGAGGCCGGTCAGTGGACATTGAAAGAAAAACGCTTTGACCCTCAGGGTCAGGTCGCGACGAGCTATCTCGCTTGGCCCGCGCAGCCTGCTGCCTCCACCTTGCACCCAACGACGTCTTAGGCCTTTATGTCTCGCTTTTTGTCTTCTTCAGTCTTGCCCCTACAAAGGACCCGCGCCCTTTTCTGGATCACTTGCCTTTGGCTCTGCTGCTCAACGCTGGTCGCTGCAAGCCTGCCTGCCAGTAATCCGACACTCGATCACTGGGTGCGTTCAACACTTGATACCTTGGATCCAGAAGCCAGACTCGCCTATCCAGAACTGGTTGCACTCACCTATCGTCAAGCAGCCTTCCAGAACTTCTGGCACGATCGCCAAGGTCAGCCGACATCTGCCGCACACGCACTCAGCTATGAACTTCAACCTTGGCTCGCCCTGGGGGAGGACCACCCCAAGCTCAGGCGCTATCAAGAACTTGACCAGCTTCTTATCCAGCCGATCCACGATATCCGGCCACGCCAACGCCAAGCCATTGACCTGTTGATCACCGATCTTTTTTTTCGCTTCCAACAGGATCTCTTGGCACGCTATTGGACAACCTACGATCAGGATCAAGATCATGGCATCACCAACCCCTATGAACGCTGGGATCAGTTTCCCGATGAGGTTGTACCCACCGATCTCGTATCCGTCTTCCCCGAATGGCTGCGGGCTCTCAATAGCGGCAATCTGCAGCGATGGGTTGAAGCACGGCTGGCCTCGACTCGCCCAGTTGCGCATTTCTATCAGCCTTGGCGTCAGGCTTTTGATCAACTCAATGCGCTAGCAGATCAAACCTGGCCTCAATTGGATGTGGATCTCGCACCCGAGCAGGCACATGCACAAGTGCGCCTACTGGCTGAGCAGTTGATCGCGCTGCGCGATCTCTCAGCAGACTATCAACCTCAGCTTGTGGCGCCAGCCCAACCGGCAACGCTGCAGCTTGCAGAGTCAGAACCCCCGCCCAGCTCCGACTTCAGCGAGTTATCCATATCGGCGGAAACGCAGCAAGCAACACCAGGAAGTGAACCCCAGATTGAAGTGGCAGAGGCGATTTATCTGTTTGATGCCACTTTAGTCAGTGGTCTGAGGCGCTTTCAGCAACGCCATGCTCTTCCTGTCACAGGCCGAGTCGATGAGGCCACCCGTGCGGCCCTCAACCGTCATCCTGCCGAAAGAAGCCGCATCCTAGCCCATAATCTGCGGCGTTTACATCATTTGCCTCAAGAACTCCAAGCCCGCCATTTGATGGTCAATCTCGCTGATCAGCAGCTTGAGTTGATCGAGCATGGCGAGCGCACTCTCGCTATGCGGATTATTATTGGTCGGGATGGGCAGCGCACCCCCATCATGAACCAATGGCTGACCTCACTGGTGCTGAACCCGCTCTGGAATGTGCCCAACAGCATTGCTAAGGATCGTATCTTTCCCCGTGCACGCAGCAATCCCGAGTATCTGGCCTCACGCGATTATGCACTGGTACAGGGCTGGCATACGCCCGCACGCTTCGTCAATATCGAAGATCTACCCGATGATGCCTTCACCTCTGGCAACCAGCAGTATCGCATCGTGCAAAAACCAGGACGCTTTAATCAGCTAGGGCGCGCTAAGTTTCGCTTATCCAATCAGCAAGCCATTTATCTTCACGATACCCCCTATCGCCAGTTTTTCTCGCAAACACAAAGAGATATCAGTGCAGGGTGTATTCGCTTAGAAGAGTCGGCACGCCTTGTTGATGCGCTGCTCGCACCCAGCCGTCATTGGACACCTGAGCGGATCAGTGAGACCTATGCCAGCGGAGATGAACGCTATATTCGCGTGTTTCCTCGCGTGGCGGTGTATTTAATGTATTGGACGGCTTGGGTGGATGCAGAAGGCCAGATTCAGTGGCGCGAGGATATTTACCATAAAGACCAGCTGGGCTATTCACCCGCCATTCAGCAGCTGGCTAACCCTTCGGACCCGCCAGCCAGCCCAAACCCAGCTCGTTCATAAAGACCCCCAAGTGCCCAACCACCTGATCGGTACTGGCACAGGTCAACACCCGTGCGAGGAGTTCACGCGCCTGAGGCACATCCACACGGCGAATCGCTGCCTTCACTCGCGGTAAGCTGGCCAGATTCATCGAGAGACCTTGATAGCCCATCGCCATTAACAAAATAGCACCAGCAGGATCACCCGCCAGCTCACCGCAAAGACTGACAGGAATTCGTGCCGCGTGCGCCTGCGTCGCGATATGCATCAAGGCTTGTAAAACGGCAGGGTGATAACCACTATACAGGCGAGCAACGCGTGGGTTATCGCGATCCACCGCCAGCAAATACTGGGTTAAATCATTACTGCCAACAGAGAGGTAATCGACCCTTTCGGCCAGCGCTTGGATCTGGAACATGGCGGCAGGAACTTCAATCATCGCGCCCACCTTAGGATTCACCAAAGGTAGCCCCTCATCCTGACGCAATTCAGACCAGGCACGACGAATCAGCGCACGCGCTTCTTCTACTTCACGCACCGAGGAGATCATCGGCAACAGAATACGCAGGTTGTCCAAACCTTCACTGGCACGCAGCATGGCTCGGACTTGACTTAAAAAGACCTCCGGATGATCTAGCGTAAAGCGAATGCCGCGCCAGCCCAAACAGGGGTTTTCTTCTTCAATCGGAAAATAAGGGAGGGGTTTGTCGCCACCGATATCCAGCGTGCGCATGGTCACTTCACGCGGCGAAAAAGCAGAAAGCTGCTGGCGATAGAGGTTGACCTGTTCTTGCTCACTGGGAAAGCGTTCGGCCATCATGAATTGCACTTCAGTGCGATACAAACCCACACCCTCAGCGCCATAGCTCAAGGCACGCACATGATCGGCTGCCAGCCCTGTATTCAGCATCAGCGGGATGCGATGTCCATCTCGAGTCACACAAGGCAGACCTGCTTCAGCTTCTAGAGATTCCGTGAGTGCTCTTTCCTCTTGAATAAACAGCTCGTACTGGCGCACCTTGCGCTCATCAGGTGTGGTGATCACCTGACCTCGATAACCATCCAGAATAATCTGCTGACCATCCAGCTGCGCCCACGGCAGATCAGTTAAGCCCATCACCGCTGGAATGCCCATCGCCCGCGCCAAAATCGCAAGATGCGAGTTGCTGGAGCCCTTGACGCTGATCAAACCCAGTAATTTTTCTTTGGGCACTTCACCCAACAGCGTCGGCGAGAGTTCTTCGCCGACCAACAGCGTATTCGGCGGATACTCCTGACGCACCTCGCCACCTTCTTGCAAGCAGGCCAGCACCCGACGCCCCAGATCGCGAATATCGGCTGCACGTTCACGCAGATAGGAATCTTCGACCTTTTCAAGATACTTCACATGGCGTTTGACCACATAAGCCAGCGCACCCTGCGCCCAGTGACCTTCTTCAATGCGTTTGATCACTTCGGCACCCAAAGACTCTTCATCGAGCATCTGCAGGTAGGCATCAAATAAGGCTTGCTCTTGCACACTGACACGATTGGCCAGCTTCGCACCAACAGCACGAATATCTTCTCTGACCCAGCTTAAAGCTTGTAAAAAGCTGACCTTTTCAGCTTCAAGATCATCACTGAGTCGCTCTGGTACGGAATCCAGATCAGCGATGGGCATAATCACCACCGCCTGCCCTATCGCTACACCTGGCGCGGCCGGCAAGCCCTCAAAACTAGCCGAACTGAACTTACCGCTGGGCAGCAGATTCATACTGCCGCTGATTTGTGCGTGCGCCAACAAGGCTGCCAGCTGAGCGGCAATGGTCACTAAAAAGGCTTCTTCGCCTTCATCGAAACGCCGCTTGATTTTTTGCTGCACCACCAACACGCCCAGAGCATGACGCTGGTGAATAATGGGTACACCCAAAAAGCTGTGGTACTTTTCTTCCCCTGTTTCGGGCAGATAGCGGTAACGGCTATGTTGAGGCGCATCCTCAAGGTTCACCGGCTCTTCACGCTGCCCAACATAGCCCACCAAGCCCTCAGAAGGCGCTAGACTGACTAGGCCGATAGCAGCAGGGTTCAAGCCCAGCGTATCCATCAGAACATAGCGGCCACGTTTGGCATCGAGCAGATAAACCGAGCACACATCCGTGCCCATGGCTTTACGCACGCGACGAACGATAATCGATAAGGCCGTCTGCAAATTACGCGCAGAACCGACCTCTTGAACGATTTTGCGTAAAGTCTCCAGCATCACTCGATAGCTCTCCTTCAGCGCCTGATCAGGCAGATTGAACCCTGCTTAGCCAGACTTCAGCTTCTGCAGATGAGGGGCCAGCTCTAACAAAGCCCGACGATAAACATCTCTTTTAAAAGCCACCACCTGCCCCAGAGGATACCAGTAGCTCACCCACTGCCAATGATCAAACTCTGGCCGTGCTGAACAATCAAAGCTCACCTTGGTATCCGCACAGCGGATTTGCAGCAAAAACCACTTTTGCTTCTGCCCAATACACAGGGGCTGGCTATGCCGTCGAATCATGCGTTTGGGCAAACGATAGCGCAACCAGCCTCGGGTTGTCGCTAAGAGTTTGACCTGATCTGGTGCCAACCCTATCTCTTCTTTTAACTCGCGGTATAATGCCTGCTCTGGGCTTTCGCGATACTTGATGCCACCTTGTGGAAACTGCCAAGCATCCTGACCACAACGTCTGGCCCATAACAGCTGCCCTTGGTCATTCGCAATGATTATGCCAACATTAGGGCGGTACCCATCGTCATCTATCACGCTTCGCCCTCATTACACTTTTTCAGCTATTGTTCCACAAAGATTGAAAGTGATTCAATTTATCGATGCGATAAAATGAACAAAAGCCGATTACTTTAACCTATTTGGAGTTTTGCACTGTGAGTTTAGCGCTCTTTGATTTAGATAATACCCTGATTGCTGGCGATAGTGACCATGCTTGGGGCGAGTTTTTAGTCGAACGCGGCCTTGTTGATGCGGCTGAGTACAAAAAAAGCAACGATTTTTATCTCCAGGCTTACCAAGAAGGCACGCTGGATATTCATGAATATCTGGCCTTTAGCCTTGCGCCCCTCACTCGCCACTCTATGCAGCAGCTACACCAATGGCGCGAAGAGTTTATGCGCGACAAGATCGAACCACTGCTCCTGCCGCAAGCCGAAGCGCTGCTAGAGCAGCATCGCCAGCAGGGTGATCGGATCGTCATCATCACCGCCACCAATTTTTTTATCACCGAACCGATTGCGGCCCGCCTTGGCGTGGAAGACCTGATCGCGGTGCGTCCTGAGATCCTTGACCAGCGCTATACTGGCCGTATCACCGGCACACCCTGCTTTCGTGAAGGCAAGATCACCTGCTTAGAAGAATGGCTGGTAACAGAAAAACTTGATCTCACAGGCAGCCATTTCTACAGCGACTCACATAACGATCTGCCTTTGTTGCTCAAGGTTGACCATCCTGTTGCTGTAGACCCAGATGCCCAATTAAAGGCCCATGCCGAGCACGCTGGCTGGCCGATTCTTAGCCTGAGAAAAACCGCATACTGAGAAACCAGCCATGTCGATGCGCTCGTCTGAAGACAACAGCTGGTTGATGCAGCCCATCGGCTGGCTGCGCTCCTGCTATCACGAGAAGTTTGCCGTGCCGCGCCAACCCGGATTAGCACCAGCGGCTACAGCGCAGCTGGTATTGGTCGCACCCTATGACCATCCTGATTGCGTCGCAGGGCTTGAGACCTACTCTCATTTATGGCTGACTTTTGTCTTTCATCAAACTCAGGCTCAAGGTTGGAAACCCAAGGTCAGGCCACCGCGTCTTGGCGGCAATCAGAAGGTCGGGGTCTTTGCCAGTCGCTCCACCTTTCGGCCCAATGGCTTAGGCTTATCGGTGGTGCGCTTAGAAAGGATAGAGCAAGGAGAAGAGCTGGTGCTGCATCTATCGGGTGTGGATTTGATTGATGGCACCCCGATTCTCGATATCAAACCCTACTTGCCTTGGTCGGATGCACATCCTGAGGCGCACGCGACTTGGGCACCTGATGCGCCCGCCCCATTGACAGTGCGTTTCAGCCCCAGCGTGCAAGCGCAGCTGGCAGTGCACCCAGAAGGCGCTTGGCTAGAGCAGCTGCTGACCCAAGTGTTAAGCCAAGATCCCAAGCCTGCTTATCAAAAGCCGCAACCTGAGCGCCTCTACGGTGTGGCCTTGGCGCAGCATAATGTGCGCTTTCGCTACCTGAGCGCAGAGACATTGGAAATCGTTGAACTCCAGCCTTTAGATCGGCCCAACTAGGGCGATGCCTGCCCATCAACAACAACCCCAGCACTCGGCTGGGGTTGTTTGGATCGGAAGCATCAAACAGAGATGGCGGTTCCAAGCCCGTTAGAAGCGGGGATCAAAATCGATGCCAAGACGACGACCAACCTCTTCATAAGCCTCAACAACACCACCTAAGCCCTGACGGAAGCGGTCTTTATCGAGTTTTTCACGCGTGGCCTTATCCCACAGGCGGCACCCATCCGGTGAGAACTCATCACCCAGCGTGATCTGGCCTTTGAACAAACCAAACTCCAGCTTGTAATCGACCAGCAACAGGCCGGCCTCATCAAAGAGCTGCTTGAGCACCGCATTGACTTGGAAAGTCAGCGCCTTCATCTGCTGAATCTGTTCTTCTGTCGCCCAGCCAAAGGTCACACACAAGGCAGTATTGATCATCGGATCGCCCTGAGCATCGTTTTTTAAGAAGAGTTCAAAGGTCGGTGGGTTGAGTTCAAGCCCTTCTTCGACACCCAGACGGCGACAGAGGCTTCCGGCACTGATATTACGCACCACACACTCCACCGGCAGCATCTGCATGTTTTTCACCAGCGCGTCACGCTCACTGAGGCAGCGCTCAAAATGCGTGGGGATCCCTGCGGCTTTGAGTTTTTCCATAATAAAGGCGTTGAACAGGTTGTTAACCTGACCTTTGCGCGCCAGCTGCTCTTTTTTCTTGCCATCAAAAGCACTGGTATCATCACGAAAATGGAGAATCAAAAAATCGGCATCCTCTGTTTTATAAACAGACTTGGCCTTACCTGAGTAGAGTTCTTCGCGCTTTTCCACATCTATCTCCGCAAGAGTTGATCAGTGATGGCGGTTCAGTGGATCGAGCCGCATCAAATTCGGGTTACTTTCACTGGCCAGCATTTTACCAGCAAGCCCGTTGCATGACAGCAAAAGTCTTTGAGATGCCTCTGCCTTTTAGCGACTTCTATTTTTTTAACCACTTAAATTACGCCAAGCAAAACCCTCTTCCTGATCGGCCAAACCAATCCAATCCGGCGTGGTAGAAAGTGACTGGGCGAGCGTTGCTCGGGCGAGCTGCTGATCATTGTTTTTTTCACTCAGATGCGAGGCGATGACATCCTTCAGCTGAGCCTGATCCATCTGAGCCAGAAAATCAGCAGCCTGTTGATTACTCAGATGCCCATATTCACCCGCGACACGCTTTTTCAATGAAGGGGGATAAGGCCCCTGAGCCAGAAGCCTCGGATCATGATTGGCTTCAAGAATCAGCGCTTGGTAACGCCGATAGTGGCGCACAATATGCGGCGTGATGCAGCCTAGATCCGTCAACACACCCAAGCGATGCGCGCCATCTCCCAGAATAAATTGCACTGGCTCACGCGCATCATGGGGCACGGTGACTGGCCATACCTCGATATCCTGAATGGCAAAGCTATGCTCTGGCTGGATCAGCCGCCAATCCGGCACTTCACCACCAAGACGACCACTAATCCGCGTGCCAGCAGTCATATAAAGAGGCAAACCATAACGCCTGACCAGCGCCCCAACACCGGCAATATGATCACCATGCTCATGCGTCACTAAGACCGCGCTCAGATCTTCGGGGGTATAACCAACCCGTGCCAAACGCCGTTTGAGCTCTTTAACACTGAAGCCGTTATCAATCAGCAGCGCGGTGGTGCCCAGCGTCACCAAGGTCGCATTGCCCTGGCTACCGCTGCCCAAAGAGGTGTATTGAAGATGTGCAGAAGAACGCACCACCCCTCCGTTAACGCAGTTGACGCTCAATCCAAAAGAGCAGTTCTTCTTCGACTTCAAGCGGGGCTGGCTCTCCTTGTTCTGTATTCAGAATCAAATCGAGTTCCTCGCCATAAGCTGTGAGTTCAAGCTGATAGAAGTGCGCATCTGCCGCTGGAGCACGCCGCCATAGCCAAGCCCAGAAACCACTTTGACGCTCGGCTTCGGGCACATAGCGGATATAGAATTGGCCTTGCTGACGGTTGAAATCGACCAACTGTTGATTTTGATCATCGAACTGGCTGCGCAGTAAACGCTGCAACTCATCCCACGCCCGTTCAAACTCAAGACTGAGGAGCAGCACTTTGCGGCCATCACGATCGACCAAGCGCGCCACACGCGCTGTATTCAAGCCTTGGGCCTGCAAAGAAACTCCCTGCTGCTCACTGATCAAGCTGGCTTGCACATGCTGCTCTAGCGCCATGAGGCGCACTTGATCATAATCGCTGTAGGCAAGGCGCTCTTGTTGATCGACAGAGAAAAGGCGAACCTCTGACGTTCCACGACGCACCCCCTGACGCAGCTGAATGCGCTGAGCAGGTAAACGACTTTCTGCATCAGCCTCCCATTGCAGTAAACCTTGGCGAGGCTGCACTGTTTCTAAGGGGCGATCCAGCTGCTGCACAAAAGCAGAGAGTATTGGCCAGACCTCACCAGGACTGCGCTGAATCAGCAGCCACTCACCCTGTTCTTCTTGCAAGCGCTCAACCAGCTCGGCTGCCTCATGGGCACGCAAGCTCGCTGGGCGCGGCACCTGACGAGGACGTTCAATACGCGTTGCTGGCTCGCCTACCTGCATCGTTTGACGATCAGGAAAGGCTTCGGGCAAGGGGTAGTGGGCAGGCTGGGCTTGATGATAGTCACGATTGCGATCACGAAACTCGGCATCATGTTGAGCACAACCAGCCACCAACAGCGCAATGCCGCCCAATAGAGCGACCCGCAAGGTTAAATACTTCATCCTTTTAAGACTCCAGCCATTTCTAGGGCCTCATAGATCGTCGTACGGTATTTTTCTGACAGAGGCGTAAGAGGAAGGCGGATGCCGCGCTCAATCTTGCCCATTTCAAATAAGGCCCACTTGGTCGGAATCGGGTTCGATTCGACAAACAGGCTAGAGTGCAAAGGCATCAAGCGCGTATTAATTTGATGCGCACGCTTGGCATCTCCAGCTAAAGCAGCAGCACACATTTCATGCATCTGGCGAGGGGCCACGTTCGCAGTCACCGAAATATCACCATCACCACCCATCAAGATAAAGTCACAGGCGGTCGCATCATCCCCAGAAAAAAGCAGGAAGTCTTGGTCTGCTAGGGCATCGATCAAGGCTTTACCTCGCTCCAGATCCCCAGTGGCATCCTTGAGGCCAATAATGCCGTCAATCTTGCTTAAACGTAGTACAGTTTCATTGTGCATATCGACCGCGGTTCGGCCGGGCACATTGTAAAGAATGATCGGTAAAAGGCTGGCTTCAGCAATCGCCTTATAGTGAAGGTAGAGACCTTCTTGCGTGGGTTTGTTGTAGTAGGGCGTAGCAGAAAGACAGTAGTCTGCGCCCACTTCACCGGCATAGCGGGTCAGCTCAATCGCTTCTTTAGTCGAGTTGGCTCCTGTACCGGCAATGACAGGAATCTTGCCCTTGACCCGCTCCACCACGCGGCGGATCACATCAAAATGCTCAGCAAAGGACAGGGTCGAAGGCTCGCCTGTGGTGCCTGCGGCCACAATGCCATCGGTTCCCTGCTCAAGATGAAAATCAATGAGGTGATCTAAAGCGGGCCAATCAATTTCGCCCTCTTGGGTCATAGGTGTCACCAGTGCGACTAAACTGCCTTGAATCATCTTACTTCTCCAATGTTGATCAACCGCAGCCCAAAGGCCCGTCGGATATCTCTGGTCTTTTCTATTGCTGATCTTTTGATCTCTGACTGAGGGCAAGCCTCCAACGCCAGAACCTGGTTTATCAGTGGCCCTGATTTTGGCACCTTAGCACGATGAGGATGACACCGGCTGGCTGTGATTCGGCCAATTCGAGCTGTGTGCTATAGTCTACCTTTATCATCAGCGACTGAATACTGGAGGACTCATGTCTGTCACTCTCGGCCAAGCTGTACCCCACTTTACCGCTGAGGCGACCAGCGCAACACAGGTCGATCTAGCTGCACTCAAGGGACATAAACTAGTCATCTACTTTTACCCCAAGGATTCAACACCTGGCTGCACCACGGAAGGGCAAGATTTCCGGGATCTCTACCCTGCCTTCCAACAAGCCAATACCGTCATTCTGGGCGTCTCTCGTGATGGTATGCGCAGCCATGAAAATTTTAAAGCCAAACATGCCTTTCCTTTTGAATTGATCAGTGACAAGGACGAACAGCTCTGTCGTTTATTTGATGTGATCCGTCTCAAAAAAATGTATGGCAAAGAGCACTGGGGCGTGGAACGCAGTACCTTTTTGATTGATGAGCAAGGTGTACTGCAACAAGAGTGGCGCAAGGTGAAGGTGCCAGGCCATGCTCAGGCTGTGCTAGAAGCCGTGCAAGCCAGTACCTCGCCCACTCATTAAAAACCGGTTTGCTCCAGACGCTCACGTAAGCTCTGGAGCTCTCTTTGCCTTTCACGCAAGGCCGCGATCCTAGCCCAAGGAGCTTGCTCAGTCTGAGCGGTGCTCATCGCCAGCTCCATTTGATTGGCCGCTTGGCTTAATCGTCCAGTGAGCTGAAAGTATTCAGCGCGAGCTTGATGCACCAGCACACGCTGATCAGACATGCCCGCCGCTTCTGCCAGATAAAACCAGATAAACGGATCTCGGGGGCGGAGCTGGCTTAAACGCTGCAAGGTACGGCGCGCACGATCCCAGTCCTGCTTTTGTTGTGCCAACTCAGCTTGCAGCCATAAAAAAGAAGCCGAATCAGGCATCACTCTCAGCCAATCTTCGAGCAGGCTCTCAGCTGTTTCCAGTCTTTGCTGCTGCATCAGCCATTCAATACGCAGGTATTGCAGAATCAAATGCTCGGGCTCGGCTTCTAAGAGCGACTGCCAGAGCACTTCAGCCGCATCGGCATCCGGCGTATTGAGCAGCTGTGCATAAAGGCGACCCGCATCACTGAGTGTCTGACGGCGCAAAAATGACCAAGCCTCTTCTGGCTGAGGATACTGAGCAAAAACTTGGCGCAGGCGGAGCAATTCATAGCTCAATCCATGCGTCACACGATCCGCTTCACCACTTTGATCCGCACGCGAGAAGGCATCCGCAATCCGGTTTTGTGTCAGCGGGTGCGTCATTAAAAACTCAGGAGCACGTCCACTTAATTGAGCAAGGCGCTGCATATGCTCAAACATCCGTGGCATAGCGTGGGGCGAATAGCCAGCCGCGGTCAGGGTCTCCATACCAACGCGGTCCGCCTCCTGCTCAAAAGAGCGACTCCAGGCCAATTGCGATTGAATATTGGCCGCCTGCGCCGTGGCGATGGTGGCAATCCCCGCATCAGCATGGCCTTGACTGGCGACGAGGATACCGGCCAACAAGCCGGCCATGGTTGACCACTGGAGATTGCGACTGGCTTCGAGGCGACGCGCAAAGTGCCTTTGACTGATATGCGCTAATTCGTGTGCCAGCACCGAGACAAATTCATCTTCGTTCACAGCAAAGATCCACAGACCCGTGTTCACCCCGACCACACCACCTGGCACCGCAAAGGCATTCAGGCGCGGCTGATCCACCAGCAGCACATCCAACTGTTGGATCTCTAGCGCTGGGTTGTAGGTCGCCAAACCTTGCAGCAAGTCTTCAAGATAATACTGGGTGACAGGATCATGTTTGAGCCGAGCTTGAGCTCGGAATTGGCGCAGCCAAGCCTGACCGAGCCAATGCTCTTGGTGCACACTCACTTCGTAAGAGCCAGAGTGTCCCAACGTGGGTAAGCGGGCGTCCTCTCCAGCTTGCAAGGGCGCAATCAGGACCAGAAAAGCCAAGAACATCGCTTTCAGGGTGCAGACCAAAAAGAAGTGCAGATTCAGTCGCCAGAAAGAAAGAAGGTTCAACATCGATGAGCGCATTCCAAATCCTATTGCATTCAATGGCATTATCAGTATCTTAGGGTGACTTTATCAGACAAGGCAAACCCCAATGGATTCCAGTCTTTTTGCACAACTTACACAGGCCGCCGACCAACAGCTTGATGCCCAAGGTTTAGCCTGTCCTCTTCCCCTTCTTAAAGCTAAACTCGCTTTACAAGGGTTGAAGACTGGCAACAAGCTCCTTGTGATTGCCAGCGACCCTGGCTCTTGGGATGATTTATTCAGCTACACCCAACTCAGCGAGCACCAAATGCTGGAGCGCCACGAGCAAGATCAACGCTACTATTTCTTAATTGAAAAGGGATAAGTCACATGTCATTTAAAGGTGTGGTCCACGGCTGGGTTCACCGCTATTTTTCTGATGAAGAAGCCGTGATCTTTGCGCTTTTGTTGACACTCTTCTTTGCCGCACTGATTTTTGTGGGCTCAATGCTGATGCCCTTTCTGACGGCAGTGGTGGTGTCCTATCTTTTGCAGGGGCTCGTCCTTCAGCTGCAGCGCCTAAAAATCCCTGAAATACTGGCTATTCTACTCGCCTTCAGCCTCTTTATGAGCCTGCTGGTGGCGGCTATCTTCTGGTTGCTACCGATGATCTGGCATCAGGTCGTGAGCTTAATCCGTGAACTACCTGGGATGCTACACACCTCCCAAGATTGGCTCAATAGCTTGCATGAGAGCTATCCACAGCTCATTTCTCAAGAGCAGGCCAATTCCTTGCTCAACGATGCGATTAGAGAGCTGCGCCATATTGGACAGGTGTTGGTTTCTCTGTCTTTATCCAGCCTACCGAGCCTGCTCGCTTGGTTAGTGTATCTGGTTTTAGTGCCGATTTTGGTGTTTTTTATGCTCAAAGATCAGCGTAAGCTCACAGATTTCGTCATCAGCCTGATGCCGCGTAAACGTCAGCTGATGACGCAAATTTGGCAAGAGATGGATGCACAAATCGCCAATTATATTCGCGGCAAATCCTTGGAGATCCTGATTGTTGCGGGGGTCACTTGGTTATGCTTTAGATGGCTAGGGCTGAACTACGCCGAATTGCTGGCGCTGCTGGTTGGTTTTTCTGTCTTAGTGCCCTATATCGGTGCTGCGGTGGTCACCCTGCCTGTTGCACTGATTGCCCTTTTTCAGTTTGGCTTTACCAGTGACTTTGTTTGGGTCATCGTGATCTACGGCATTATTCAAGCACTGGACGGCAACGTGTTGGTACCCCTGCTCTTTTCTGAGGCGGTGAACCTGCATCCTGTCTCGATTATTCTGGCCGTGCTCTTCTTTGGTGGACTCTGGGGCTTCTGGGGCGTCTTCTTTGCGATTCCGCTGGCCACCTTTATTAAGGCCATCGTCAATGCTTGGCCCCGTGCCCTGCAAGATATACCGCCTTCCCACCCAGACTCAACAGCTAGCTAGGACGCCCTTTCACACCCGCCTTCCGACTCAGATCAGCCTAAACCCCTTTATTGACAAGGGTTTTAGGCTGGGACATCCGCCGTGTTGCATTTGACCTCCTCCTCCACTCTGGGCTATAAAAGCGGTGCAGCTAGA
>SKOQ01000212.1 GCA_007119985.1 Marinospirillum sp.
GATCAATCTGCAGGCTCAGTGCTGTCGCGCCTTCACTCGACAAACCAAGGCTGTCTTTCAGGCCAATCGGCTCTTCAGTGCTCAAACCTTGAATTTCACCGGACGGACTGGCATTCCAGTATTGGCCTGCTAGGGAGACATTCAGCTCCAGGGCATGGGCGCTTGAGGCACCTAAGAGGGAAGTCGCAGCAACAGCTAGAGCCAGAACTCGCATAAAAAAATCTCCGCAATCAAGGATATGAGTAGCGGAGATCTTAGCGGCTTTGAATAAGCAATACCAGTGGATCGGTTAAGCTTTGTTTAGCCAGTCACAGGATTCAAAAAAAAGAGCAGATATAAGCCTGAAAGCAAGGTGCTCAAACCCAGCGCCACCCAGACAAAAAGCTCGCCAGCATAGTGCTCGGGGGATTGGCGAATGGACCAGAGGGCATAGAGAGCAGCACCGATGGCAAAAGGCAAAAACCAAGGTCCAAAGGGAATCGCCGCAAAAGCAAATAAAAGCGCAATAATCGACCAGTTATGGTTGATACGCGGCTGAGGTTCCTTCTGCTGTTCTTTGATCATGATGACAACTCAACAAATAACTAAGAAGAAGCGGCGAGCTGATCTCGCTTCGCGCTGAGCGTAATCGAGACTGAGTCCGAAAAACGCAAAGCATGTGGCTTATCCACCTCTACCTGCGCCCAAAGCACCTGCTGGTGCTCCATGACCAAATCGAGCAATTCACGGGTCAAACGTTCTAAAAGTGCAAAGCGGCCTTGCTCAACATGCTGAATCAACTTTTTGGTGATGGTGCGATAATTGAGGGCTTCATCGATCTGATTAAAAGCCACTGCGCGATCCGCTGGGTATTTTAACACCACATTGATCACAATATCCTGCTGGTTTTGTATCTCGTCTTCTTTAATTCCGATAAAAGTGCGCAGGCGCAAATTTTTAATCCGGATGGTGGCCAGGGCATCAGCATCACTCAGCGGCATCATCTATTCCTCTTGATCATCTTATGACATGATTTATTCTGGCTGCGCCATCGCTCCACACAGCCACAAGGACAGCGGTCATTCCACCAGCTTGAGAAACTCTTGGCGAGTCATCGCCGAGCTTTTCAGCTGGCCGAGCATGACTGAAGAGCGCATACTGGCACTTTGTTTTTCAACGCCACGCATCATCATACACATATGCTTGGCCTCGATAATCACACCGACACCAGCAGCACCGGTCACTTCTTCCACCGCCTCGGCAATCTGTTGCGTCAGCTGCTCCTGAATCTGCAAACGGCGTGCAAAAAGATCCACAATGCGCGCAAATTTAGACAAGCCCAAAACCTTGCCTTGAGGGAGATAACCGATATGGCAATGACCAATAAAAGGCAGTAGGTGGTGTTCGCACATCGAGTAGAATTCGATATTCTTCACCACCACCAGTTCATCTGCACTGGAGCTGAACACCGCGCCGTTGGTGACTTCATCCAAGGTTTGGCGATAGCCCTTGGTCATATAATTCATCGCCTTGGCAGCGCGCTTTGGCGTATCCAATAGGCCTTCTCGCTGCGGATCTTCACCCAGCTGAACCAACAGCTGCTCGTAAAGAGGCGTAATGCCTTCAATTCTTTGTGCATCGGCATTGAGGTTGAGGATTTCATTGGGCGTTGGCAGCGTCATCTCTTATACCTTGTTCGTTCTTGGTACAACTACTGTATATGTTTTACCTGGCAAGAGCCAGCCTTTTTCTGACTAAAAGAGTCGGGTTATTCTATCATCATTGCTTATGCACTTGGTGAGACACAGAAACTCAGCCAATAGGTTAACAGATGCGTCAAATTGACATGAAACATCACGCGCTGGTGTTTGCTATAATCGGGCGATCTTTATTCACCATTCACCGAACTGGATTGAATCATGAAAAAAATTGCAACAAGCCTTCTTCTTGCCAGTTGTTCTTTTGGTCTTCTCGCTGACACCAGCCTTCCGCTCGCAGCCGGTTTGCAACTTGAAGGGGAGGTATTGAGCCAAGTCCATCTCAGTGATGGGCAACATAAAGAGAATGTTTGGTTTTCGATCAACACCAGCCAAGTACAAGGCAGCTCGAGCGAATCCCTTTCTAACTGCATCCTGACCAGCCACCTGAGCCTACAGCAAGGCAGCTTGCAAGCCCAACCCCAGCAACTACGCTGCATTACACTTGAAGGCGAGGTCTTCACCAGCCCAGCTGGATTTCCGGCTCGCTTGAATCTGGCAACAGCGGATGTCTGTACTTCTTCTGGTAGCAGCTGCACACAGGTGACACTACAGCCTCAAGCCACCTATCTGTTTCAGCTCAGTGCCAATACTCAGCTCAATGCCGAGTATAACGCCACACGCGAGCTGAACCGTATGCGCTTAGAGCTAGAGCCTGATCAAGCACCTTGATCTCGCCCTCGCCTCTCGCTCACCCCAGCCATCGCTGGGGTTTTTTGTGCTTTAGAAACAAGAGCGCGAGCGCATGAGCTCAAATTGCTGCTAACGTGCAGCCAAAGCCCGATAGCGCTGCTGAGCCTCAGTTACTTTACGGATATACCCACGGGCTTCGGCCGCAGGGTGGTTGTGGTGCAAGCGGTGATAGACCTGCTCAGGTGTGAGCTGATTAATGACCTGCACTGCTTGGCGGCGATCCGAGTGGAAGGTCCGCAGCACATTGCCCGCACCGCCGTTGTAACCCGAGATAATCGCGTACTCACGCGACAGCGGGTGAGTAATATCTTTCAAATAAATATCGCGCAAGATCGACAAATAGGCTGCCCCCATATCGATATTATTAGCGGGGTTAAACAGGTAGTCTCGCGTTGGTTGATCATTGCGCTGTTTAATACGCTGAAACACATCACGCCCCGCCGTTGAGGGAACGATCTGCATCAGACCATAGGCTGGGATATGGCTGGTGGCGTAGGGGTTGAAATGGCTTTCTGTTTCCATAATCGCGTAGATCAGCGTTTCATCCACGTTATAACGCTGGCTGGCCTGACGCACTAAACTTTCAAACTGCTGACCACGCACTTGCGTGTGATTTTCTACTAGAGGAATTTCTACCCGATAGATGGTACGCCCATCGCGCTGTACTTCTTGCAGCTGATTCTCAACCAAATAATCCGCATAGCGATTGGCGCGCCACTCCCAGCGCACGGGCACACCTTCATGATCCAACACCTGGCCAGCCAGCAAGGCAGGACCACTATAGCTGATAGCACGATCTGAATAGATCTCTGGATTTTCTGCATCAAAAGGCGTCAAGAGAGTGGTCACGATGGCTTCTCTGAGTCTTTCGCGCGGCTGGTTAGGGTCAAGTGTTTCGACCACCACACGCCCTTGATCAAAATCCATCGCGCCACGACTTTGGAAGGCATCCGTGTACTTGACAAACTGGTGTGCATTGGTTGCCGTGGTCGCCGCCTCGCCCCAGCGCTGACGGACTTGCTGCTGAAGCTCACTCAGCCGCTGCTGATACTGACGCAGCTCTTGCTCAAGCGATTGAATGGTTTCTTGATGGCCTTGTAAGTCCTGCGCCAGATTAGGGTAGCGCGCCAGCCAGCTGGGCGTCTCTTCCTCAGTAGGCTGAGACTCACGCTGTGATGCAGCAGCCGGCAGGGGAGCCAAGACCGCTGGCACACTGGAGGTGGCCGCCGAAGCTGCGGGTGGCGTCGGTGTCAGATCAGGGCGTGGGAGGCTGATTACCTCGATCTCGGCATCATCACCTAAGGGCACACCCTGCTGCGGATTGGCAGGCAGCACCTGCACCCGCGTGACAGGGGCGGCAGCCGGAATGGGTTGAGGGGCCTGTGTCGGCGCTGGCCGCGCAGCAGGGGGAGATTGAGGACGATCGACAGCGCGCGGCACAGCCGGACTATGCATGGCACCTGTCGGTCCTTCTACTCGACCCACCGCAACATGCCCTGAAGTACCGTGATTAACACCTCCCTGACACCCCACCAATAACAAGCTGACCGACACACCCAGCCAACGCCACTGACGACTCCGCCTCACAATAACATCTCCTTGGACTGCCCATAGGGGCTTGACCGCTGATTCAGAGTTGACTCACCGAGTCGAAGCCGAGGACCAATAGAGGCCCTCTCCCCCGACCTTGCTATAAACGCGCGATTATAAACCAAAGAACAAGACAAGCGCCCAAGGCTGATCTAAAATCTTTGTAAACAAAAGCAACAGACTGATCGGTCGCTGATCAACAAGTGAAGTTTTTTGCTGTGCGGCCGATACCTAAGACTCTGACTGCCCTGCTTCCGATCATGCAGCGGCCTTGATCTTGGATAGAATAATGGTCATTCACGCCCCGCACTTACAGCCCAGCTTCACCAGCTTAGCACGCCCTAAGCCCTCGACGACTTTGCAAACGGCTTCTGCTTTTGCAACCGAACTCAAGGCAGCTTCGCCTGCGGCGGCACGTCAAGAAGTCCAAACCACCCCCTTAGCCCCCCAGCAAGAGAACGAAGCACTGTTCTGGTCTCAGCTGGCCTTCAGTGATACTGAGGCAAAGGAAAATCAAGAAGAAGAGAGCCCTGTTCTCGACTACCGCACCAACGAAAAGCAATTTCGTCCCCCGCTCCCAATCAGTTTTGATTTTGGCATACCACGCCCCCGCTCCGTTGCGGTCATGATGCGCCATCCCATTGTTGGCAACGAGCCACCGGCAAGTCGTGCGCAAGCAATCCTTGAAACCTTGCAACTGGCCGCAACCGATCGCCTCCCCTACTTCAAGGGTGCTGGTTTTTATGTCGCGGCCTAATCAGCCTGCTTTATACTCGAACGCCCTCACCCCTGCTTCCCCTTCTTACCCGCCTTGGCGACAAACACGGATGATCAATTCGGCTTGACACTGCCTTGAATATCGCCTAAGTTTCAAACATACGTTTGAACACTCAGCTCAACGTAGCTAAACAAACAATAACGAGTCTACCCTGTGAGGTCTTTCTATGCCGACTTATAAAGCCCCTTTACGCGACATTCGCTTTGTCATGAATGAGCTGCTGAATTTCAATGGTCACTACGCAGCCCTGCCAAATGGTGAAGAAGCCATTGAAGTAGTGGATGCGATCCTCGAAGAAGGCGCTAAGTTTGCCGAAAACGTACTCACCCCGCTGAACCAAGTTGGTGATCAGCAAGGCTGTACCTTAAAAGATGGCAAGGTCATCACGCCTGAAGGCTTTAAAGAAGCCTACCAGCAGTATGTCGATGGCGGCTGGCCCTCCATGACCCAGAATCCTGAGCATGGCGGCCAAGGTCTGCCTCACTCTTTGGGTCTGACACTGAATGAAATGATCTGCTCTTCTAACCTGGCATGGGGCATGTACCCAGGCCTGTCTCACGGTGCCATGAGCGCACTGGAGCACCATGGTACAGAAGAACTCAAGCAAACCTACCTGACCAAACTGGTAGAAGGCCGCTGGACAGGCACCATGTGTCTGACCGAGCCTCATTGCGGTACTGACTTGGGCCTGATCAAAACCAAAGCCCTGCCCCAAGAAGATGGCAGCTTTAAAGTCACCGGTACTAAGATCTTTATTTCTGCTGGTGAGCATGAGCTGTCTGAAAACATCGTTCACCTGGTTCTGGCGAAACTGCCAGATGCACCTGAAGGCAGCAAGGGTATCTCCCTGTTTGTGATTCCTAAGTTTATGCCAGATGCACAGGGCGAAGCTGGCGAGCGTAATGCTGTTTCTTGTGGTTCTTTAGAGCACAAGATGGGTATTCACGGCAACTCTACCTGCGTGATGAACTTTGATAACGCCACTGGCTTCATGGTCGGCCAGCCCAACAAAGGTTTGGCTGCCATGTTTACCATGATGAATGCAGCGCGTATCGGCGTTGGTATTCAGGGTCAGGGCCTGATCGAAGTCTCCTTCCAGAATGCGCTGGCCTATGCACGTGATCGTCTGCAAATGCGCGCTCTGTCTGGCGCCAAAGCACCAGAAAAAGCCGCTGATCCAATCATCGTTCACCCTGATGTGCGTCGTATGCTGCTGACGCAAAAAGCCTTCAGCGAAGGTGGTCGTGCGCTGATTCTTTATACTGCTCAGCTGGTTGATCTGGTTGAAGCAGGTAGCGATGAACAGAAGAAAGAAGCCGATGAGATCCTGGGCCTGCTGACGCCTATCGTCAAAGCTTTCCTGACTGAAGTCGGCTTTGAAGCTACCAACGAAGGTCTTCAGGTCTTCGGTGGTCACGGCTTTATCCAAGAGTGGGGCATGGAGCAGTTTGTACGCGATGCGCGTATCACCCGTCTCTATGAAGGCACCACCGGTATTCAAGCGCTCGATCTGCTCGGTCGTAAAGTATTGATGAACCAAGGTGAAACTCTGCGTAAGTTCACCAAGCAGATTCACAAATACTGCCAAGCCGCTGAAGCGAAAGAAGGCATGGGCCAGTTCACCCAGCCTCTGGCTGAGCTGAACAAAGAATGGGGCGAACTGACGATGAAAATCGGCATGAGCGCCATGCAGAACCGTGACGAAGTTGGTGCGGCCTCTGTCGACTATCTGATGTATGCTGGCTATGTACTGCTAGGCTACTTCTGGGCGCAAATGGCAGAAATTGCACAGCAGAAACTGGCTGAAGGCACCAACGAAGCCGCCTTCTACCAAGCCAAGCTGGACACAGCCGTGTTCTACTTCAAGCGTCTGCTGCCACGCACTAAGACTCACGCTGCCGCCATGACTGCGGGTGTTGATTCTCTAGCGCGCATGGATGCCGATGCTTTTGGCTTAGGTTTTGAAATCTAATCCCTGATGTTCCTTTGTGTTTGAGTCTTTTGGGCAGCCTTGTGCTGCCCTTTTTTATGCCTAATCGAGACAACCTTCTAGCATAACCCTAGAGGATCAAGGGATTTCTGCCTCTTCGCCCTTGCAACCTGAGCTTCATCAAGCCAAGCTAGACTCAACTGACTGAACCCAGCTCCGCATCAACGAGACTTATAGGTCACACACCGGACTTGTCGAGCGAAAGGTAAAGTCAGTAAGCTTGTTGGATCAATCAGTTAAGAAATCTTTAGAACTCAACGGCATTCGCGGTGACCAACACCACGCCAGCCTACCTAGCTCTAAAACAGAGATTTCTTAAGTTCATCTAGGATAGAGGTATATCATGGCAAAGTATAAGGCCCCCCTGCGTGACATGCGTTTTGTGTTAAACGAAGTTTTTGCAGCTGATCAACTCTGGGCTTCAATGGAAGCGACTCAGGAAGTGACGCCTGATCTGGCCGAAGCGATTTTAGAAGAAGGCGCCAAACTGACTGAAAATGAGCTGTTCCCGCTCAACCTCAGCGGTGATGCAGAAGGCTGCCGCTTTGAGAATGGCCAGGTATTCACGCCCAAAGGCTTTAAAGAAGCCTATCGCGCGCTCGCCGAGGGTGGCTGGATGGGCTTAGGCGGCAATCCTGAGTTTGGCGGCCAAGGCATGCCCAAAATGATGACGGTGCTGTTCGAAGAGATGCTCTACGCTTCCAATGCGGCCTTCACCCTCTATCCTGCGCTGAACTCGGGTGCGGCGCTGCTGCTTGATTCCCACGCCAGCGAAGAAATCAAGACCAAATACCTCTCCAAGCTCTATGAAGGCCAGTGGATTGGCACCATGTGTCTGACTGAGCCTCATGCAGGTACAGATCTCGGTCTGATTCGTACCAAAGCAGAGCCCAATGACGATGGTACCTATACCATCACCGGCAATAAAATCTGGATCACTGGCGGCGAGCATGACCTAGCTGAGAACATCATCCACCTCGTGCTGGCAAAACTGCCAGATGCCCCCGCAGGAACACGCGGTATTTCTCTGTTCTTGGTTCCCAAATTCAAGATTCATGAAGATGACAGCCTGGGTGAGCACAACCTGGTCAACTGTGGCTCCATCGAGCACAAGATGGGTATCAAGGGTTCAGCCACCTGCGTGATTAACTTCGATGGTTCACAAGGCATTATGATTGGCGAACCTCATCGCGGCTTGGCGGCCATGTTCACCATGATGAACTACGAGCGCCTGTCGATCGGCATCCAAGGCTTAGGTTTAGGTGAAGTGGCCTACCAGAGCGCGATGGACTTTGCGAAAGAGCGTATCCAATCTCGCGCACCCAAAGGCCCACAGCAGCCTGAAAAAGCAGCAGATCCTATTCTTGTGCATCCTGATGTGCGCCGTATGGCCTTGAATGTGCGTGCCTTTAACGAAGCCAGCCGCGCCTTTGCTTCTTATGTCGGGATGCAGCTGGATATCAGCAAGTACCATGCTGATGACACTCAACGCCAACATGCGGCAGATCTGGTTGCCCTGCTAACACCTGTCGCCAAGGCCTTTATTACTGATCGTGGTTTTGATGCGACTGTCGAAGCCCAGCAGATCTACGGCGGTAGCGGCTATTGCTCTGAATGGGGTGCTGAACAATATGTGCGTGATGCGCGTATTGCCCAGATCTATGAAGGCACCAACGGCATCCAAGCTATGGACCTGATGGGCCGTAAGATCTTTGCCAATGGTGGCAAGTTCCTCAACATCTTTACCAGCGATGTGCGTCAGTTCTTGGCTGAGCAGCAAGACCAAGCGGGCATGCAAGACTGGTGTGCCACTCTGGAGGTCGAACTGAAGCGTCTTGAGTCGGTCACTGAGCAAGTCATGCAGATGGGCAAAGACAACCCAGAAGAAATCGGCGCCGCCGCGGTGGATTACCTCAACCTGTTTGGTTATGTTGCCTATGCCTATATGTGGGCGCGCATGGTTGCTGTTGCACAACCCAAAGCCACAGGCGCAGCGGATGACTTCTACACCAGCAAGGTCAAGGTGGGTCAACACTATCTGAAGCGGATTCTGCCACGCACACTGGCTTTAGAAGCACAGATTCAAGCCGGTGCCGATGTGCTGATGAGCTTGGATGAGCAGGCTTTTTACGC
>SKOQ01000209.1 GCA_007119985.1 Marinospirillum sp.
AAGCCATGTTACAGCGCCTACCCAATGGTAAGCAGGCGCAATTGAGCGAGGCGGCTTTGGCGGCTCTGGCTGACTATGCGTTTCCTGGCAATATTCGTGAATTGCGCAATCTGCTTGAAAGAGCGCTCTTGCTCGCCGATGGTGGTGAGATCGATCTTCCGCATCTGCCCTTGGACCTCCAGCGAGGCTGCACAGATGAAGCGCAGCCCCTTTTACCTCACCAGCCTGTGCCTTTAAAAGAACTCGAGGCCCATTACCTGGCGCGTCTTGTCAAGCAGACGTCCTTGGATCGCGCGGCATTAGCGCAAGCGCTCGGCATCAGTGAACGCACCTTGTACCGCAAGCTCAAGGGGTTGAAGCTTTAGCTACTTTTTGATCTCGTTTTTTCAAGCGGCTTAGATCGAGCGGTTTATCTTGCCTTGGTTCGGCTTCTTCCATAGTATTTAACTAGAATGTAATTCTATATCACTTAAGGAGAGTGGAATGAACCTGAAAAAAGCCCTATTGCCCCTCGTACTTTCTGCGGCCGTGGCCCTGCCTTTGCAAGCCTCTGCAATGACCCACAGTATCAGTACGGATTTGGTGCGCCTAGTTGATAACAATATGGACAACGGCATGTTTAACCTCTATTGGCAGGGGTCATTAAGTCGTAATACGGCGATACGTGCAGGCTATTCCACTGGAGACGACCTGAGCATTGTCGATGTGACCTTCAAGGGCTATATCGATCGTTATCATCAAGGTGCTTTTTATGAGGCTGGCTTGACTTGGTGGGATGGTGATCGAGATGATGATATTGGCTTTATGGCTGCACTCGGTTACGAACGCACTCTCGCACCTCACTTTGTACTCGGTGGATCGGTACAAGTGGTCGCAGGGATCAGTGAGGAAGTTGCACAAAGAGCCGAAACACCCTTCTTTCTGCCTAGCCTCTACATCCTGTTTGCTTTCTAAGAAGTTGGCGCCACTCTCTCTGGTGATTGGCGCCTTTGATAAGCCTTCAAGATTGCGCTTTTTAACTGCAAGCCAGTAAAGGGCTTGAGCAGATAGCCATCGGCTCCAGTTCTAATGGCTTGCTGAACTTCGCTGGCCTGGCTCACTGCGGTCACCATAATCACGATGGTGCTGGCGCGGATGGTTTTAATGCTGGCCAGCGCATCTAATCCGCTGACTTCGGGCATATTAATGTCCAGGCAAACTATATCTGGCTGATACTGTTTGACCTTTTCAATGGCTGACCCCCCGTGGCTAGCTTGCCCGATGACCTGATAGCCTTGATCCTTGAGTAGTTCACTCAATAGCTCGCAGACCATAGGCTCATCATCAACAACCAGAACACGTAAGTCTTCCGTTTTCACACACAGGCTCCATTAAAAAGAAGAGGATGGGGGCGATTCAGCTTCAGCAAAGAGTTGGGCTAAAGGCACAGGGCGACCGATGCCAAACCCTTGGGCATGTTGGACCCCCAGTTTTCTGAGCCACGCCAGCGTTTCTTCGCCTTCGACAAATTCCGCAATGGTTTGCAGCCCCAAGGCCTGAGCCACAGCACAGGTTCCCTTCACCATTGCCTGATCGACCTCACTTTGAGCAAGATGGCGAATAAAAGTGCCATCGATTTTCAAATAGTCAAATTGAAAGGACTTGAGATAGTCGAAGGTTGCTAATCCAGTCCCAAAATCATCCAAAGCCACACTGGCACCCAAGGCGCGCAGGGCCTGAATCTGCTGAGCTGCATCTTCAGTACGATGAATACGCTCACTCTCGGTGACTTCAAAGCTGATTTTAGAAGCTGGCACTTGAGTATGCGCCAAGAGCGTACGGATAAAGGGTACCAGCTCTAGATCAGAGAGCGAAGCACCAGAGAGGTTAATAGAGCATTTATGCGTTCTGGCCAGCCAATCAGGATGATCAGCCAGATGTTCTAGGCTATGGCTGATCACCCAGCGATCGATTTCCTGCATATAACCAAAGCGCTCGGCAGCAGGTAAGAACTCGATCGGTGACAGCAGCTCGCCAGCAGGAGAGACCATGCGCAGCAGGATTTCATAGCTGAGCCCCGTGCTCTGTCCGCTGAGATCCTGAATGGGCTGTGCAAAGAGGCGGAGTCGATTTTCAGGCAGTGCCTGTTTAAGCGCCTCAAACCGACGGTTCAATATCTGGCGCTCTTGCATCAGCTCTTGGCTGGATAAGGCGATCAGTAGGCGTCGGTTGCGTTGGCGTGCTTCTAATGTGGCTTGATGACAGGCTGCCAAGTAGCCAGCGGGTGTCTCGATTTGTCCATCCAAAGGTAGGGCCCCGAGTGCAATACGAATGCGGGTGGAATGCTGCTCGCTGATATAGGTCTGATCATTCAGTTGATCATACAGAGGATCGAGTGCTGCCTTGAGCGACACGCTCTCCTCAGCTTGGACTAACAGTAGATAGCGCCCTTGTGCCAAGCGAAACTGCTGCATATCGGCGCGTCGCCATTGGCGCAGTTGGCTGGCGAGTTGGCGTTCGAGTTCATGCGCTCCCTCAAAGCCCATCTGATCGGCTAGCTCTTCAAAATCGAGGAGATCGATATCCACCAGCCATGTCGAGTGAGGCTGAGAGAGAATCAAGCGATTCAGTGCCTGGATGAGTTCGCGCTCGTTACCGAGGCCGGTCAGATAATCCTCACGCGCTTGACGGCGAAAGGAACGTAGCAGCTGATTACGCTCAATGTTGACGGCTGCAATCAGCTGGGCCATGACAACCATACCCGCCACTTGGGTCAGCATTCTGATCAAGCCTTGAATATTCTCGATCTGAGTCACCCCGCCCCAGCCACGCAGTGCAAAGGCAACAAAAAGTGCCACAAAAACAGGCAGCACGAGAGCAAGGGTCTCACTGCGTGCCACCATGACGAGCCAGCAGAGCAGTGGAAAAAAACTATAGGCGAGGGCGGTGGCATAAAGCCGCTGTCCTTGGCTTTCCAGTAAAAGGGTCGTCGCCGCTGCCAAGAGGGAAACTGCGAGCCAGGTTAACAGTTGAGGCTGGCGAAGATCAGCCATCACTCCACCAATAAAGCGCCTTTGGCTCATCAGGATGAGCAAAGCGAGTGGGGTGAAAAGAATCAGACCAAGGGCTTCAAAGCCCCAATAAAGCAGCCAAATATCATACCAGGCAAAGTGTTGAGCTGTGGGTTGCGTGAGCCAGAAGCCAAGAGCACCACCGGCTGAGACTAGTCCACTGCCGAGCAGAGCGCCCCGAAAATACAGCCTGAGCACCAGTCGACGTGTGAAGTGCCGCAGTTCTTGGGCATCAATATCACGGATCCAGTAGGCAGCAAGCCAAGAACCCAGTGCCATGCTGCCACTGAAAAGCAGTGCAAACAGCCACGGCGCCTGCTGCCAGAATAACGACCAGATGAGTAAGGCGGGCAAGCAGGTATAGAGCACGCGTGAGCCGTAGACCAGCAGCGCACCCAAAAGCAGGCCAGCAGGCGGCCAGATGACAGAAAAAGCCTGTTCTGGCAGCGTAAAAAAGCGCGAGACTTCGGCACTGAAGACCAGTAAAGCGGCCAGCACAACCAGCTTGAAGGGTGTTGCCTCGCGCAGAGGTGCGAGTGCCATCTGAGCAGGGCGATGTGTCAGCGTCTTCAGCATAGGGCGGGTTTCCTCTCCGTGGAGGTCGATTGACAGGGGATGTCAGGCTTCAGCTGAATTTCAACATAAAAAGCAGCGCATCTCACGTTTTATCCGCGCGAGATAGGCTGCTTGTTGGAGAGATGTCTCCAGCGCTAGACTTTAAAGCGCTTCACTAGATTTTGGAGCTGCTGTGCAACTTGATTCAGTTCAGCGCCGCTGCTGGCAACATCGGATGCGGCTAAGCCAGTCGCGCCACTGAGTTCGACGATACGCTCTAAATTACGGTTCAGCTCATCCACTGTCGCGCTTTGCTGTTCGGTTGCTGAGGCGATCTGAATATTCATACCTTCAATATTGTTGATCGCATCAGTGATCGACGCGAGCGCATCGCCTGCGGCTTGTGCATCATCCGCTGTTTTCACTGAGCGCTCGTTACTGGAGCGCATGGCATTCACGGCGACTGTAATACGGTTGCGTAGCTGATCCACGGTGGTCTGGATCTGTTCTGTTGATTCATGTGTGCGTGCCGCGAGGGTGCGTACCTCATCAGCCACCACGGCAAAACCTCGGCCCGCTTCTCCAGCGCGTGCGGCTTCAATCGCGGCATTCAGTGCCAGTAGATTGGTTTGCTCAGCAATCGCTCGAATCACGTCCATGACTTGGCCTATCTGCTCCCCCGACTCTTGGAGTTTTTCAACTTCAGCTGCTGTTTCGGTGATGATGGCGGCTTGTTGCTGAATAGAGCTCACCACAGTTTGAACACGAGTTGATCCTGTTGTTGTTTCTTCGCCACCTTGCTGTGCGGCTAAAGAGGCATCCTGAGCATGACGGGCGACCTCTTCAACCGTGGCGACCAGTTCATTCATGGCCGCGGCAATCTGATCGACCTCACCTTGTTGATGCTGCATGTCATGGCCCATGCTCTGACTGGCGGCTTCTACTTTTTCTGCATTCAGCGTCAACTCGTGTGCGGTATGGCTGATATCACTGACCAGTTGACGAATACTGGCGATAAACTGGTTAAAGGCATCGGCCAGCTGACCCAGCTCATCGCGACTGGTGACAGGCAGTTGCTGTGTCAGATCAGCATCACCTTCGGCAATATCCTTCATCCGCGCAACCATGCGTTGTATAGGTTTCACCTGCTGCTGAGCCACCAGAGCAATGACCAGCATCAGGATGAGCAGGACGGCCAGAATCACCAACACGATCTTGGTCAGTAAGGCTCGAGTGGTCGCGGTAAAGGTGTCACTGGGTACTGAGACACCAATGGTCCAGTTGGGTGTTTGTGGAATGGGGTGCCAGATCATCGTCATCGGCTCAGCTTGCAAATTCAGGATGCTGCCCATGCCAGATTCACCGCGAATCATACGTCGGCCATGCGCATCCAGTCCTTGATAACCCTGACGGTCTGCATCGGTGACATTGATTTGCATCCGCGCGGCCGGTGTTGGGTGGGCGACCAGCATCCCGCTGCCATCGACGACCCAGCCATAGCTGCCTTGGCCCATGGCTAGGCTGCCAACGATATTGGATAGCTCCTCCATCGAGAGAGAAATACCCATCATGCCAATGCGTTCTCCGTCGGCATTACGGACCACTTCTGCAATGACTGCCACCGGCTGCTGTGTGGCGAGAGAAATAATCGGGTTGGTGAGCACGCGATCATAACGGCCACGAACCACGATATCTTGAAAATATTCGCGGCTCGCGATGCTGGCATAGTGGCCATTATGAATCACCGCATCACCTTGGCGATTCGCAAAAAACAGGGATTCAACTGCGGCATCACCAGCCTGTTGATGAGCGAGCCAGGATTCGATTTCGTTCAGGCTAGAGGCCTGCTGCAGCTCTTGAGCTGAGGCTAGTGCTCTGAGCCACATACGATAACCCTCAACCCAACGCCCTACCTCGGCCCCTCGTGCTTCTACTTGGCGGCGACTGCCGTCCTCAATCATCTGCGGTACGCTGCTATTTAATTGTTGTGTCACCAGTGTACCCAGCAACAGGAATCCGATCAGAAGAGGCAGCAGAATCGTCAGTAAGAGGCGTTGTTTCATCGAGAGCTGTGCAAGCATGGGGCGGGTTCCTAAATAAAGGGGGATCATCATTATTGCGCCTTTATATTAGCATGCTGCAAATGCGAAAATCGATGGATTCTTACCTCTAGGTCTAGTTAGTCAGACTTTAGTCGTGAGCAGGGGAAAAGTCTCTGTGTTCTCTTTTGTGACTGGCATAATAACCCTTGTCATAAAAAGGTCATTTTATTCGAGGGTGATCTTTAAACGTTCGTAAGCTTCGATGATTGGAAAAGGATGACAGGAATGTGGATCGCCAGCTTGAGTGTCAGTCGTAAATTAATGCTGATTTTCTTTGTTTTGCTTTTTGCTGTGAGCGCCTCCTTAGGTGCACTTGCGATTTGGCAATCAACGAAAGCCGTTCATGAGCAGGTCGAGCAGGGGCTGGTGAATATTGCCCACAATGCCGCTGAGGTAGTGCAAAGCCGCATGCAGATGCATCTGGCCAGTGTCAGTGAGTTGGCGCGTCATCCTGATCTGCTCACCTTGTCTGATACGAGTTTGCACGAGTTAACTCAGGCCACACAGCGCTTGGGTTATCTGGGCATGGGATGGGTAACACCACAGGGTGTGGCACACTACCCTGAAGGCAATACCGCCGATTTAGCCAACCGTGACTATATTCAGCGCGCGCTGGCAGGTGAGGCCAATGTCTCGGATGTGATCATCAGTCGTGTCATTAATAAGCCGGTCATTATGCTGGCTGCCCCGATTCGTGATGCGTCCACACAGGTTGTGCAGGGAGTGTTGATCGCGCGTCTGGATGCCACTTTTCTAAGCCAGCTCACAGAAGATCTGGGCTTTGGTACGCAAGGCAGCGCGGTGATGGTGAATGCCCGTGGTCAGGTGATTGCCAGCCCAAGGCCTCAAGAAGTGCTGGAACAAATGAATTTAATGGATGATCCAAATCCTGCGCGTGCGGCAGCGCTGGATACTTTATTTCGTACGCCAGATCAGCTTGTCGAAGTGCCTTCCAGTGCTGGTTTGAGCTTGGCCAGCAGTCTCACGATTCCCGGAACCAGTTGGAAACTGGCGATCACGGCGCAAGCAGATGAGGTGTTTGAGCGCCTCAATGGGCTGAAAACGCTCTTTATTCTGGTCTCGATGGCTGCCTGGGCGCTGAGTTTGTTGCTCGCCTGGTGGTTTAGCCGTGCTTGGGTCATCCGGCCTTTGCAGCATATTCAGGCGATTGCACATCAGATCGAAACCAGCGGTAATCTCACTTTACGGACGCAGGTGCAAGGTCAAGATGAGCTGGCCGCAACAGGCACAGCACTCAATGATATGGTGGCCCGTTTTCAACAGCTGATTTCACGTCAAAGTCAGTCCACTCATGAGTTGCTGGCTGCCGCCGAACACTTGGATCAAACCAGCAGTCTGTTATTAACAGCGAGTGATCAGCAGGCTGAACATACTAATCAGGTGGCGGTGGCTCTAGATCAAATGAGTACAGCTATTCGCGAGGTGGCGCAAAATACCTTGCGTGCTTCGGACAAAGCCGGTGCCGCAGCAGAAGAGGCCCAGTTTGGGCAGCAACAAATGCAACAAAGTCAGCAGGTGGTCTTTGGGCTGGATGATCATATTCAGCAGGCGGCTCAATTGGTTGAGCAGCTCAATAGCAATACCACAGAGGTCGATCAGATCCTCATGATGATTAGTGAGATTGCAGAGCAAACCAATTTGTTGGCCTTGAATGCCGCAATTGAAGCCGCGCGTGCTGGAGATCATGGTCGAGGTTTTGCCGTGGTGGCTGATGAGGTGCGAACGCTGGCCAATCGCTCGCACACAGCGGCAGCGAGTATTCATGACAGGATGCAGGCTTTTCGGGCCGAAGCTGAGCAAGCCTTGCTTTCAATGCGCTCCTGTACCGACTTTGCGCAGCAAAACAGCCAAGGGGCAGAGCAGATGGGGCAGCTTCTAGCACAATCTGCTGCGCATACCGGAGAAATTTTGAGTCTGAATCAACAGATCGCGAGTGCAACAGAGCAGCAAACGCTGGTTGTCGATCAGTTAGGTTATACGGTCCAGGATTTGAGCCTAGGGATAGATCAAGTCACCCATAAGGCGCGAGAAACAGCACAGGCCTCAGATGCTTTGAAGAAGCTGGCCGCAAGCCTGCGTCAAGACAGCCAAAGGTTTCATGTGTGATGCAGATTCAAGAAGGATTCAGCTTGGCAGCAGGCCGCTCAATAGGGCGGCCCACAGTGACTTAATACAGGTCAACAACGCTGCACGCTAAAGGCTTGGGTGGCGTCTAAAGAAGCGGTGTTGCAAGCAAGCATCACCAAGCGATCAAAGCCCAAGGCAATACCGCTGCACTCAGGCAGACCGGCCTCAAGTGCGGCGAGCAGATGTTGATCCGCTGGTACGGCGGGTAAGCCGAGCAGAGCGCGTTGCTGTTGATCGGCGTGAAAACGCGCCGCTTGCTCTTGTGCCGAGGTCAGTTCCTGATAGGCGTTGGCGATTTCGATCCCATTGATATACAGCTCAAAACGCGCTGCCACGGCATCGCCTTGCGCATCTTGATGAATCTGTGCCAGTGCAGCTTGGCTGGCAGGAAAGTCATACAGCACCACCCTCTGGCCTTGAAAACTAGGCTCTATCTGATGGCTGATGAGCAAATCGAGGCAGCCATCGCGATCCAATTGTTGGGCATCAATGCCAGAGCAGTGATGTGCAGCATCGCGCAGCGCTTCGAGACTGGCTTGAAAAGGATCAAGCCCCAGTGTGGCCACAAAAGCCTCACGATAAGTCAGACGACGATAAGGGGCTGTCCCCAGTAGTTGATCCACCAGCGCGCAGCATTCGGCTTCCAGTTCCGCCAAAGTCCAGCCTGGACGATACCATTCCAGCATCCAAAACTCAGGATTGTGCCGCCAGCTGATTTCACCATCACGAAAGCAAGGCCCCAGCTGATAGATGGGGCCGCTCCCGCAGGCCAGCAGGCGCTTCATGAAAAATTCAGGTGAGGTTTGCAGATAGAGGGTGACAGGTTCAGCAAGGCCGCTGAGCTGGGTACTTAAACTGGCGAGATGCGCATCTGTGCTGCCGCCACGCCCTAAAATCGGCGTGTGGACTTCGAGCACTTGTCGCTGAGCAAAGAAATCACGGACCGCCGTAGTCAGCTGAGCGCGTTGCTGCAAAACCGCCAGAGTTGCCCCTGACGGCCAAGCGAGAGCCGACTTAGGCACGGCTAACGTATTCGCCGGTG
>SKOQ01000043.1 GCA_007119985.1 Marinospirillum sp.
CTAGATGATGAATCTTATCGACAAAAGCATTAAAGGCCTCGGCAATGCGCGCTACCTCGTCCTGACCTTCCACCTGCATCCGCTGCGTTAAATCGCCTTCTCCTTGACCAATATCCACCATAGCTGCGCTCACGCGTGCCAAGCGACGAAAACCACCGGCAGTGACCAGCCATAGAATAGCGCCTGCCGCAAGTCCCACGAGAATCACTAATGCAATTACCCAACGCAGCATGCGATAAATACCGGCGAGGGCATCCTGCTTATCCAGCGCAATATTCAGCACCCAAGGTGTTCCGGCAATCGGCTGGCTAGTCAGCAACACCGCACGCTGCTGGATAAGCACCTCTGGCAATGCACCTCGGGCGGCACTCTGGAGCAGCGTGTTATTGAGTTCAGGGCTCAGATCACGCAAGGTTTTCAAGGTGAGAGCAGGATCAGGATGAGCAATCACCACCCCTTCTTGGTTGGTCAAAAAGGCGAAGCTCGATTCCGTTGGGGAGATCCGCCTGACGGTTTCAATAATGGCTTGCAAAGACACATCACTGGCCAGCACACCACGCGCAGCACTCTGCCCAAGAGGCTGGCTGAGGCTGATCACCAGCTCATTCGAGTCTGCATCCAGATAAGGCGCAGTCACGATCAGCTGATTGGCTTGCTGCGCTTGGCGATACCAATCACGTGTGCGCGGGTCGTAATCTGCAGGTGGCTCCCAACCATCAGAAAACACTGCCTGGCCATCAGGATAGGCAATGTAAGCAGCGATAAAACCACCACCATCACTGAGCTGCGTTAAGGCCGCCATCACTGGGCGCTGCTCAATCACTTCCGCCGTCGCCTCAAGCATGGTTTGACGCTCTTGCATCCAGCCACCAATAAAAGCGGCCTGACTTTCCAGCTGCTGGGTAAGATTGCGCTGCATCTGCTGTTGATAGGTTTGCATACTAATGCGCATGGTCAAAAAGCTGATAATCACCAAGGCCATCAGAATCAGGGCAAGGCTGGTGAAAATAATACGCTGGCGAAAAGAACGGAGCATGCTTGACCTCAAAGGAAGAGTGATCATGATAAGGTGTTATTTTAGCTCTTCCATGAGACAGCGCCTGTGAACTCTTGCAAGTATCACCGCGCATCTTGTCACTTTAGCTTAGCGAGGCTTCGGCCCTTTGCAAATTAAAACACTTGTTTTATTTTGATCTGTAACAAAAAAGCCCAGCCTAAGCTGAGCCTTCATTATCACCACAACACGGATCACACAGCGCCGCTTTTTGGCAAGGCATCTAAATAGCGCTCGGCATCCAGCGCCGCCATGCAGCCTGACCCAGCCGAGGTAATGGCCTGACGATAGATATGATCACTGACATCCCCTGCGGCAAAGACACCGGGAATACTGGTGGCCGTAGCATTGCCCTGCAAGCCGCTGTGGATCTGGATATAGCCGTTGTTCATGGCGAGCTGGCCTTGGAAAAGATCGGTATTCGGTTTATGCCCGATAGCGATAAACACACCCATCACATCCAGCTGACGCTCCTGGCCGTCTTGGGTTGATTTCAGGCGTAGACCTGTTACGCCCTGCTCATCACCCAGCACTTCCTCTAACTGGTGATGCCACACTAGATCAATCTTACCTTCTTCTACCTTGGCAAAAAGCTGCTGCTGCAGGATCTTCTCCGCCTTCAGGCTATCGCGCCGATGAATCAGCGTGACTTTTTTGGCGATATTGGCCAGATAGAGGGCTTCTTCAACCGCGGTATTACCACCACCCACCACCGCCACCGCCTGATTCTTGTAGAAAAAGCCATCACAGGTGGCGCAGGCAGAGACACCCTTACCCATAAAAGCCGTCTCACTGGGCAGCCCTAAATACTGAGCACTGGCTCCGGTCGCAATAATCAAAGCATCACAGGTGTATTCACCCTGATCACCCTGTAAGCGAAAAGGCCGCTGCTGCAGATCAGCCGTGTGGATGTGATCAAAAAGAATTTGTGTTTCAAAGCGTTCGGCATGACGCCGCATACGTTCCATCAGCTCCGGCCCTTGTACACCTTGATCATCACCAGGCCAATTATCAACCTCGGTCGTGGTGGTCAACTGGCCGCCCATTTGCATGCCAGTGATCAGCAGAGGACGCAAATTCGCGCGCGCAGCGTAGACCGCAGCCGTATAACCAGCAGGGCCAGATCCTAAAATAATCAGTGGGCTATGAGACATGTTTTTTCCTATTGCAGCGAAAGATTCTAAAACGCATCAGTCTAACCAAGACCGAAGGTCAGCAGGCCAAGAATCTAGCAGAAAAGCGACACAGGATGAAGCAGAGATAGGATATAGCGAGGATTAACTCAGACTATAAGCAACCAAGGAATTCAGCAAGAAAAGAGAGAGCAAACAGGAGGATAAAAAGGATTTTAAAAAGAAAGAAACTTTGGAGTGGTGCCGGCACCAGGAGTCGAACCCGGGACCTACTGATTACAAGTCAGTTGCTCTACCAACTGAGCTATGCCGGCAACCAAAGTTTTTAGGTTGGCTGGGGTGGAAGGATTCGAACCCACGCATGGCTGGACCAAAACCAGCTGCCTTACCACTTGGCGACACCCCAACACATAAACCTAAATTTACTACAACATCACACAACTTAGAGTTGGTGGCCAGAGGCGGAATCGAACCGCCGACACAGGGATTTTCAATCCCTTGCTCTACCGACTGAGCTATCTGGCCTCAACGGGTGCATATTTAAAAGCTTTTGGTTCTTTTCGTCAAGCACTTTTTTGAATTATTTTTTCTTTTCACTCAAAAACTTAACGATCGCTAGGCGGGACGTAGCCTTCAGCCTGATCCGCCTCGTCATTATCAAGGAACTTTTCCATCTGCTCAAGCAAATATTGACGTGTTGATGGCTCAAAAACCTTGAGTCTTTTTTCATTGATCAAGCGAGTTTGATGCTCCAACCAGGCTTGCCAGGCTTTTTTGGAAACCGTCGCCAGCAACTCCTGACCTTTTTCACCTGGCATCGGGGGTTGGCTCAGAGCCTCAAGCTCTTGTTGATATTTGCGGCACAACACCATCTTGGTCATAAAGCACCTTTACTGGATTATTGGGAGAGGCGGGTCAAAAAAAGCTGGCCTTGCTGTGCTGTCCGCTGCGCCTGCAAAAGCTTTTCTATTGGCGCAGGCAAGCCAAGGGCAGCTGGTCGCTGAGGATCATACCAAATTTGTGCTGGCGCGTCAGAGCAGGTGGCGAGAGGCCTCTCTGAAGCTGACTGAGCAGACAGCTGCAAGCGCCAAGGACGCATAATCAGCTGATAGTGGGTAAAAGCATGTTCAATCTGCGGCTGGGGCTCAAGGGCACCCGTCAACGCCCGCTCCGCCAACCAAGCCTGTAAACCGGCTTGGGTTGCAAATTCAGGCAGGCTCCATAGGCCACCCCAGATCCCTTGGTCTGGACGCCGCTCCAGCAACCATTGCTGCTGATGCTCCAACAACAAGAAGTGGCGCTCTTTTTGCGGACGGACTTTTTTTGGCTTGGGCGTTGGCAAACGAGCGGTTTGATCCGTTGCATAGGCCACACACTGCTGCTGATGCGGGCAGCGGGAACAAGCCGGTTGACGCGGCTTACACAAGGTCGCGCCTAAATCCATAATAGCTTGCGTATAGGTGGCCACTTCTTGCTGGGGGGTCAGCGTCTCGGCAAGCTGCCAGAGCTGCGCTTCGATGGTTTTCTGGCCCGGCCAGCCTTCTATGCCTGCATAGCGCGTTAAGACCCGCTTGACGTTACCGTCAAGAATGGTGGCACGCTGCCCGGTGCTGAAAGCTCGAATCGCTGCGGCTGTGGAGCGCCCTATACCGGGTAGAGCCTCCATCTCGCTTTGGCTGCCAACAGGAAACTCACCTCCTAACTCCATCACGGCTTGGGCACAACGGTGCAAGTTGCGCGCGCGCGTGTAGTAGCCCAAACCAGCCCAGAGCTGCAGCACCTCGTCTTGGCTGGCGGCGGCCAGATCCGCCACAGTGGGAAAGCGCGCCATAAAACGCGGATAGTAATCGAGCACCTTCACAACCTGGGTTTGCTGCAGCATGATTTCAGACACCCAAACACGATAAGGCGCTGGGTTCTGCTGCCAAGGAAGATCATGACGGCCATGCTGGCGGTACCAGCGCAAAAGGCGTGAAGAAAAGGAATCAGCGTGCATCAAAAGCCTGCTTTGCAGATAAAGAGATTTACTTTCGATGCGATTTTAACTTAAATAGCCCAAGACAAGGCAACAGAACATCATTATTGTTTACAAAGATAAAATCAAAGACAAAAGGTCGCACCCTTAGGACCACCTTGTTCAGCTCGAACCCGCCTACCACCTGTAGGTCGGTCTTTGCTCTTGATGATCACGATAGGTATCGCATGGAGACGGATATTCTTGCCCAGCAGCACACCCTGCTGCTAGCGCAACAGCTGCGGCTGAGGCGATCACTAATGGCAGCTGGCGCCGGACTGGCTAACAGCTCGGTGATCTTTTCAGCTTGGTGGCTCGGCTACCTCGATTGGTCATCTCTGCATTTGACTAGCTATATCCTCATCACCTGCTTGGTTTGCTTGCTGTTCCCGCTATTGATTACCAGCCGTCTCAACCTCCGTTTTCGCGATCCCAGCCTCACTCATGCACAAATCTCTTGGCACCTGCTGCTCACTGTCTACGCCATGGCTTTGGCGCCAGATTTACGCACCCTGCTGGTGATCAATCTCTTTTTGATTCTGCTGTTTGCTGTTTTTCGCTACACCCCTCGACGCCTCCCTTGGCTGGCCGCAGCCATGGGTGCCTGCTACGCCATCGCTCTCATCTTCTCACTCAGTCTCCGCTCTAGCCCAATCGACTGGCGTTATGAGTGGCTGGTTGGGCAGGTGGTCTTGCTGGGCATTATTGGCATCAGCTTGATCGGCGGTGAGATTGCTGGCCTGCGCGCGGCATTAAAGCGACGTAATACGCATCTGGCTGAAGCCATGCATAAAATTGAAGAGCTGGCTGTCACCGATGAGCTGACAGGCCTCTACAACCGCCGCCATCTGTTGAGAATTCTGCGCCGCCAAAAGGGACTCAGTGATCGCGGCCAGTATGATTTTTCGATCGGCTTTATCGATCTCGATTACTTTAAGCAGATCAATGACACCTTCGGCCATGATGCTGGGGATTTAGCGCTCAAAGAGGTGGCTGCGGTAATCCGCGCCAGCTTGCGCGATGTTGATTATGTCGCGCGCTTGGGCGGAGAAGAGTTTGTGATCGTACTGGCGCAAACCTCGCCTCAAGCAGCACTGCAAATTGCAGAGCGCCTGCGACAGGATTTAGAGCATCTTGTCATTCATCTGGATGATGAACGACCCGATATTATGCTAACGGCCTCGATAGGCCTCGCCAGCTATCAGCCCAAAGAGAGTATTGAAGATTTGATGCGCCGTGCGGATCAGGCGCTCTATGCGGCCAAGGAGTGTGGTCGCAATTGCATTATTGATGAGGCAGATCTGGCCAGCAGTCCGTTAGCTGAACAGATCAAAGAAACCGCAGACTCCTGCACCGAGCCACGCCAACAGGAAGCTACCGTGGTATTCGTGACGGAACCAGCTAGCGCTCAACAGCAGCCTTTAGAAGCCAGTGAAGTCGAGCCTCCGGCGCGTCTTTGCTGAAAAAAGGCCTGCAGCTGACGCTGGCATTTTGCCGCCAGCAGCCCACCTTCCACTTCTAGCCGATGGGTGTACCAAGGCTGCGCGGGCAGATTACACACCGAGGCCAGCGCACCTGTTTTGGGCTCTTTGGCACCATAGACCAGCTTGGCCAAGCGTGCATTCAGAATCGCGCCTATACACATAGTGCAAGGCTCCAGCGTGACATAAAGCGTGCAGCCAGTGAGACGATAATTACCAATCTGGCGACCGGCTTCACGCAAGGCCACCATCTCAGCATGGGCAGTTGGGTCCGCATCACAAATGCAACGATTCATACCCCGCCCCAGAATCTCACCCTGCGCATCCACCAGCACTGCGCCCACAGGCACCTCACCGAGTATGGCCGCTTGTTCAGCCAACTCTAGCGCACGATGCATATAAAACTCTGGCTTAGGCATCAGGTTGGTCCACCAAGCCCAAAGCTGCCTCCAGCACCCGCTGATAGCCCCCCTGCTCACACGCCTGCAGAACACGCAATCCCAGATATTGATTGGTATTGATAGTAGAAGGCACCTCTAACCGCTTACCCTCACTCAAAGCAATCAAGCGCACAAACATGCCAAAGGTTTCAATGCGATGCAGACGCACATCCTGCTGCTCATCACCTATAGGACAGACAGAGAAGCGCAGCGCATCCATTAAATGCGCTGCTGTGACACCCGGACTTTGCAGCAGCGGCTTGCCTTCAAACACCTCCGCCTGACGCCCGCTAATCAACAGATTAGATTGAATCATCACAAAGCGATGTTCAAAGGGGTCCATCACCTGGGGTGCTGCCCACGCTTTGCTGGTCAAAAGAAAACACATCACTACCAAAGCACGGACAGCAAAAGGCATGGTTACTCCCACTCAATCGTTGCAGGTGGCTTGCTCGATACGTCATAGGTGACGCGTGAAACACCCGCCAGTTCATTGATAATGCGGTTCGAGACCTTCTCCAAAAGCTCGTAAGGCAGGTGCGCCCAGCGTGCGGTCATAAAGTCGATGGTTTCAACAGCGCGCAGCGCGATCACCCATTCATAGCGACGGCCATCACCGACCACACCGACTGATTTAACCGGCAGGAAGACCGCAAAGGCTTGGCTGGTTTTTTCATACCAGCCTGCAGCACGCAACTCTTCGATAAAGATCGCATCGGCATCGCGCAGGATATCGGCATAGTCTTTTTTGACTTCACCTAAGATACGCACACCCAAACCAGGGCCAGGGAAGGGATGACGATAAACCATATCATAGGGCAGGCCGAGTTCAAGACCGATCTTGCGCACTTCGTCTTTGAACAGCTCACGCAAGGGCTCCACTAGCTCCATCCGCATGGTATCAGGCAGACCGCCGACGTTATGGTGCGATTTGATCACATGCGCCTTGCCGGTTTTAGCCGCGGCGGATTCAATCACATCTGGGTAGATGGTGCCCTGCGCCAAGAAATCAACATCGGTCAGCTTGGCCGCTTCTTGTTCAAACACATCAATAAAGGTATTGCCGATCACCTTGCGCTTGGCCTCTGGATCGCTGACCCCTTTTAAGCGCCCAAGGAACAGCTCTTCGGCATCAGCACGGATGACTTTGACACCCATATTGCGCGCGAACATCTCCATCACCTGCTCGCCTTCATTCTTGCGCAGCAGGCCGTTATCAACAAAGACACAGGTCAGCTGGTCACCAATGGCCTTATGCAACAAGGCCGCGACGACAGAGGAATCGACACCACCCGACAGGCCGAGCAGTACCTTGCGCTCACCCACCTGCTCACGAACACGCTGCACCATATCTTCAATAATCTGCGCGGGCGTCCAGAGGGCGTCACAGGCGCAGATCTCACGCAAAAAGCGCTCCAGCATACGCTGGCCTTGCAGCGTGTGAGTCACTTCTGGGTGGAATTGCACACCGTAAAAATGCTTGGCTTCACAGCTCATCGCAGCAATCGCGCAGCTGGGGGTAGAAGCGGTAATCTGGAAGCCTTCAGGCAGGGCCACCACCTTATCACCGTGGCTCATCCACACATCCAGCAAGCCTTGGCCTTGTGCATTCACATGATCACGAATGTCGTGGAAGAAGGCCGACTCGGCCTCAAGCTGCACTTGTGCATAGCCAAACTCACGCACATTTGAGCCTTGTACCTGACCGCCGAGCTGCTGCGCCATGGTTTGCATGCCGTAGCAGATACCCAGCACAGGCAGGCCCAGTTCAAAAACCACCTGAGGCGCGCGTGGCGAGCCAGCTTCGGTCACTGACTCAGGGCCACCAGCCAGGATGATGCCTTTTGGGTCAAAATCACGGATCTGCGCTTCAGTGATGTCATAGGGGTAGATCTCGCAATAGACACCCAGCTCACGCACACGGCGCGCAATCAGCTGAGTATATTGAGAACCGAAATCCAAAATCAGAATTTTATGGGCGTGGATATCTTGCATAAAAGAGGTCTCTTAAAGTGATCAAGGCAAGCGCAACAGAGCACGCTTGCCTCGAAGATCCTGATAGCTACCTCATCTCATCAGCGAGATGGGGAGAAGACGAATCGCCACAGGGTGCTTTTAGCTCACACGGTAGTTCGGTGCTTCTTTGGTGATCTGCACATCATGGACGTGCGACTCACTCATACCCGCGTTGGTGATTTTGACAAACTGAGGCTTGGTGCGCATCGCCTGAATATCTTGGCAACCTGTGTAACCCATCGAGGCACGCAGACCACCCATCAGCTGATGCACGATGGCACTCATGGAACCCTTGTAAGGCACGCGGCCTTCGATACCTTCGGGAACCAGTTTCTCGACACCGGCATCCTTATCTTGGAAGTAGCGATCTGAAGAGCCTTGCGATTGCCCCATCGCACCTAGTGAGCCCATGCCACGGTAAGCCTTGTAAGTCCGGCCTTGGAACAGCTCGACCTCACCTGGGGCTTCTTCTGTACCGGCCAGCAAACCACCGACCATCACAAGGCTGGCACCGGCGACAATGGCCTTGGCCAGATCACCAGAGAAGCGCACACCACCATCAGCAATCAACGGAATGCCATAGGGCTTCAGCGCATCAGCCACATTGGAGATGGCACTAATCTGCGGCACACCAACACCCGCGACAATACGCGTGGTGCAGATAGAGCCTGGGCCAATACCGACTTTCACCGCATCAGCACCGGCTTCGGCCAGCGCAACAGC
>SKOQ01000089.1 GCA_007119985.1 Marinospirillum sp.
TGCAATAGACAGGCCTCGAAGTTGGGCGGTGCCGCAGCCAGCCAGGCGGCAAAATCAGAACGCGTCATCCAATGACCACGCCAATGCTGCGGGTGTGCCAGCTGGGGCGAGGCGAGCTGGACAGACCAAGGATAGAAGAGCACACCAGGCATCACCAACTGGTGGCTGAGACGATTGAGTCGCGCACCGGCCACAGCTTGCAAGGCAGACTGAGCACGCGGATCGCGGCTGAGCGCCAGCTGACGCTGCTGCATCTGCTCCGCCTTAATGGCCAACCTGTCTTGGCTGGCTGGCCCTCGCCACATCTCGGCCTCATTCATCGCGTAAGGATCACCGAGATAAAATTTGATCGCCACTTCCAGATGAAAGAGACGCTGCGTGGGATGATGCCAGTAGAGAAAATCCAGCTCACCCAACGTTCGGCCCGGCTCACGAATCGCCAGATGATCCGCCACCAGCTCGATCGCTGGCGCCCCCTGTAGCAGCAGCTGCCATAAGGCCTCGTGATAGCTCCCTAAGCGGCGTGACATGAGAAGATCTGCTAATCTGGGTGCACTGGCGAGTTGTTGCAACCAAAGGTCAAAACCTGCCTGATCCCAGCCAAAGAAGTGAAGTGTTAACTGAGTGACCGATTCACCTTGAATCAAAGGCGGCGCACTGATCAGCCAGCGCAGATCCTCGATGATGCGCTGGTATCTCAGTACTGAGGCTTCTCTCTGTCCACGCAAGTCATTCACTCCTCCAACGAAAGAGACCTATTATGACACAACGTCCGAGCCTTCCCCTGCCCAGTGGTCGCTTCACCCGTCTATCTCATTTTGGTCGCCTAGCGGTCGGTGTCGCTGGCGGCCTCGTTGGTGAGGGCGTACGCCGTTGGCAGCGTGGCGAGCCTTGGGATTGGCAACAGCAGGCACTGAGTCCCAACAACCTCGAACGCATCAGCGAACGCCTGTCACAGATGCGCGGGGCGGCAATGAAACTCGGCCAACTGCTTTCAATGGATGCTGGACATCTCTTACCGGCTGAGCTTTCGGGCATTTTGGCAGGCTTGAGAAACCATGCTCATACTCTGCCGCTTGCACAGCTCGAACCGCTGCTCAGCGCGGCTTGGGGCGCTGACTGGCCCGCCTCTTTTCAGCGCTTTAGCTATCAGCCGATCGCCGCGGCCTCGATTGGTCAGGTGCATGAAGCTTGGACCACTTCAGGCCGACATCTGGCCATCAAAGTGCAGTATCCGGGTGTCGTCGAGAGTATCGATCATGATTTGGATCAGGTTGCGACCTTGCTGCGTTGGAGCCGACTCCTGCCCAAGGACCTCGATATAACGCCGCTGCTGGCCGAAGCCAAAGCCCAGCTGCAGCAGGAGGCAGATTATCAGCATGAAGCCCAGCAGTTACACCAGATGCGGCAGCAGCTTGCGATGGACCCTGATTTTCTGCTGCCAGAATTAGATACCGACTTGAGCCACACCCATATTCTAGCGATGGATTTTATCCCCGGAGTCCCCATCGATCAGCTCGCCAGCGCCAGCGCCGAGGCACGCCATTATTGGGTGGAAAAACTCTTTCGGCTGCTGCTGCGCGAGCTTTTTGAATGGCACCAGGTGCAAACCGATCCCAACTTTGCCAACTACCTGATCGATCTAAAAGAGCAACGCCTTGGCTTAATTGATTTTGGCGCGGCACGGGCCTATCCGGTGGCACTCTGCTCAGCTTATCAGCGTCTTTTACACGCGCTTATCTCACAAGATGACACGGCACTTTTAGCAGCGGCGCGTCAGATTGGCTACTGCAGCGCGGGGATCACTCCAGAACAAGAAGAGTGTTTATTGCAGCTTTTTCAATGCGTTGGCCGTACCCTCCACGGTCCCTATGCCTTTGCTCAGTCTGATTTGGTCAAAGAGCTTCAGCAGCTTGGGATGCGGCTCAGTTTTGAGCTGGGTTACTGGTATCAACCCCCACTGGAAGCCTTGCTGCTCCATCGTAAGTTGGCTGGTTTATTTTTGCTCGCTCAGCGAATGCAGGTCACGATGGATGTCGGTGCCCTTGCTGCCCCTTACCTCCACCCGAATCAAGAGAAGGGGGTGACGCCAGCACCAGATATGTTATAGGATAACATTTTAAGCACAGGAAGAACCATGAACACCTCCCTCCCCGATGTGGCCAGCCAAATCCACTCGAGCCTGTATTTGGATCAAGTCGGTATGGCCGGCATTCCCTTGCGCCTTGTCTTTGATGATCAACCAGTGCAAGCGCGCGCGACCCTCACCGTTGATCTGGATAGCCAGCAGCGCGGCATTCATATGTCGCGCCTCTATTTAGGTTTAGAAGAAGCGCTAGGACAAGCCTCACTCAGTCCGGCGGGTCTTTTTGCCACCGCCGAACAACTGCTGGCGACTCAGGGCGCAGGCAGCCAACAGATCAGCCTCACGCTGGAATGGGAGCAGTTGCGTCTGGTGCCCGCTTTGCTCAGCCCGCATCAGGGCTGGCAGGCTTATCCAATGCGGCTCACCGTACAGCATCAAGCAGGCCAGACAGCGCTGATTGAACAGGTCAGCCTGCTCTATTCATCCACCTGCCCTTGCTCTGCGGCTTTATCTCGCGAGGCGCTGGCCGAGGCCCTTGCTGACGATTTTGCCACGCAGCCTTTCGTGCGCCGCGAGACGCTGGTGAGCTGGCTCAGAGAGCATGGCAGCCTAGCGACACCTCATAGCCAGCGCAGCCAAGCCAGATTAAGCTGGAAACGCGCCGCGCAGGATGTGCAGGCTTTTCATCTGATGGAGAAAATTCAAGCGGCTGAGCAGACACTCGCCACCGCGGTACAAACCGCTGTCAAACGCACTGACGAACAAGCCTTTGCACTACGCAATGGTGCGAACCAGATGTTTTGTGAGGATGCGGCACGGCGTTTAACCCAGATGATGGAGCAGGACAGCCATTGGCTTGAGGCCCATATCCAAGTCGCGCACTTTGAAAGCCTGCATGCCCATGATGCCATCGCCAGTCGCTGGCTCAGCCGAACGGGCACACCCCAGCCTTGGTTTCTCCCACTGTGATACCCCTCTAAGGCTGAACATGGCCACCTGCCTCTCGCCGCCGGTGGCCTGTCTCACCTCACTCGCTCAACTGGGCCCGTGCTGCCAGCGTCTCCTCTAGCCATCCAAGGCGCATTTGCGGCACAGAGGACAAGAGTTCTTCGGTATAGGCATCAAAAGGCGGCGTTAATACCTGATCCTTAGTGCCATAGCGCACCACCTCACCTTTGAACATCACTGCAATCGAGTCGGCAATGGATTTCACTGTCGCTAAATCATGCGTGATAAAGAGATAAGCCACATTTTGCTGCTGCTGAAGCTTGAGGAGTAGCTTGAGAATGCCATCCGCCACCAGTGGATCCAGCGCACTGGTGACCTCATCGCAGATCACCAGCTTGGGCTCTGCCGCCAAGGCACGAGCAATACAGACACGCTGCTTTTGGCCACCAGATAGCTCGGCAGGGTAACGATCGTAATAGCCCTCACCCATTTCAATGGCGTCCAGCAACTCGATCACTCGCTGGCGCCTTTTCTCACCGCGCAAACCAAAATAAAAGGTTAACGGCCGACCAATGATCTCACCGACGCGGTGACGCGGATTCATCGCCACATCTGCCATCTGATAAACCATCTGTAACTGGCGCAGATGCTCTTTAGGCCGCTGGGCCAGCTCAGGCGCCAGTGCAACACCATCAAATTCGATCTGCCCTTGGCGCGGCGGCAGCAACCCAGTGATGACCCGTGCCAGCGTTGATTTGCCCGAGCCAGATTCCCCCACGACCGCCAGCGTCTGCCCCGCAGACAGTGCCAAATCGATCCCCTTGAGTACCCAAGGTGCTTTTTTATCCCGACCATAGGCCGCGTGAATATCTTGGATTTGGAGCAGAGGCTGTGCATCAGGTTGCTTGGCTTGATGGTGAATCGAGCGCACAGAAACCAGCGCTTGGGTGTACTCCTGCTGAGGAGTTTCTAGGATGTGGCGAGCCGAACCATACTCAACACACTGTCCTTGGCGCAGCACCATAATATCATCAGCGACCTGTGCCACGACGGCCAGATCATGCGTGATATATAAAGCCGCGACCCCCGTTCTGCGAATTGCATTTTTGATCGCCGCCAGCACCTCGATTTGCGTGGTGACATCTAAAGCGGTGGTGGGCTCATCAAAAATGATCAGATCGGGCTCAGAGCAGAGCGCCATAGCGGTCATAGCGCGTTGGAGCTGACCGCCCGAGACTTGATGGGGATAACGCTCGCCAAACTGCTCAGGATCAGGTAATCCCAGCTGACGAAACAACTCGATAGCGCGCTGCTTGGCCTCTGAGGGTGAGGCGAGTTGATGCTCCAAGGTGGATTCAATCACCTGATCAATCAACTTCATCGCTGGGTTAAAGGCCGCCGCCGCAGATTGCGCCACATAGGTCACCTCACGGCCACGCAACTGGCGTAATCCAGCTGGTGTTTCTTCGAGGATATTGCGCCCGTTCAGCCAGATTTCTCCACCGGTAATGCGCACACCGCCGCGACCATAACCGGCAGGCGTTAAGCCCAGTGTCGATTTGCCTGCACCGGATTCCCCAATCAAGCCCAGTACCTGCCCACGCGCTAAAGTCGCACTGATATGATCAACCAGCGTGATCTCGCGCGGCGGCTCCCCGACGGCATGCGCGGTGACCTCTATTTTCAGATCTTTGATTTCAAGTAACGGGCTAGGCACTGCGACCTCCTTTTAAATCTGTGGCGCGCTTAAGCACCCAATCCGCAACCAGATTGACCGAGATGGCCAACAGGGCAATCGCTGCGGCAGGGATCAAGGCGGCAGGGACACCAAAGGCGATGCCTTGGCGATTCTCACGAACCAAGCTGCCCCAATCTGCCTCAGGTGGTTGGACACCCAAACCCAAAAAGGACAAGGACGACAAAAAGAGCACCGCAAAAACAAAGCGCAGGCCCAGCTCAGCAACCAGAGGAGGCAAGGCATTAGGCAGAATTTCACGGAACACAATCCAGCTGCGTTTTTCTCCTCTTAAGCGCGCCGCTTCGACAAAATCCTGTACATGGATATCCACCGCCACCGCACGAGATAAGCGATACACACGCGTTGAATCCAAAAGACCCATCACCAAGATGAGTAGCGGAATTGTGGCCGGCATCACCGACAACACAACCAGCGCAAAGATCAGCGTCGGAATCGACATCAGCATGTCAACAAAACGCGACATCAGCTGATCAGCCCAGCCGCCCAGCACTGCGGCCAAGATGCCCAGCACCGAACCCAGCGTAAAAGCCAGAGCTGTGGCCAACGCCGCAATCGCGAGCGTGGTTCTGGCACCATAGATTAAGCGCGACAGAATATCGCGACCAAGGTTATCGGTGCCGAGCCAGGCATAGTGCGAAGCCGGTTCCCACAGATCGCCCACCAGTTCATTACGCTCATAGGGGGCAATCCAAGGGGCAAAAATGGCAGCCACCACAAACAGGGTGGTTAAAAGCAGACCGATCAAAGCGGTCCAAGGTATTTGTTTGATATTCATCGATCACAGGCTCTTTACTTGGGATGGCGTAAACGGGGATTGGCCAGTATCGCGATCACATCAGCCAGCATATTGACCAAGATATAGACAGTCGCAAAAATCAATCCGCAGGCTTGCACCACTGGCAGATCACGGCGGGCAACATGGTCGATCAAAAACTGGCCGAGGCCGGGATAGACAAAGACCACTTCGATCACCACCACCCCAACCACCAAGAAAGCCAGGTTAATCATCACCACATTCACCACGGGTGAAATGGCGTTCGGCATGGCATGACGCCAGATGACCTTCAAACCCGAAAGCCCCTTGAGTTCGGCGGTTTCGATATAGGGGGATTGCATCACATTCAACAGCGCGGCGCGGGTCATGCGCATCATGTGCGCCAGAATGATCAGGATCAGCGTCGCCACTGGCAGCGTAATCGCATAGAGTCGCTCGCCTAACGACATACCCGAGTGCACAGTGGAGAGGCTAGGAAACCACTGCAAGTGCACTGCGAACACATAAATCATGATATAGCCGACAAAAAACTCCGGCAGCGAGATGGCCGTTAACGTACTGCCTGAAATCAGGCGATCTGGCCAGCGGTTCTGGTAGCGCACGGCCAGCAGACCAAGCAAAATCGCCAGAGGAACAGCAATCAGTGCGGTCCAAAAAGCCAAAAACAGCGTATTACCAAGACGATCGCCTATGGCTTCGGCAATATCACGCTGATTCGACAGCGAGACGCCCAGATCCCCCTGCAAGGCGCTGCCTAGCCAAGAGAAGTAACGCTGAATAGCGGGCTGATCTAATCCCATTTCACGGCGTAAATTCGCCACCGCCTCAGGTGTTGCGGACTGGCCCAAAATCGATTGCGCCACATCTCCAGGAAGAAGTTCTGTGCCTGCAAAAATCAGTGCAGAGACAGCCAAAAGCAGAAGGAGGCCCAGCGCAATCCGCTGAGCAACCAGTTTAAAGACCAAGACATTCATCAGTTTTTTGACCCGTTTACGCCGTTAACCAGCACTGAGATAAGGCATAACCTGAGCACATTTCTCCCATTGGATGGGGTTTCCAGCCGCCAACACGATCACTGGTGGCTTCTAGATAATCATTGAACATGGGTAGAATCAACCCACCTTCATCACGCACCATCAATCCCATTTGACGATACAGGGCCTGACGCCGCTCCTGATCCAACTCACCACGAGCCTGACGCGCCAGCTGATCAAAATCAGCTCGCTGGAAGTTGGTATCATTCCAATCTGCATCAGAAATATAAGCAGTGGAATACATCTGATCCTGCGTGGGACGACCACTCCAGTAGGAAGCGCAGAAGGGCTGCTTGTTCCACACCTCAGACCAGTAGCCATCACTGGGTTCGCGCTGTACGCGCAGATCGATTCCGGCCTGAGCGGCGCTTTCTCTGAACAGCTGGGCCGCATCCACCGCACCGGGGAAGGCCGTATCGGAGGTCCGCAGCACGATGGGTCCGCTGTGGCCCGAACGCGCATAGTGATAACGCGCTCGATCTGGATCAAAGCTGCGCTGCGGAATATCATCTGAGAAGAGCGGGTAGGCCGCATTAATCGGCATATCATTCCCCACCGTGCCGTAGCCACGCAGAATGCGATTCACCATATCTTCGCGATCGATGGCCAGCTTCAGCGCCATACGCAGATCATTATTATCAAAAGGCGCGGTGTCTGTGTGCATGACAAAAACATAGTGAGCACGGCCTGCCACACTACGCGGTACCACATGATTCAGACGATTGATCATGCCCATAATCCGTGGCTCAACACGGTTGATCATATGTACCTGACCACTTTGCAGTGCAGCCACGCGCGCCGAAGGATCATTGATCACCAGAATCTCGATCTCATCGGCATGACCAAATTCATCCAGATTCCAATAGTCTTCAAAACGCTCCGCTCGCTGACGCACACCCGGATTAAACTCGGTGACGCGATAAGGGCCAGTACCGATGCCCGCTGTTGGCAGATCACGCCCTCCATTGGGTTGAATGATCAGGTGATAATCTGACATCAAAAAGGGCAGATCCGCGTTAGGCTCAGTGGCGACCACCTCAACCTGATAACGCCCTTTGGCCTCGATAGATTGAATACCACGCATGATGCCTAGCGCACCAGATTGCGAGTTTTCATCTGAATGGCGCTGCAAGGTGGCAACCACATCAGCAGAGGTCATCTCCTCGCCGTGATGAAAAAGCACACCGCGACGAAGGGTGAAGGTCCATGTCCGCGCATCTGGCGTTGAACTCACAGATTGCGCAAGACGCGGAACCAGCTCACCTTCTGGCGACAGGTTGGTCAGGGTTTCTCCCCAAGACTGACCAAAAGAATGCTGCACCTGGCTAGTCCAACTGGCTGGATCGAGGCTATCGGTTGATTCCCCTCCCTGCATCCCCGCGCGCAGCGTGCCGCCCTTGATCGGTGTCTGCACCGCAGGGCTGGCAGCAAACAGACCACCGGAGAGCGGCAAGCTCACACCGAGGGCCGCGGCATAGCCTAGAAAATCCCGCCGAGAAAGCTGCCCCTGACGGGCTTGCTCACTCAAATGTTGCAGTTGCTTCTTCTTTTGGTCATGCATAGGTGTCGTCCTTTATGATGATGAGAATGAATCGAGAATGTCGCAATCGGTATAGTCAGCGATGATCTGCTGCGCTGCGGTGAGATGTGAGCGCTGCTTCTCAGGAGCGATGCCGATGCCTGCCAGCAAACCAGCCGCTTGTGCCATCTGCATATCGCCATTCGAATCGCCAAACAGCAGCGTCTGCTCAGGCAAAACACCCAGCTGCTGACAAGCGCGCTCGACCATTTGTGGAAAGGGTTTGCCCTGCTCCACCTGATCATGGCCGATCACCACCGACATGGCTTGATCCAGTTGCAGCACCTTGAGATGCGCCAGTGCACTGGCCTGATCATCTGAAGTCACCACACCCAAACGCAGCCCAGCAGCCTGAGCAGCGGCAATCCACGACTGCACGCCAGCCAGGGGTTGAATCCACTCAGCCCAGTTCAACTCAGCTTCTGCCATCCAGCGGGCTTGATGCACACAGCGCAGCGCATCATTCCAACCGAGGCCAGCCTGCTGGTAGAGCACCTGGGCGAGAATCGTCAGCACATCATCCATCGAACCAATGGCCAGGGGGCCGGTTGGGTCGATCGTGCGCCCCTGCTCGGTATTGCTCACGCCCAGCGCCAGATCAAAGGCCACAGGTGACAACGGCAAAGACGAGATGGGCTCAAGGTTTAACCGCGCGACCAGCGCATCTAACCAGCGACACCAGAGGGCGTTGAGATTCAGCAGCGTGCCATCCTTATCGAAGAGCAGTGCCTCCACCTGATAGGTCTGCTGACCAATCCGAATTAACGCCATAGACAGATCTCCTCTACCCCAGCGCCCAAGGAGACGAGCAGCTGGCCTAGGTGGCCAGAATCCAAGATGTTCGACATAGACTTTCCTTCAATCATGGTGACTCGCTGACCTTCGCCTTATGGCCCTCCGGTCGCGCTTTCTTAATCAATGACATCGCGATCGCGATGCGTGACTCGCTGAGCAAGACAAGAGTCTGGGCACAGGAGCAAACGGCATGAAATGGCCTGAAGAATCCAGCTAGAGGGACCTTCAAAAACAGCCTTTATTCAGAAAAACCAAATAAATGAGTCACTTATATTTTTTATTGAACGTTCATTCAATTTTTATACTACAAAAATAAGCGCCGAGTGTGAAGCTTTGATGACAAGATAGGTGACTTATGAGTCAAAAAAAGGGAAAAAGAAGGGAAAAGGGGATAAATAGGAGACAAAACGCGGATTCAACGACCGAAGAAGCCTCTGATCAAGATCAGCAACGCCATCATGAATCAGAAGCTTCCTAGATAGACTGCGGCCCCAGCGTCATGGAGCCTTGGGACTGTCCTCACCGAGGCGCTGAAAAGACACGCCCTGCTGTTGCAACTTCACTTCCAGCTGATCGATCTCCTGCACATCAAAGCCATCTACGACCAGCCATACGAGATCGACACTAGTGCGACCAATCAGTGCTTCAGCCTGCTGAAGATCCAAGGCCACTTTAATACGATACTCATCTTGAACCTGATGCACCAAGCTTTTTAAATGCTCTTTATCAGCACAGACAAGCAGTAAATAAGGGAGGGTGTTTGAAGGAGGTGCGGCTTTCACTGGCAAATACTGAGCTAGCGCGAGATACAGCTGATGAGGATCGATCGGCTTAGGCAGGTGATCATTCATACCCGCCTCCAAGGCTTTATTCTTATCTTCAATCATGGCCGCAGCAGTCAACGCGATAATCGGTGCTGTTTGATCTAACTCACGCATTTTTTGGGTCGCCTGATAACCATCCATCACCGGCATTTGAATATCCATCAGGATAAGATCAAAGGCCTCTTGTTGCGCTTTTTCTACAGCAACCTGTCCGTTGGCAGCAATCGCATAAGTCACCCCCAGCTGGGTGAGCATGGCCCCCGTCACTTCCTGGTTGATTTCATTGTCTTCTACCAGCAATACACGACCAGATAAGGCTTGATATTCGCTGGTGTTTTTTTGTTGTTGCATCAGCAGCTGTGTTTGCTCTTCGGGAGTGCAAAAGCGAAGAGGAACACGAAAGCTAAAAGTCGAACCTACACCAAACTGGCTGTGAATCTGGATATCACCGCCACCCATTAAGCGCACCAAGCGTTCGCTAATCACCAGCCCTAGCCCAGTGCCACCGTGTTTACGGGTAATACTGGTATCGGCCTGAGTGAAGGCATGAAACAATCTCGCTTGTTGCTCAAGTGTCATGCCAATGCCCGTATCCTTGACTGCGCATTCCAGCCCAGTCTTATCTAAAGTGAGCATTAGGCAGACCTCGCCAGATTCGGTAAATTTAATGGCATTACTGATCAGATTGGTCAGAACTTGGCGCAAGCGTTGCAGATCACCATATAAAAAAGCCGTGCAACTTTTTTGACATTGCGCTGCTGTCTGGCATTGGGATACGCTCTGACACATCGACAGGTATTGGCAATGCACATTAAAAGCTAGGTTTTTATTTTCCGCGAGGTCTTTGAGTAAACTGGTGAGTTCTTCTCTGAGCTGATCCAGCTGAAACGGGTGTGGATCTAATTCCAGCTTACCAGCTTCAATTTTTGAAAAATCCAAAATATCGTTGATAATACCCAACAGCAATCGTCCTGACTGGTTGACACGCACCAGTTGATGGCGCATTTTTTCTAAGTCTGTCTCTTGCAGGCCTAATTCACTCATGCCCAGAATACCGTTCATTGGGGTACGGATTTCATGGCTCATATTGGCTAAAAATTCGGACTTAGCCCGACTTGCTGCTTCCGCCTCCGCTTTAGCTTGCTGCAGCATTTTTTCTTGCCGCTTTTGCTCAGTGACATCCTGCTGGATACCAAAATAGCCTGTAAAGAGACCTTGTTCGTCATAAAGCGCAGTATAGTCGCCCTTGACGATAATTTGCTTGCCATCTAAGCGCAGTTCGTTTGTTTCAGCGTGTGTTCGGCCATGATCGAGTATTTTTTTAAGAACATGTCGCGCCTTTTCTATTTCCGAGACTGGAAAAAAATGCTGATAACTCAAACCCAAAAAATCTTCTTCTAAGGCACCATACTGATCAAGCATAGCTTGGTTCACCTTCGTTACACGCAAGTGTTGCAGCGCATAATCCAAAAGCGGCTCTTGTTGATCGGCATCAGCACCTTGCCAGTCAATAGGCTCATCCAGCATCATAAAGAAAAAGCCACTGACGGATTGGCTAAAGAAGTTATCCAGCAACTTTTGGTGTCGCCTTAACTCTTTCTCAGCTTGCACCTGCTCTGTTACATCTTGGATAAAGCCATCTAAATATTCGACCTTGCCCTGTTGGTCGTATAAGGCACGGCCGCGTTCATGCGCCCAGCGTACTGAACCATCTTTATGCCTTACTCGATATTGCACCTCCCAAGACTCACGCTTGGCTACCGCCTGAGAGACCAGCTGATCCACTTGAGGCACATCCTCAGGGTGTATCAATTGCGCGTAAGAAACACTGGCGTTATTGATGAGCTCGCGGGCGCTATAGCCTGTTAACGGATCGGCAGCACGCGTCATGAATACCATGGTCCAGTGAGCATCATAAAGGCAACGAAATGTCAGACCAGGGATATTGTCCACTAATGAGTTCAACTGATGACGTGCATCTTCCAGATGACGACGCGCTTCTTCAAGCTCCGAAATATTCTGAATAATGGACCAGATCACCTCTCGTCCCTCAGGCGTCGTGGTCTTAAAACCATGCAGCAAGACAGGATAGCGTGAACCATCTTTGCGAATATATTCTTTCTGGTAGGGGCCGTAGTGGCCTGTCGCCTGCATAGACTGAAGCTGCAGCGCCTCTTGACTCTCGTACTCTTTGGGCGTGACTTCCCAGTAGGTCAGCCGTAAAAACTCATCGCGGGTGTACCCAGCAGGCTCATTGATGGCAGCGTTAAAATCAAGGAACTCTCCTGTCTCATAGTCATTCATCGCAATGCCAACCGGCGAAGACTCGAACAAGCCACGAAACTTAGCCTCGCTGTTCTTGAGGATCTTATAGGTTTTGGTCAGTTCTTCTTTTTTTAACATCAGGTCCGTGATATCGGTGTGCGCACCAAGAAGACGAACCGGCACTCCTTCTTCATTGCGCACAGCCAAACCACGGCACCTGACCCAAACGGTATGGCCTAAACGGTGACGATATCGCACAATTTGGTCAAAAGGATGGCTCGGATCAGCAAGGTGACGCTTAAAGTTTTGCTCAACCTGCTTTAAGTCATTCGGATCAATCAAATGCTGCCATTCACTCACAAGATGCTGTTTCGCTGCTGGATCAAAGCCAAGCAGGGTCCAAAATCGAGGATTCATCCACTCTTGTTCGGGCTGCTCTAAGTCCCAGTACCAAAGACCATCCAATGCGGCATCTTGAATAAAATCGAACAACTCAGGTGATTGACTGATTTTCTGATAGAGCTCTTGCTTTAAGTAGTTCGTCACTTTGTGCTGCTCCTTTCGACAAGCGATCAATCACTCGCTGATACAGCGACTTGATTCCTTCCTGCTTTTTTAGCCTGATACAAGGCTTGATCGGCACGCTGCAACAAGGCCTCCGGTGAACACTGATCAACTCTTGCTGAGACACAACCCAAACTGAGAGTAACCTGCTTGGCTACAGAAGAATAAGCATGAGGATAGTCGAGCTGCTCCACCGCTGCACGCAATTGCTCGGCCACTTGCCGCACCCCTTCTTCATCGGTTTCAGGCAAGAGCACAACAAACTCTTCGCCGCCGTAGCGCGCCAGCAGATCACCGGGGCGCTTAATCACACCTTGTAGCGCCTGCGCCACCTGAATCAAGCAGGTATCTCCCTGACCATGTCCATAATGATCATTAAAGGGTTTAAAGTAGTCGATATCCATCATAATCACCCCGAGAGGCTGATGGCTTCTGGCAAGACGTTTGGATTCACGGGACAGCACCGTATCGAAAAAGCGTCGGTTAGCCACCTGCGTGAGGCCATCGATGTGTGACATGGATTCCAGAAGATCGGTTTTTTTCTTCAAATCCACATGATTGCGAATGCGTGACTGAACAATAGAAGGATGAAAAGGCTTGGTAATGTAATCAACCGCACCCATATTCAGCCCCTTTTCTTCCTCTTCTGCCTCACTTAAAGCACTGAGGAAGATAATCGGCAAACGGCTGGTCTGAGGATCTTGTTTTAACGCATGACAAACAGCATAACCGTCCATATCTGGCATCAGAATATCAAGCAGAATCAAATCAGGAGGGGTGTCACTGCGTGCAATTTTCAATGCACGCGGGCCTGAGTTGGCAGCCTGTATACGATAGTCTTGCTGAAGCAGGCTGGCCAAAACCTTAATATTGGCTGGCTGATCATCCACAATCAGCAGGGTTGGTTTTGGGCTTGAGGCGAAGCTATTTTGGGGCAACCTCAGCTCGTGATGCGGCGCCTCTTCTTGCTGATCTTCTTGGGTAAATACGGCGGGCTGCTCGTCTACTTCCAACCAAGGCTGCAGGCGCAAAAAAAGCTGCTCGCCCGTAAAGGGTTTGCCAAGATGATCGTTCATACCGGCATTCAGTGCTTTTTCTCGGTCTTCAAACAAGGCGGCTGCGGTGAGAGCAATAATAGGCAAATCTGGGTGCTGCTGACGAATCAAGCGCGTGGCTTCATAGCCATCCATCACCGGCATCTGGATATCCATCAGCACAAGATCGATGCCACCCGCTGCCACAGCATCAACGCCCTCCTGCCCATTTTCAGCAATCTGCACAATCAGCCCCATCTGTTGTAGCTGCTCCCGCACAACCTGCTGATTGATCACATTATCTTCCACTACCAGCACAGACTGTTGGCAGAACCTCATCATCATGCTACTGGGTGATTGCGGTGGCTGTAGGTGGTTTAACGCGTTGTAAAGAGTGGAGCGCTGCACGGGTTTGGGCAAATAGGGGATGGTCTCATCCTCTTCCATGATCTCAGCTCGGTCGTAGGCAGAAACCATCAGCATAACGGGCGTTTGCAATCGCCCCTGCTGTTGATCCAGTCGCTGACGAATATGCTGTAAAGCGTCAAAGCCATTCATCCGGGGCATTTCCCAATCCATCAGAATGACGGACAAGCTTCGACCGGCTTCTAGCTCCTGCTCAACGCGCTGAATGGCTTGCTCGCCATTCTCTGCCTCCAGCACTTCATAACCCCATGCTTGCAAGATTCTGGCCAGCACTTGGCGTGCAATCGGCTGATCATCGACGACGAGGGCACGACAGCAAGCATCACCACAAGCCAGTTTAATCTGATCCGAATCGGCTGCCACCAAAGGAAGACGCAACTGAAAGCGAAAGCAGCTTCCTTCTCCTAAGCGGCTCTCTAATTGGATATCAGACCCACCCATCAGATAAATCAAACGCTGACTGATCACCAGACCCAGCCCCGTTCCACCATGTTGACGCGTGATGGATTCATCGACTTGCTGAAAAGCTTGGAAGAGTTGCTGCTGTTGAGATGCCGAGATGCCTATTCCTGTATCACGCACACTGAACTCAAGCGTCACGCTCTGCTCATCACGCGCAGACTCAGTAAGAGAGACTTCCACATAGCCTTGTTCGGTAAACTTGATGGCATTCGCAGTGAGATTGGTCAGCACTTGGCTCAGGCGCAAGGCATCACCCAGCAGCCTTTTAGGCAGCTGCGGCTGGACATGCACGACAAATTCTAAGCCTTTGCTACTGGCAGACAAGTCAAACAGAGTGATCAGATGACCCGTGATATCCTCTAAATCAAAAGGAGCCTCTTCAAGCGTCAAGTGACCTGTTTCTATTTTAGAAAAGTCCAATAAGTCGTTGACGATGCCCAGGAGTAAGCGCCCAGAGCGCATGACCTGCTCTAAGCGTTGCCTCGATTTGAAATTCATTTTTTCTTCTAGCTGCAGCTCCGTTAACCCCAAAATGGCATTAAGCGGGGTGCGGATTTCATGGCTCATATTGGCCAGAAACTGACTCTTGGCTTGACTGGCTTCTTCGGCCTGCTCTTTGGCTGTACGCAATAATTGGCTTTGTTGGCATTGCGCTTCAAGAAGCTGATTGAACTCACCAACTAAAAAACCCACTTCATCATCATGCTCTATTTTCAGCGGGGTAAAATTCTCGCTGCCCCCCTCTCTGAGGGCTAGATTGTGGGCGGCCGTTTCTAGTGGGCGCAAATGGTGGCGAATAAAATAACCAGCCGTTATGGCGCCAGTGAATAGCAAGGCGAGGGTGGCCAAGCTGATCACCCAAATCAAGCGCTGGGTCGCCGCCAGCAGATCATCTGCGGGTAGTAAATGAACAACATCCCAATCCAAGGCCTGCAAGCGAGTCGAGGTAAAGACAAGGGCCTCGCCTTGGGCACCCTTGAGTATCCCTTGCTGATCACCTTGGGCAAGCGCCTCAAGCAAAGCGGCTTGCTGTAACTCAGCCAAGGGCAGCATGACCTCTTCTGGATCGCTGGCTGTCACCACCAGATCAACATGGCGATCTAGCACGTAGAGCCGTCCATCATCGCCCAGAGTTTCACGCGCAATATCCAGCAGCAGGTTATCTCTCGCTAAAAGCGTTGCACCAAATACGCTCCCTAAAAATACCCCGTCATCACTATGAATGGGGGTATGGATCAAAAACAGAGGTTCTAAAACAGCTCGGCCGATCAAAGGGGGGGTGATGACGGTTGCTCCTTGGCGCACTTGTTGAAAGTGCTCGCGATCACGAATATCGAGGCCAACTCGGTTAGCGCGAGTAGGTGAATCAGCAATAACCACCCCCTCTGCATTCGCAACAATGAGGCCGTTATTAAAGTACTCATGCAACATAATGCGTGAATCGAGCACTTGCTGAATCTGCTCAGCAGGGTAAAGCGTTTGCCCATCATGGAGCTGATTCACTAACCGCTGCAGCGTTGCAGTGCGGTCCTCTAAATTGGTGTCGATTCGGTGCGCGACTAACGCAGTAAAGCTCTGCTGGTGATCGATCGCTCTTTCTTGACTGGCATCGTAAACCAACCAATCGACTAAGAAGGCCAGCGTGACAGCGACAACCAAAATGGAAATAGCATTCACCCACTGTAAACGCTGGCTCAAAGATCGGCGGTAGGCTTTAGGCATAAAGTTTCCAGTTATTTACATTCTGCTTGTAATTGCTCAACGAACAACACAGCCTGCTCAAACTCAAATTGATCCAAAGCGGTCATTAACGCTTGCCAGATCGGCTGCTGCGGCTCTGGTAACTCTTGGCCGAGCTGCATTAACCAATCATCATCAACGATCTCACTCTGACTCAGTGCTTGGTGCAGTGTGGCCAGCTCAAGGTGGATATTAAGCTGGCTCTGGGCAGCGGGTGATGAAGGGGCAGGATCTTTTTTTGACTCATCTCGATAAGCTCGCAGTTCTTGCGCCAGCTGATCAACTTCATGGGCATAGGCTTGTATTAATTCGGCTTCTGGGCACTGGGCTTTTTTCAAGACAGCATCAAGCTGTGTCGCCAGCTGCATCATCTGAGGCAGCCCTAGATTGCCGGCAACGCCTTTTAATGCATGGGCTTGTTTTTGCGCCTCACTATATGCCTGAGCATCCCTGTTGGCGGGCAAGTGTTTCAGCTGATCGATCAACGGACGATAATCTCGCTCTAACTGTTCAGCAAATTGATTCAACAGCCGTTGATAAAGAGGAAGGTTGCCGCTCAGCTGTTTTAGACCTCTTTCCAGATCAAGAGACCGCCACTTCGGCCCTTCTAGGTTTGCTTCAGAGAAAGAGGCCGGAGCCAGCGTTCTAGGCTGTTCGTCTTGCACCTTGCCTGTGGCCTCAAGCGGCAGCGGAAAATACTGCAAAAGAATGTGATGTAAGGCTGCCGTTTCGATAGGTTTTGCCAGATGCCCGTTCATGCCCGCAGCCAGGGCCTTGGCTTTATCTTCTGCCATTGCAGCCGCTGTCAAAGCAATAATTGGCGTGCTGACGCCTTGTTCACGCAAAGTTCGCGTCGCCGCATAACCATCCATAATGGGCATTTGAATATCCATCAAAATCAAATCAAAGCTCTTTGTCTTGGCGATCTCAACAGCCTGCTCACCATTTTCAACAAGCGTGACTTTTAAACCCATACTCTGCAACTGCGCGAGGGCCACCTCTTGGTTGATCAGATTGTCTTCTGCGAGTAAGACATGCCCTTCTAGGTGGCTGAGTTGAGCCTGAGGCTTCACTTGCTGCTGACTCAACCACTGCTGCTCTTCAGATGAGCATTGCAGTAAGGGCAAATCAAAACTGAACGTTGAGCCCTGGTGGAGCTGGCTCTGCAGGTGTATCCCCTCTCCACCCAAGGCCTCCACTAAACGCTGGCTGATAATGAGCCCTAAGCCTGTGCCGCCATAATCACGTGTGATCCGAGCATGGGCTTGGCTAAAGGCCTGAAAAAGCTTTTTTTGCTGCTCATCGCTAATACCGATACCTGTGTCTTCTATGGCGAAGTGAATCCAGTGCACAGGCTGGTGCGAGTCTTCTTCACTCTGTTTGAGAAGCAGTTTGACGGTCACTTGACCCTGCGCCGTGAATTTAATCGCATTCGCTAAGAGGTTGGTCAAAATCTGTCGGATGCGCAACTCATCGCCAAGGTAGGCTGCGGCCACTTGAGGCTCAATATCGAGCGTAAGATGTAAATTCTTCTCTGCAGCAGTAGGTGCAAAAAGGCTATAGATTTGATCCAGCATTGTTGGTAAATAAAAAGGCTGCGCATCAAGAATCAACTGACCCGCCTCGATTTTGGAGAAATCCAGGATGTCATTCAAAATACCCAACAGGAGGCGGCCGGACTGATTGATTTTACTTAGTTGGTCTTGTAAACGCTGCGGGTCTGTCTCACGCGCACCAAGTTCACTCAAGCCGATAATACCATTCATTGGTGTCCGAATTTCATGACTCATATTGGCCAGAAAATCTGATTTGGCTTGACTGGCCTGATCGGCTGTTTGCTTAGCGGCTTCCAGTGCGGCTTCCGTTTGTTTGACACGCGTAATATTGGTATGTGTGCCCATCATAAAGGAAGGGCGGCCATCAGCATCAAAATCCGTGACCTTGCCTCGGCCTTCAATCCAACTCCAGCCACCAGACTGGTTGCGCAAACGAAACTGAGTTTGGAAACGCTGCTTCTGCAGCATCTGTTGCTCGATAACCTGGAATGCTTGGGCAAGATCATCTGGATGCATCAGTGCCTGGAACTTCTCCAAACTAACCTCAAACTCATGCGGCTGATAACCGAGTTGAGTGAAGCTCTCATCCGACCAGGTCACGCGATTGGTGTTAAGATCCCAGCTCCATAAACCCGTATCTGTGGCCTCCATGGTCAGGCGAAAGCGGGTTTCGGTTTCTTGTAGCTTCAGTTGCTGCACTTTACTCTCGGTTATATCAGCAATATAGCCATGCCACAATGTGGAGCCATCTTCAAGACGCTCAGGTTGGGCTTGTCCCGCCAGCCAGCGCTCACCTTTACTAGGCAAGTGAACGCGGTACTCCCCCCGCCAAAGAGTCAGCTGTTGTGCTGATTCTTGGATACTGGCGCTAATTCGATCTAAATCATTAGCATGGATAACTGCAAAAGCAGGGCTGGCATCTTCTTTCAGCTCATCCGGTGTGAAGCCATAGACTTTTTTAAGCTCTGATGTAGCAAAAGGAAAACAGCTGCGCCCATCAGGAAAAAGGCGGTACTGGTAGAGCACTCCCGGTACATTTGCTGCCAAGCGATGAATATGGGTTTTCAGCTCATATTCAGCGGAAACATCTGTGTGCGTACCAACAACGCGCAGCGGCCGACCATCCTCACCCCAAGAAAAAACCTTGCCTCGATCTAAAATCCACTTGTAATACCCATCCTTACAGCGCACACGATGGGTGTTTTCATACAGAGGCGTCTGGCCTGAAAAGTGGCGCTCTAAATCAGCATAAACGGCTTGTTTATCATCAGGGTGGATGCGTGTATCCCATTCAGCCAGGCTATCGCCAACTTCATCTTCCGCGTAGCCCAGCATGGATTTCCAAGTTGGTGAAAAATAAACTTGGTTGGTTTGTGCATTCCAATCCCACACGCCTGTTTCGGTCCCTTCGAGCACCGCGCGCCAACGCTGTTCGTGCGCTTGGCTATCGAGGGCTTCGATCAGGCGCTTTTCCTGATCATGGACCAGCTCACGCCAGCCTTCATAGACTAACGCCATCAGCTCTTTTTGATGCACAACGCCGAGAAAGCGTGTCTCATCTTTGATCACAAGATGCTTAATGTGACGCCGCCGTGTGATCAATAACGCCTCATGCAAACTGGTTTCAGGAGGCACCGAGAGCAAAGGCGAAGTCATCCACTGTGTCACCGGCTGCTCCCAATCTTCATCCCGATTGAGAGCCCGCGTGATATCACTTTGCGTAATAATGCCTTCTTGGTCTGGCCCCTTAATCAGAGCTGCTGTTTGTCCAGCCTGCTGTAGTTTCAGCAAAGCCGCTTTGAGCGTAGTGTGCGCTGTCAGCTCTACATAGTGCGCCAAACTCAAGAAATCATTCAGCGTACGCGTTGTCGCCAGCGTGTGAGGATCAAGGTGATTCACCATATCGGTATAGCTGACAATCCCCACCAGCTCACCAGATGGATTCACTAGGCACAAATAATCACACCGCTCGCCTTGCAAAGCGGCAAGACCATCGATCACCTTCTGTTCAGGGGGAAGGCAAAGCACCTTGGGTAAATCTTGGTCTGACAAGCAGGTATCAAAACCAACGTCGTCCACTCTAAAAGCAAAAATATCTTTCGCGGTCAGGAGTTGATAATCATCTGCGCCTGTCACAATCAAGGCATGGATTTTCTGTTCATCCATAAGACGGACAGCAGTGCGAATCGAAGCCGTATGCTGCAGGCTGATGACAGGACGCGTAGCAATAGTGGACAAGGAAGAATTCAGCATAAAAGGGTCTGCCTTTGATCAATCGAACAAAATTCATAGGGCGCACCTTGTTATACAGAGGCACTTATACAGAGGCACTATAGATTGACACTTCAGTGATTTCGCTATCCCTACGGCAAAATCAAAATATTTTACTGAAGAGCCTCTGATGAACGTCATGAGCGCAGGTCAGGGCAGCATTCGTTCCAGACGAATTGCTGCACTTCCTACATCCATGTAGGTCGCAGGCGAAATTGGACGAAAAAGCGGAGTTTACACGGAGTAAATGAGCATTTTGAGGCCAATTTTAACGCGGCATCACCAAGCGCAGTAGTTAACCAGAGGTTTCCTTACAGTATAGATTAGAATAGCTGAGTCAATGTGACTAAAGCCCTAGGGGTCTCTGATCAACGTCACGAGCGCAATAGTGAATCAAAGACCTCATCATCTAGAACTCACTGAATACAAGGAGCGACGACAAAATAAGATGCGAACCAAAGGTGCTGAGGCCACAAACAGGGGCAACGCAAGGATTCAGCGCCCCTGCTGGAACTGTAACTCCGCTAACTGGCGATACAAGGCAGAAGTCTGCAAGAGTTCTTGATGGGTGCCCTGCGCCACCAATCGTCCTTGATCCATCACCAAAATGCGATCAGCGGCAATCACGGTCGCAAACCGGTGCGCTATCACTAACGAGGTGCGCCCTTGCATCAACCGATCTAAAGCCGCTTGCACTCTTTGTTCACTGGCCGCATCCAGCGCGCTGGTGGCTTCATCCAGCAAGAGCACACGCGGGTTACATAAGAGGGCGCGGGCAATCGCGAGCCTTTGGCGTTGACCACCAGAGAGCTGCACCCCCCCTGGCCCTAACCAGGTCTGCATGCCTTGCGGCAGCGCCTCAATAAAATCCAGTGCCTGAGCTTCAGCCGCCGCTTGGCGTATTTCTTCGATGCTGGCCTCTGGTCGTCCATAACGTATATTGTCTTCTGCGCTCCCTGTAAACAACACGGGTTCTTGCGCCACTAAAGCCAAACAAGATCGTAATGCTTGGGGGTCGAAGTGCTTGATATCCACGCCATCTAAGGTCACCCGCCCTGCAAGAGGATCATAAAAACGCAGCAAGAGTTTGAGCAGACTGGATTTACCCGCACCCGATGGCCCCACAAGAGCAACGCGCTCTCCTGGCTGTAACACCACCGAGATATCCTCAACAGCCGGTTGATCTCTGCGCGATGGATAGGCAAAGGTCACCTGTTCAAAGGCCACTCGCCCCGCTAACGGATCAGGCAAGGCCAGTGGCTGCTCTGGCGCGGCGATAGTGGGCTGTGCCGCTAAGAGTTCTAATAAACGCTCGGCGGCGCCTGCGGCACGCTGGACCTCTCCGGCAACTTCAGCCAAGGCAGCAATGGCACCGGCCGCAATCAATGCATAAAACACAAAAGCGGTTAACTCACCCGGGCTCATACGCCCAGCCAGCACATCATGCCCACCTTGCCATAGAATAATGCCGACAGCCGTGAAGGTGACTAAAAGGGCAAAGCCGGTCAGCAGCGCACGCTGAAAAATTCTGGCGCGTGCCGCCACAAAAGCCTCTTCAACACGACGACCATACTGCTTTTGATCCTCTGCCTCATGATGAAAGGCTTGCAAGGTTTCGATGCCTTGCAAAGCCTCGCCAGCATAGCGGCCAAGCTCTGCCACTTGATCCTGGCTCGAACGAGAAAGCCGGCGCACTCGTCGCCCAAACCAGATCACCGGCACCACAGTAAGAGGAATCCCCAGCATCACCATCAGCGTCAGCCAGGGGCTGGTCATCAATAACAGCAAAACCGCTCCAATAAAGGTCAAGAGATTGCGCAATGCCATCGACAACGAAGAGCCAAACAGGCTTTGCAGCACACTGGTATCCGCCGTCAGTCGGCTTTGGATTTCACCCGCGCCATTACGAAAGAAGTATTCAGGTTCAAGGGTGAGCAGATGATGAAAAACCTGTGCTCGCAGATCCGCCGCTAAACGCTCGCCAATCCAGCTCACCAGATAAAAACGACAAGCCGAGGCCAGCGCCATGATCGCGACGACACCAAGCGTGCCCATCAGCGCCCAGTTCAGCCACTGGGCATCTCCTGATGCAAAACCCCGATCAACGACCAAGCGCAAACCCTGCCCTAATAAAAGCACACCACTGGCCGCCACCACCAAGGCGATTGCTGCCCATAAAAGACGCAGTTTATAGGGTTTCAAAAAGTGCAGCAGTGGCAATAGAAGGCGAGGATGCGCGCGCGAAGAAGTGGTCATAGGCTTCCAAATGGAGTGAAACAAGAAAAATAGACTCGTCAGCCTAAAATAACACAAGACAGCCGACGCGAGGGTGATAACATACTCTGTTTTTCTGGAGTTGCGCGCATGCAAGGTTTAGCACTGGCCATCGCTGCCTATGTGATCTGGGGATTCTTCCCGCTATTTTTCCATCAACTGAACTCAGTGCTGCCAACCGAGATTTTGGCGCATCGAGTGATCTGGGCTTTGGTGTTCACTCTCGGCATGATTATGCTGCTCGGCCAGGCCAAGGGCCTCAGCAAGTTGCTCCGTCAACCACGTGCATTAGGCTGGCTGGCCCTTTCTGGATTGCTGATCAGCTCCAATTGGCTGGTCTTTATCTGGGCGGTGAGCCAAAACCGTGTGCTGGAAGCCAGCCTTGGGTATTTCATTTCACCCTTGTGCAGCCTATTAATAGGCTGGCTCCTACTCAAAGAAAAGCAACACCCCTTACAACTCACCGCAGGCGTGATCGCTGCTCTGGCCATCATCTGGGAGTTAGTGAGCCTAGGGCAGCTGCCGTGGATACCGCTGTTTTTGGCTTTGACTGTCGGCTTTTATGGCCTTGTACGCAAACAGCAGCCTGTCGATTCGATTCAGGGTCTAACAGTAGAAACGCTGTGGATGCTGCCTTTTGCTCTGGGCTGGTTGATCTGGATGCAGATGGCCGATCTCCCCGTGGTCTTTAGTCATGATGCCCAGCTTTCTTGGCTGCTGGTCGCCTCTGGGCTGCTGACTGCAACACCCCTGCTACTCTTTGCTGCCGCAGCCCGCCGACTCGATCTTTCTATCGTCGGTTTTATTATGTATATCAACCCGATCATACAGTTTACGACTGCGGTCTGGATTCTTGGAGAAAGCTATCCGCCCCAGAGGCTGATCACCTTTTCACTGATTTGGGTGGCCATGCTGGTGTTTATGTGGGGGCTCTGGCGAGCTAGGCGCAGATCACTGCATTTGTGAAAAAACCTTACGGACTCTGCTGCGCTTGAAAGAAGGATTTCAGCCGACTGATGCTGTCTTCGTCCCAGCCTTCTGGCTCAGTCAGCCCCAGCCACGCATCAATGTAATGCTCTGGCGCATACTCATGACCAAACCCTTTGGGTGCGATGCCAAACATGGTATCGGCGCCCAATTGCAACATGGTGACCAGAGGAAACCAACGCAGATCCGGTGAAACATCTGGACCTCTGGGTGCTTTCATCCAATCAGGTTCAGTCCACGCACTGCCTGGGCTGAAGAAGGTCACTGGATCACTGGCATATTGTAGATACAGCAAGCGGAAGCTACCCCAGTCTTCGGGGGCGTGATCCCATCCCTGCTCTTGATTCATAAAGCGGACCACGGAACCACCTCGAAAGCTGGGCAACCAAGCCGGTGAGCCTTCATCTCGCTGCGCTGTGACGCGCCGCCAAGTGTTGCTGCGAAAGGGAGGACCCGCCCAGAGCGCACCATGGAAGGGATCATCAATAATATCGAACAGATCAAAGGATCGATCGGAGTTCAGTGAGCCTAGGCTGATGCCAGAGAGATAAAGACGCGGGCGGGTTTCCCTTGGCAGGGTACGCCAATAACCATAAATGCGCGAAAAGACAGCTCGGGCCGTTTCTTCACCATAAGCCTGATTGGTCATCATCGTTAGTGGGCTGTTCAGGTAGGAGTACTGGACCGCCACACTCGCCACATCGCCACGATGCAAATACTCCAGCGTATCAATCGAAGAGGCATCGATCCAACCCGTTCCAGTTGGGGTGATCAACAGCAAGAGTGAACGCTCAAAGCCACCGCTGCGCTTGAGTTCCTGCAAAGCCAGCTCGGCGCGCTGCTGGGGCGTCTCGGCTGAAGCCAGCCCCACATAAACACGTACAGGGGCGGCTGTTTCCTGATCAAAAAACGCACGCAACCCCGCCTCGCCCGGCCCACCAGCCACAAAGCGTCGACCCTGACGCCCCAGTTCTTCCCAGTTAATCAAGGAGGCATGGCTGCCTGTCTGATAGGCTGCACTCGGGCGGGGTAAATGATCATCAATCAGCGCATCAAGTTGCTTAAAAGAGTTGTTGGCAGTGCGCATCAGGCCGTTGATCAACACGCCATCAATCACCGACCAGAAGAGCAGCAGCACCACGAACAAGCTGGTGAGATAAGAGACTCGCGGCGGCACATAATGCTGCCAACGAAGCGCCAGAAGATGCAGGGTCCACTTGAACAAGCGCGCCAGTGCCAGCATCAGCAAAAACACCAGCGCCACAATCAGCCCCAAGAAAAATGGCTGACTATCGGTCAGCAACTCCAGCTCCATCATACCGCGCAGCGCATTTTGCCACTCTGCTGCCTGTCGAGCGAAATGCAACACAAATATCAGGCACAAGGCACTGGCGACCAGCTGAATAGTGCGCGCCCAGCGCAGGTGAAGACTAGGTAGCTGTAAATAGGACCAGAGCCAGATCAAGACACTCCCCGCCCCATAACCAGCAGAAAAGGACAGGCCAGACAAGATGCCTTGGATCAGAATCGGCCTAGGTAGCAAGGAAGGTGTCAGCGAAAAGGCAAAAAAAACAGTGCCAATCAGCAAGCCAACCACATGAGGGTAAACAAGGGGAGAGGTCAAATAGCGCATGATTCAAGTTCCATTCTCATTCACTGCGTACCACTTCAGTTCCAGGTGGCCCTTAACGCAAAAAACCAGCCCGAAGGCTGGTTCTTAGAATCTGGAGCGGGAAACGAGATTCGAACTCGCGACCCCAACCTTGGCAAGGTTGTGCTCTACCACTGAGCTATTCCCGCTTGGCGTCCCATAGGGGGTTCGAACCCCTGTTACCGCCGTGAAAGGGCGGTGTCCTAGACCACTAGACGAATGGGACA
>SKOQ01000092.1 GCA_007119985.1 Marinospirillum sp.
CGGCAGGGTGGTGCAACAATTTCTCTGTAAATCGAGTGAGGGAGTTCAGGTGGCACGCGTCCGGATTCAGGAAAGTTTTCCAGTCGTTCTGTTTTTTTAAATACGTTCTGAACCAGCTTGCGTGCTGCGTCGCTGTTGTCCAGTGAGATGTATTCGGCAAGAGCATCAAGTTCCTGCAAGGCTGGTTCCGTCCAGATTATTTCAGCCATTTGTCCATTTTCTCCCTCGCTTCTTTCTGGCTGTACGTTTTTCCTTCCAGTACAGCACGCTCTCCCCGCGAGAGACCTTCCAGCATTGCTAGTCTGCGTTGCATGGATGCGTAGTCATCAACATCAATCAGGTAGGCCGATGGCTGGCCATGTTCAGTGATCAAAACGGGTTCTTTTGATACATGGAGGTCAGCCAGTATTCTGGTGGCCTGGCGTTTGAGGTTGGTGACCAGTTCAACTTTCATGATTTGCTCCAGACATGGGTGACAGTGACACTATAGTGTCACCATGGGGCTGTTTCAACAAAGGTGGGTATCCATCCTTAGCTCTTCGGAGAGTCTGGCCAGTTTGTCCATGGCTTTGGTGTGAGGCTAAGCGATGCGAGGTGGTGTAGAGGCTGAGACAGATCTGGACTGACTAGTCAAAGCTGCAATGGCCGTTTACACTCGCAAGCTTTCTCTGCATTGATCATCCTTGTGAAAAACAACCACAACCTGAATACCTGGCTGTTATTGTTCGCGTTGGCCGTGATGGTCAACCGCGTGCTGACGCCTTTTTCAGTACCTCCGCTGGTTGTTCATGCCAATGGTTACATCGAGATCTGTTCTTGGCAGGGTGGCATCAGTCGCCTATTGCTTGATGCGGATGGCAAGCGGATTGAATCCGAACAACCCTTCAGTCATTGCCCCCAGTGTGTTGCGGGCATGGCAACTAACCTGCCGGAGCGTCCCCATCTTGTTGAGCAAGCGCTAGCTGTTCAATCGGCGATGATGCCACTAGGGAGTACGCCTTTTCCTCACCCTGCTTATGCAGTCTTGCCTCCCCCCAGTCGCGCTCCCCCTCTATCTTGATGCTTCAGTGACAAGCTGTACTTTTTGAACCTGGATCGAACTTGTTATCTGGGGTCATGAAGCGGATTGGATATCAGCTTGCCTATTGCTACCGATGCTACCGAACACAACCTGCGCGGGCCTCATGTCTTTTTGCCATGCGCAGGTTGACTCTTGCTCAGTCTCGATGAGATTTAACATGTTGATAAGAAAAGAGAGTCAAAGCGCTGCACCTGCTTCCAACGCCATGCTGCTGCTGGTTGCACGCTTACATTTTTATATAGGCTTGTTTGTTGGGCCTTTTATTTTCATTGCGTCATTAACGGGCACCTTGTATGTGCTCACACCGCAGATTGAACAGGCTATTTATAAAGAGGTTTTGACGACGAGCAGTGTGGGTGAAAACCAATCACTTGCCGAACAAATTGCCGCAGCCAGACGCCACCTGACTCAGGATCTGACCTTGCTGGCTGTTCGACCTGCGCCAGAACCAGGAAGCACCACGCGAGTCATGTTTGTGGACCCCAGTGCTGCACACTCCGGGGTCAGGGCCTACTTTATTGATCCGATAACCTTGGAACTCAAGGGCGATCTGCCCGTTTACGGCACCAGTGGGGTTTTACCACTTCGAACCACCCTGGATATGATGCACCGCCAGTTATTGCTGGGAGAGGCGGGGCGCTATTACAGTGAGCTGGCGGCCTCCTGGTTGTGGGTGGTGGCGCTAGGAGGACTTTTTCTTTGGTACAAAGGAGGGAGAAAAAACAACGCTGAATTTTCCAGTAAGACGGCTTATATGCGTCAGCGCAGGTACCACTATCAATTAGGCTTGGTGCTTTTCGTTGGTTTGATCTTTGTGTCGGCGACTGGCCTGACCTGGTCAAAGTGGGCAGGAGAGAATATCAGTAGCCTGCGCTCCAGTATGGGCTGGGTTACACCTTCGGTGAGCCTGCACCTAACGGATATTCACAATCCAAGTGCATCGGATGAACACGCTGATCATCATGCTGTGGCAGCTGATTCACGATCAGCGCGTGAGTTTGACGCTATTGATCTGCTGTTTGACCCTGTTCTCAGTACTGCCAGAGCAGCGGGCATTGATGCCGGAAAAGTGGAAATAAGGCCATCAACAACGAGGGATCGCGCTTGGCGGGTTAGTGAAATTGATCGTGCCTGGCCAACGCAGGTCGATACTGTTGCGATTGATGCTGGCAGCATGACCGTGACCAGCCGTGCTGATTTTGCCGATTTCCCTTTAGTGGCAAAGCTGATCCGTTGGGGCATAGATGCGCATATGGGTGTTCTTTTTGGCATTACCAACCAGCTGCTTCTGGCGTTATTTGGTTTTGCTTTGTGCCTGATGATTCTTTGGGGTTATAGCCTGTGGTGGATTCGCCGCCCCAAAGCCGGTTCAACTTCAAAGCCCTTGATGCAGGCTTGGAGCAGGCTGTCAGTTAAACAAAAAGCCTTTACACTGGTTGTGACTCTTGTCTTTGGCGTCTGTATGCCAGTGATGGGGGTGAGTCTTCTTGCCTTCTTACTGATCGATATTTGGCGGTGGAAGCGCCAATAGTCTTTTTGTGAGTTCACCGAGTCATCGGCTCGGTGAGCTTCTCCATTTCTCGAACTCACTAATATGCCAGTCGTCTCTATTGCAGCGCTGGCTTCAAATCGCTTTATGAGCAGCATCAGCTTCAGGGCTTGGCTTTCTCGGCTGATCTGCTTTCACCCTTCTCTTCTGTCTAGCCTCTTTGCTGGCCATCTATAAATCATTTTGTCAAAATGACCGCTTTTCTATTCATGATTTTTATTCAAAAGGCGGAAGGCGATGTACAACCAAGCGCAGCAAGGGCTCTTTAAAGGCATGAATCGAGCGATGAGCTTGATCGCGTTGGGCATGGTGTTGGGCACTGTGGTGTTGGTCAGCCTGTTTGGTGAGGCCAGTGCGCAGCTGATGCAGGCTGTGCGGACAGGGCTGAATCCATTGCTGGAATGGTACTACGTGCTGCTGGTGGCCTTCTTATTGTTCTTTATGATCTGGCTGGGCGTGGGGCGCTATAAAAATGTGCGCTTGGGGGCAGATGGCGAAAGCCCTGAATTTACCTTCTTTTCTTGGGTGAGCATGCTGTTTGCGGCCGGTACCGGTGTGGGCATTCTTTTTTGGTCGGTGGCGCAGCCAATCCTGCAATTTCAAGCCAATCCTTTTATGGATGCCAGTGTGTCGGATGCTGAGGCGGCGGTGATCGCGATGCGTTTGTCTTTCTTTCACTGGGGCATTAATGGCTGGGCGATCTTTTCTTTTGTCGCGCTGGCGATGGCCTACTTTGCCTTTCGCCATGATCTACCGTTGACGGTACGCTCGGTACTCTACCCGCTGCTAGGTGAGCGAGTGCGTGGCCGCTGGGGGGATGCGGTGGATCTGCTGGCGGTCTTTGGCACTGTGTTTGGGATAGCCACCACGCTGGGCTTGGGTGTGCAACAGATGAATGCGGGTCTGCGCGAGGTGTTGGGCTGGGCAGATTCTGTGCAGCTGCAATTGGCGATTATTGTCGTGATTATGACGCTGGCGACCCTTTCGGTGGTTTCGGGCGTCGCGCGGGGTGTGCGTCTACTGTCTGAGGCCAACTTCTGGCTCAGTATTGCGGCGGTGCTGTTTATGCTGTTCTTTGGGCCAACCCAGTATTTGATTGGGGTGACGATTGAAGCGACAGGAGATTATATCCAGCAGCTCTTGCGCATGACTTTTCATACCAATGTGACGCATGGCAGTGATTGGCAGGCCGAGTGGACCGTCTTTTTCTGGGGCTGGTGGTTGGCCTGGTCGCCTTTTGTGGGGATGTTTATTGCGCGCATTTCACGGGGTCGTACGCTGCGTGAGTTTGTAATGGGGGTGCTGCTGGTGCCCACCGGCATTACGTTGATCTGGATCGGGCTGTTTGGTGGAACAGCGCTGTATCAGGAGCTTTTTCAGGGCGGTGGGATTATTGCTGCGGTGGATGCCGATGTTTCAACGGCGCTGTTTGCAACAGTCAAGGGAATGGGATTACACCCTCTGCTGGCACAGTTTGTCTCTTTAATGCTGATTCTGTTGATCAGCACCTATTTGATGACCTCGGCCAATGCCGGCACGCTGGTGGTGACAACGCTCTTGTCGGGTGGCGATGCAGAGCCGCCGGTGGCCCATCGCCTGCTTTGGGGCGTGTGCCTGACTTTGCTCACCGCCGCGCTGCTCTTGGCGGGTGGGCTGCATACGCTGCAAGCGGCGGTGATTGCGGCAGCGGTGCCCTTTTCAGTGGTTGTGATGGCGATGATCTGGGGTTTGTTGCGTGCTTTACATGAAGAGCGCTTCTCGCCACGAGATGGTGCACGCAGTGCCGCGCCGGTTGAACCCTGGATGGTTGAAGACGCGCAGGATGCACAGGCTGCTTCAGCGCCGAAGGAGGGCCCAGCCTAGCCCACACACCAACCCCAGCAGCGCGACCAGGGCGAGCGCTGCGCCAACGCTGCTGGTGTGTGCCAGCCCGGCTTGCACAATAATCTGACTGCCGATCAGAGCGCCGCCGCCGATGCCGACATTGTAAAGGCCAGAAAACATCGCGGTGGCAATATCAGTGGCATCGGCGGCCAGTTCCAGCACCAGCACCTGAGCGGTTAAGGTCATCAGCGTCACGCCCATCCCCCAGATCGCTGCAATCAGCACCAGCTGCGCGCTCTGCTGCACCCAAGGAACCAACACGAGCAGCGAGGTGGCGATCAAAGCGACCGCCGCCAGCAGCACACCCGCTCTGAGTAATCGATAAAGGCGACTAAAGAGCAGCGCCCCAGTTAATCCCGCACAACCATAGATCAGCAGGACCAGCGTGGTTTGATGTCCACTGAATCCCAACACCTGCTGTACTAGGGGTTCGATATAGGAGTAGGCCGTGAAATGCGCGGTGACGACCAGCAGAATCAATAGATAGAGTCCAACCAGAGCTGGTCGTTTGAGGAGCAAAGGAAGACTGCTGATGGAGCCAGCATTCTCGCTGGGCAGTCTTGGCAGCAGCTTCAGTGTGATCAGCAAGAGCAGCGTGGCACACAGGCCGATCAGTGCAAAGGTCATCCGCCAGCTCATCCACTCGCTGATCAGACGACCCAGCGGCAGGCCAAGAATGCTGGCTAAAGTGGCGCCGGTAATCAGCAAACTGACGGCTTGATGTCGTTTGCCTTCAGGAGCAATACGCATGGCAATGGCGGCCGTAATCGCCCAGAAAACAGCATGGGCCAGCGCCACGCCTATGCGTGAGATCATCAGCACACTAAAGCTCCAAGCCACGGCAGACAAAATATGGCAGCCAATAAACAGGCCGAAGACCACCAACAGCAGGCGGCGGCGCTCTACATCACTGAGCAGCAAAATAGCTGGCAAAGAGGCCAGCGCCACCACCCAAGCATAGTAGGTCATCATCAGGCCAGTTTCGGCAATCGACATGTCAAAGGAGGCGGCAATGCCAGAGAGCAGCCCGATCGGTGCAAATTCCGAGGTGTTGAACACAAAAGCTGCAAAAGCCAAGCTGATCACGGCCAGCCAAGCTTGAGAATCCGAAGAGCGCGTTGGGTGCATACAAGCCATGACCAAGAAGGCAGGAAGAAGGAGGCACCATTCTAGGCCGCTGTGGACAAAGAAGCGAAGAAAAAGCACAGGGATCGGCAGGGACAGCCCGACCTGAATCTGTGTAAAATCACCCCTTCAATACCGGCCATGATGGGCTGAAGAGGAAAAAAAGATGCAAATACGTTTCGCCGCTTTTGAGCAAGCCCGCCTTCTGGTGGCTGGAGATGTGATGTTAGACCGTTATTGGCAGGGTCCGACGCAGCGTATTTCTCCAGAAGCGCCTGTGCCTGTGGTCAAGGTCGCGCAGCGGGATGATCGCCCAGGTGGTGCGGCCAACGTGGCACTGAACCTCGCCAGCCTGGGTGCAGCCGTGTCCTTGGTGGGGGTGATCGGTGATGATGAGGCGGGGGCGTGTTTAACTTCGAGCTTAGAAGCACGTGGCGTCACCCCTTGTTTTGATCAGCAGCCAGATCAGCCCACGCTGACCAAGCTGCGCATTATGAGCCGCAACCAACAACTGATCCGCCTAGATTTTGAGCAGCCCATCGAGGCTGGTGCGGGTCTGCAACAGGCTTATCAACAAGCACTGGCACAGGCTGATCTGGTCATTCTTTCCGACTATGCCAAGGGTACACTCGCGGATGTGGGCACCCTGATTGCGCTGGCGCGCGCGCAGGGTAAAAAAGTGCTGGTCGATCCCAAGGGTGAAGACTTCAGCCGCTATCGTGGTGCCACACTCCTGACACCAAACATGCATGAATTTGAGTTGGTGGTTGGCCCTTGTGCGGATGATGCTGAGCTTGAGCAGCGGGCACTGGATTTAATCGCCGAGTTGGAACTCGAAGCGCTGCTGATCACGCGCAGTGAAAAAGGCATGTCGTTGATTCGTCCTGATCAACCCGCGCTGCATTTGCCAACCCGCGCGCAGGAGATTTTTGATGTGACTGGGGCTGGCGATACGGTGATTGCCGTCTTGGGTCTGGCCTTGGCCTCAGGTCATCAGGACGCCGAGGCGGTGATGCTGGCGAATCTGGCCGCAGGGCTGGTGGTTGCCAAACCGGGCACGGCGACGGTCAATATTGCTGAAATCTATGCAGCGCTGCATAGCGATAAGTTGATCGAATATGGCGTGCTCAATGAAGAAACCTTGGTCGAGGCCATTCGCGCCGCGCAGGCCCGAGGCGAAAAAGTGGTGATGACCAATGGCTGTTTTGATCTGCTGCATGCAGGGCATGTGGCCTATCTAGAAGAAGCCCGCCAGCTAGGAGATCGCCTGATTGTCGCGGTGAACAGTGATGCCAGTGTGAGCCGCTTAAAAGGCCCAACGCGCCCGATTAACCCAGTGGATCAGCGGATGAAGGTGCTGGCTGGCTTGCAGGCGGTAGATTGGGTGGTGCCCTTTGCTGAGGATACGCCAGCGCGCTTGATCGAACGTCTGCTCCCCGATGTACTGGTGAAGGGTGGTGATTATCAGATCGACCAGATTGCTGGTGCAGAAGCTGTCTTGGCCGCCGGTGGTGAGGTGAAGGTGCTGAGTTTTGTTGATGGTGTTTCGACCACGGCCATCGTGCATTCGATTCGGGATAAAAACGTCTGATGAAAAAGAGCCCTCCTGCACGGATGAGTTTGGCGCGCGGGTTGTATAGTGGCCTGCTGTGCCTGTTAACACCTTGGGCGCAAAGACGTCTGGCGAAAGAAAAGGTCAACGCTTTTTCTGCCTATCAGCGGCGGGGTGAAGTTTCGCCCAGCGAGCGCCCAGTGATTTGGGCGCACTGTGCCTCAGTGGGAGAGGTGTTGGCTGCCGAGCCCTTTTTGAAGGCCCTCTTGCTGCGCTATCCACGGCATCAGCTGGTGGTGACGACCATGACCGCGACAGGGGCGGCGCAGGTGCGTGCTCGCCTGCCGGATGCGCGCCATTATCTACTGCCTTTGGATCTGCCTTGGTACGCCGAGCGTTTTATTGACACCCTCCAGCCGGAGGCCGGCGTGGTCTTTGAAACCGAGTTGTGGCCGAACCTGCTCGCCAGTTGTCGTCGCCGCCGTATTCCTCTTTTGCTGGCCAATGCGCGCTTATCGGCTTCGGCCATGCGTGGCTATCGCAAAATTCGCCCACTGGTTAAAGAAGCCTTGAGCGCCTTTTCTCTGATCACCGCCAAGGCTGAAGAGGATGCAGCCCGCTTGTTAGCGCTGGGGGCCGAGAAGGACAGGCTCCAAGTGACGGGCAGTATTAAATATGATTTGCAGCTGCCAGAAGACTTGCCGGCCCAAGCCAGTGCTTGGCGTGCGGCCTTGGGCGATCGGCGTGTTTGGATTGCCGCCAGTACCCATCAGGGTGAGGATCAACCTCTGCTGGCTGCTCATCAGCAGTTGCTGGCACAAGATCCCAGTTGTCTGCTCCTGCTGGTGCCGCGTCATCCGCAGCGCTTTGATCAGGTGGCCGAGCTCATCGCGCAGCAAGGCTTGTCCTCTGTGCGCCGCAGCAGTCAGCAGCCAGTGACCCCCGAGACGCAGGTGTATCTGGTGGATACGCTCGGAGAGCTGCTCTTCTTTTATGCCGTGGCGGATCTGGCTGTTGTGGCGGGTAGCTTTGCCGATATTGGCGGCCATAACCTGCTGGAGCCTGCTGCCGTTGGTACGCCGGTGATCTCAGGTCCGGTGTTGCATAATTTTGCCGAGATTGCAGCGGCTTTAACTGAGGTGGATGGCCGGATCGAGGTTGACAGCGCCAGTGCGCTGCCAGCGGTCTTGGCTGGACTCTGGGCTGATCCCGCTGCCTGCCAGCGTCAGGCTGAGGCCGCGCGTCAAGTGGTGCTGGCCAACCAAGGTGCATTGGCGCGTCAACTAGAGGCCTTTGCGCACTTGCTGCCACCAGAAACATCTGAAGAGCGAGAGGCCATCTCGCCCTGCAGTTAGCGCCTGTTC
>SKOQ01000026.1 GCA_007119985.1 Marinospirillum sp.
CACTTAGTGATGCTGCGCTCATGGCGTTGATCAGAGGTTCCGAGCCAAAATACAAGGGCAGGCAGACTTAACGCCTTAACCAATCGACTAGTAAATCCAGCAAAAACCGAACGATGGATTGCAGTCGCGGATAGGGTGCCAGCGTCTCGACGAGCCAAGGCGACCAGCGATAATACTGATGTACCAGCCAACGTCCTGTCGCTGAGTGCATCAGCTGTTGGTCTCGAAATGCACGCAGCTGCTGCACCTGCTCGGCCTCAGCATCACCGTAGACGAGCGTCGCAATATAGCAGCCCCCGCCCCCACTCAAACGCTGTGATAAAACAGGGCGCAGGTGCAGCGTCTGCCAAGTGTTACCCGGCTGCAGCCAAGGACTGGCATCGGCTAAGACCCAGCGTAGTCTACTGCCACCAATGACTTCTAAGCCATCTTGCCTACTTAAGCGCACCCAAGCACCTGAGGCCGGATGCAGGACCTCCAAGCCATCCAGCCCGCGCTCCGCAAGAGAAGCCCCTAGACTGAAGTGCCACTCCGCGCTAAGTCTCTCTCCACGTAGCGTCATAAAACGACCATCCTTAGCTACATTTCCCCACCAGAGGGCCGTCGCTCCGTCTTGACGCTCAATCCGCAGTGGCTGCTCTTGCCAGATCAGCTGGCAAGTCTGCCCATCACAGGGAGTGTGATGCACCAAACTGGCTGGATCACGTAGAAATAAAGGCGCCAGCTCATCAGTGGTAGCCGTTGACAATATCAAGCGGCCTTCATGGGCGAAAGGAGGAAGATCCACACTCAAGCGCTCTTGCTGATAAGAAAAGGGCAAGGCCATATCACGTACTGTATCTTGCCAGCGGATTTGACTAATCTGGCCGAGCTGATAACCATCAATAATCAATCGCCCTTCATGGTTCCAGAAGGAGCTAAACCAAGCTGGACGGAATAATTCTTCCGCACTGGATTCTGAGAGGGCTTGAAGATTCACCCTCCCTGCGTGCCGGACCTGCCCTTGTAAACTCAACATGGGCGTCAAGCTATTGAATAAAGCGGCCTTGATGGCACGAGCATCTTGATCTGGAAAACGAGCCCACAAAACCGCCAAAGCTGAGGTGACCAAAGGTGCAGCCATTGAGGTGCCCGTATAAAAGTCTGAGCGATGACTCGGTACCGTACTGAGCAATAGGGTTCCTGGTGCAGCGAGATCAACATAATATGCCCCCCAATTGCTACTTGGATGCAGCTGCGTCGTGTTCGCCAAATTGGCAACGCTAATCACTCCTGATACATTCTGCGAGAAGGCCGCTGGAAAGGCGGCTTGTGACTCTAGTGAGACTCCATCATTACCTGCCGCTGCAATCACCAGCATCTGTGCATCCACCGCAGCACGAATCGCATCTTCTAAGCTGCGCGAGTAATGTCGGGTGATCCAAGATGCATTCAGTAACCTAGCACCATCCTCGATCGCAAAGTAAATACCCTCAATCGCAGCAGCAAGCGAACCTTGATCTTGCTGACCCAAAAAACGATAAGACAAAAGCGCCAAGGGTGGAGCGCACACGCCAGCAGCCGAAGCCGATGGCGTGCTGCGCGTAAAAGGGCGAGCTGCGATTAACCCTGCGATATGCGTACCATGGCCTGTAGCATCTTGATCTGGTGCCAGATCAGCAACTAAGCGGCGCGTCGCAGGAAAATGGATCTGCTGCAATGCCGTGTGCGTTGTATCAATTCCACTGTCGATGATCGCTATAGGCCCAAGGCAAGGTAGCTGAACTGCATTAGGTTGACCCAATAAAGGAAAATGCGCAGGTGGGCTAAAGTGCTGCGTTTCAACCGCTGCATCTAGCTCAGCAAAGATCACTCGCGTATCAGCACGTAGTGCCTGTAATTGTCTGAGTCTTTCATGACGATCTTCTATCCGATAAAAAGCCAAGGTGTAGCCAGCGGCACTCAACCGAGTCCATTCTGGCCAAAAATAAGCTGCATCTGCAGAAGAGACTTGTGCACTTAAAAAATCAGGTTCACCCTGCCAGGCGACAAGCAGACCTTGGGCATAGCCGCCGAGTGACCATAACCACAAAACTACGCCTGCGAGCAAGCTGATCCAGTCATGACGCGCCATTCTCATAATTGAAGACTCGTGTTAAGAGATGGAGTTTATTTGCTTCTTTTTGCTTTCCATTTTAGCGGCTTCGACTAAAATAACTACATTGCATGTTAAGTTAAATCGTTTTCACCCTCTGTAAGAGAAGCCACCATGCTTGGAAGCATCTTATTGCGTATCCATTGGATCCGTGTATTGATCTTCATTTTGATCAGCACTTTTTACCTTCCTACCCATGCTAGAACGTGGCAGCCCTCACAAGAGCAAGCCCAATGGCATGCTCAAAATCAGATGGACTTGCTCTATCTCGATCTTCAACAGCAAGAAGCACTTTGGGCTGGAGATCTTCATTTTGATTTATGGCTTGGTCAGACCGCGCTCGCCATCGCACAACCCGCTAGTGCATCTTGGGCACTCGAAAGAAGCGTCCTCGTTGCGCCCAACCATATTGAAGCGCGTTTACTGCTCACACAAGCCTATATCGATTTAGAACGCTGGCAACAAGCTGAGCATCAACTGGCACGCTTAGAGCATCTGCCACTGAATACCCAGCAGCAAACACACAAGGCCATCTTGCATCAGCAGCTGCTTGCTCACCAATCAAGGCTCGCTCATGCTTGGCGATTAACTGGACAAGCCAGTGCAGGTCTAGGTTTTGATTCTAACGTCAGCTCAGCCTCAGGCACCCGCCTCATCACGGCCACCGATATCTTTGTTTTAAAAGAAGAAAGCAGCCTTTTTTCACAGCTGGCTCTTCGCCACCGGCTTCGCTACCGACAAGATCCACAGTGGCAATTTTCTGCTGGCTACCAACTGCGTGATCGCCGACCCTTTTCTTACTCAGAGCAAGCACGCAGCCAACTGCGAATTGAAGCGGAGGCCAGCTATCAGAAACCCTTATGGCAGATTACGCTGCAGCCTGCTCTAGCCAGAGGCTGGCGCGATGGCCAACAGGAAATCACCGAAACTCAGCTGAGCTTATTTGGTCTCTACCAGCCGTCCCAACAGCACTCATGGCTAGGCTACCTGCAGTATATCGACCTCGATTATGCAGAGCTGAACGCACAAGATGGTCACCTGTTGATTTTAGGTGGCCAAAGACGCCAGCACCACACTCTATTTGAGCGCCATATTGAATGGTATCTAGGGGGTTTTTATCTCCTTGCTGATCAAGCCCAGAGCCCTCAAGGTGATTTCCAAGGCCCCGGGCTGCAACTGGGCCTCAGTGCACCACTGTTAGCTGGATGGCAGGGCCGCAGCCAAGTACACTTTTCTTGGCGTGATTATCAATGCCCTAGCCACCCCGCTGAGTGCGATGCACAAAGGCAAGATCAACTGCTCCGCTTGGATTTGAGCGCACATTATAGCTGGGCCCCTCACTGGCACCTTGAGCCGCAGTTCAGTTATATCTATCAGTCTAGTGATGACCCAGTTGCCGATTACCAGCGCTTTCTTTTTTTGATGAGTATTCGCTATGACTTTACGCCGCGCACTTTCTAATCAGCCGCTTTTCACGGCATTTTTACTCATCGCCAGCCTCATGCTGTCTTTTCACCTCAGTGCAAATCCAGTCGGCCAAGCACAATTCGTGCATGGCAGGGTCATGATAGAACGCAGTGGAGCAGAACACCGCGTCGTACGCGGCATGGAAGTCTTCGTTGGCGACCAGATATCAACAAGCACCGCCAGCAGCGTACAAATCCGCATGATGGATGGCGGGCTGATCGCTCTACGCCCCCAAACACAGGTCATACTCGATGCCTTTTCATTCCAGAATGAAGAGAGCGACACGAGCATCACAACCCTTAGTCAAGGTGGCCTGCGCACAGTCACAGGCGCACTGGGAAGACAACGCCCAGACAATGTCACGATTCAAACACCCGTCGCCACGATGGGGATTCGTGGTACCGATATGGATAGCTATTATGCTGATCAACAAGCAGTTCTTCGTGTCAATACGGGACAAGGCAAGATCACCAGCGCGCTGGGTCGCCTAAATGTCTCACCAGGACAAATCGCACGCGTTCGTCTTGGCGAGCGCCCAAGATTCATCGCCCAGCTGCCCGCTGAATTTGAAGCATTAGATGAAGAATCAACGCGAGAAGAACAAGAAGCGGGAGAAGCTACCACAACACCTAGCCCAACGGCCAGTGCCTCGAATGATGAGGAAGACGCCGACTTAGAGAGAAGAAGCACAACAGGGCTCAACACAGAACAGCTCGATCTACAACAAGAAAGGCCTCGCTCAACAAGTGAAGTCATACAGCAGCTTCCTTCAAAATCCACACGCATCACGATTCAATAAGAGGCTGAAATCATGATCCGCCAATGCTTTTTATTCAGCTTTTTTATCCTCATCAGTGGTTGTTCTTCTGATTCAGATGTTCGAGTTGGCGCTGATTCAGGTCGTGCCCAACTGAGTTTAAGTATCCAGTTCCCTGAGCCAGAAATCAGCGCTGCCTATATCGATCCGCGTACGCAAGGCCTACAAGTCGAAATTTTCAACTGGCCTTTTCCCGAAGGTATTGAAAGCCAACCCCAACAACTAGAAAGCTTTTTAGCCTGTTTTGAGCAAGCACAAGACAGCCTCATGTGCGACTTGTCTCCGACCCAACTTGCTACACCGCCTACCCTGCTTTTTGCAAGCCGACCTAGCCTAGATGTTACCCTTCCTGCAGGTCGCTATCTGCTCTCCGTCACTCAGCTTAGAGAAGCACAACGTCCAGAGAGCCACTTTGCTTCTGGCACCAGCCTGCTCAATCTCGCTGCGGGCCAAAACAATGTGGTGATCAATCTCACTGCTGGACGCTGGCAGTTTGCAACGCCAATCGAACTCCAGCTACTGGGCCAAGGCCAGCCTTTTGATCAGCTCACAGAGTATTTTCCAGGTGCTGAAAGTAATCGCCCAGGCTTAAATGGCTATACAAGCTGGATAAACGAGCTCACTTGGATACTCGACTCACGTTCCGGGTATGCAGACTCGCATCCACCAACGACTGCTGCCGTTGCGCTAGGGCTGGCCATCGATGATGTTAATTTTAGCTTTAACCCAGTGAAGCTTCATGCATTACACCTAACGGGTGAGCAAGGTTTACAAGGCTGGCAGCAACTGGTCATGGGCACGCAAAGCGAAGATGAGCTGAGCCTTTACTATGGCAGCAACGCAGGCGAGAGCCTGCCAGCAAACCTATTAGCCTGGCGACTCAATACACCTTCAGCCATCACCTTTGAGACCCAGCAAAATGGCACACCCTTCTACTTCCATCATCACTGGCAGAGAATAGAGGAGTTCGAGGGTCCTTTTCATGGTCAGATGGGGGTCAGATCCCCTAGTCAGTTAAGGCAAGCCTATACTCAAGGGCTGAATCAAACTCACCTCAGTTTAGGTGAGCTGGTTTTGCAAAAAACACCCGACTCTGAGTCTCGAGAATATCAAGCTGGCATCTTCTTTTTAACTCCTGAAACCTTAGGCAGTCTTTCTTTGCGCGCGCTGGCTAGCGATTCAGGAGAAATCATCACCGCTGATGGTGGCTATGTTTTTCAACAGCAAGATGAACAAGACTTAGGCAGTGGCATCAGCAGACTTAACCTAGATGTTCGCCTGGAAGAGCTGTTTATTGATCCTGAGTTTCCACCAGGGCAGCCACCCCTGACACAGATGATCAATGCCAACACAATCCACGGCACCTTGGTTGAGTTTGTTCATTTTCGTGATTCTGAAACCGACCCTTTATCAGAGTACCTTGGTGTAGCCTTCCCTAGCTTCGCGACGCTCGCGCCTGACCATACAGAGACAGAACGCGACTCCATTCAGCAGCGTGTACTCCGTCATCTTAGCGGCCAAGCTCGCCCAGGTGAAATCGTTGCAGCCAGCCAAATGAGCAGCAGCGGCTGTTATACCTACTACGACCGCAGAATCAGGATCGAGCAGAACTATGGGATCAACCCAGACACCCAGCGCTGGGAAGCAGATGGCAGTGAGCAGATTGATGAAACACACATCAGCAGTCTACCTTCTGATGCCTATGAAACAGAAGCGGGGCGCGTGTGCCTCCACCCCTTTACGCTGACTGCGACACCTCTTGGTTCACCTGTTGGGATGATCCAACCTTTGGCGACAGACATCGCACCTATCACGCAAGATACTGCCGCGCAGCTTGCTTTTGAGGTGATCGATGTTAATGGTGACAACCTAAAAACCTTTCATACCCTTGCCGAGCTGATTCTACTTGTCATGGAAGAAGATATTTGCAGCTCAGGTCAGACAGTGATGGAGTCTCTCGGCTCGCAAGAACTGCTTCGCCGTATTCAGTTTAATGCCTGTATTTTAGACTCTGACTTTGGCGGACCTTGGTCCAATAAACAGCTTGATGGTGAGATACGTGTACGGGCTGCCGAGTGGCCGAGCAACCCCGAACCTGTTCTCATGCGTATAGAAAGCCTGGATCTCACCCAAACAGCACCAGATAACGCTCGCACCCAATTGCAAGGGCGTTTTGAAGCGACTCACCGAGCTGGTGAACCCACACTCGGCTATCTCAGCGGTGCCTATTTCAGCATGCGGCTCTTAAACGCTCAGCAGCCCATGTGGCAAAGCTGGCAGCATTTTCACTGGGACCTGAGTGAAACAATGCAAATAGGTAGCTCGCATCCACGTCAACCCAGGTATTATTTAGGTCGCAACCAGCCGCTTGCCGAGCGTGGCGGCGCCTTCGCTGTCACGACGCTTGCGCCTTTTATGGGTGACGAACCGGCTCCCGCCAGGCCAGAATCAGGCCAAGTCAGCGTGGAAGGCGCAGAAAAAACCTGGATGGAGGTTACCCTCAGCAGCGGCGATATCATCGAGATACAAGGGCATCTCATCACGGAGAACGGATTGCAAAGCTGTCAGTTATCGAGTGATTGGGATGCACTGAACAGCCAATTTGATGCTAATCCACCAGCATTAAGCTGGAGCTGCAACCCACTTTAACACGCCCTTAAAGCGGCGTTATCAAGGATCCAAATCAGCAGGGCCAGCAAACCTAGCCCTGCTGCACCCAGTGCCACCCATTTGAGCCAATCCCACGAAAAGCCAGTAGCCGTGCGAACCACCACCTCACGCTTATCGGTGCGCAGGCCTTCTTTTTCCATCTCGATTTGCGTGGCGGCTTCGATCAGCAACCGAACATCAGGCGCGGCGCGCTCCATCAAATATTCAGCGGCGGCCTTCCAGTTAGGGTTGCGCTTGCCAGTACGCAAAGTGCGTAAAGCCGAGCCGGAGGAAGTAAAAGTGGGGGTATAGCCTGATTGTTCTGACATAGTGGCATTGATCCTTCTGATCCAAGCACAAACAAAAACGGAATTGTGAACAACAGAGGTGGGAGTGTCTAGTCGAAGAAGAGCTGATCCACCTTCTGCTCGACCAATGCGGCCAAAACGGAAGCTGGCTCAGAACGCAAAGTAGCCCAGCAATCCAGAACACGCACCAGCTGCGCGGGGGTATTGATCTGGCCCTGAAAGCCACATAGCGGCATATCTGGGCTATCGGTTTCGAGCAGAAAAGCACTGGCGGGCAAGGTGGTGGCCACACGGCGTAGTTTTTGCGCGCGCGGATAGGTCAGGGCGCCGCCCAAGCCGAGCGAAAAGCCTAGATCCACCAGCTGTTGCGCCTGCTGCACACTGCCGCTAAAAGCATGAATCAGCCCAGCACGCGGCAAGGCCGCACGGCGCAAACGCTGAATCACACGATCCAGTGCCTGGCGCACATGAAGCACCACAGGAAGATCATAGCGCTTGGCTAACGCCAGCTGCGCATCCAAAAAAGACCACTGGCGCGCTTCTTGAGCTTGGAGTTCTGGCGTTGAGAGATCGATCCCTATCTCACCAATCGCGACCAAGCGCGTCGCTGGTGTGCGCGCTTTTTGCGCCTGAATCAGCTGATCGAGAGCCTGCAAATCCGATTGCTGATGTGTCGCCATCCAATAAGGATGCAGACCCAAGCAGACCCAGCAATCTTGGTGCTGCTGCGCGAGATCAAGCAGACGCGGCCAATAGATGGCCTGCGTGGCAGGCAGAATAAAGCGCTTCACACCGAGCGCGCGTGCTTGATCCAATAACAGCGCCCGCTCTGCATCAAAAACAGGGAAGTCAAGGTGGCAATGGGCATCGGTGATGCAAAGCCCCATCTATTGCCCTCCAATCAACAGCCAGCCGATCAGTTGTAACACACCAAAGCCAGCCATTAAACGCCCCGTCAACGGGGGAAGCGCAAGGCGGGCTTGGGCGTCCGCTTTTAATAGCTGTAAGGGACGCAGCGCCAGCGGCAGCGCCAGCCAAGGCAGCAACTGCGGCCAGCCCCAGCCAAGCA
>SKOQ01000115.1 GCA_007119985.1 Marinospirillum sp.
GCAGCAATCACTTCCACACCCGCCAGACGCACACCCTTGGCAGCCCAGTCACGGGAAGAACCCTGACCATAATCCGCACCGGCCACAATAATCAGCGGCTGTTTGCGTTCCATGTAGGTTTCAATCGCTTCCCACATGCGCAAAACCTTACCTTCCGGCTCCACACGCGCCAGTGAACCCTGTTTGACCTGGCCATCCACCACGGCCATTTCGTTGATCAGTTTCGGGTTGGCGAAGGTGGCGCGTTGCGCCGTCAGGTGGTCACCACGGTGGGTGGCGTAGGAGTTAAAATCTTCTTCCGGTACACCCATCTTGTGCAGGTATTCACCGGCAGCACTGTCCATCATGATGGCGTTGGACGGTGACAGGTGGTCGGTAGTGATGTTGTCCGGCAACACGGCCAGCGGACGCATGCCTTTCATGGTGCGCTCACCAGCCAGCGCACCTTCCCAGTAAGGCGGACGGCGGATGTAGGTGGACATCGGACGCCAGTCATACAGCGGGCTCTTGGCCGCTTCACCACGATCCAGATCAAACATCGGGATGTAGATCTGCTGGAACTGCTCCGGCTTAACGCTGGTTTTTACCAGTGCATCAATTTCTTCATCCGATGGCCAGATGTCTTTCAGGGTAATCGGGTTGCCATTTTTGTCGGTGCCCAGCACGTCTTTTTCGATATCAAAACGGATGGTACCGGCAATAGCGTAGGCCACAACTAATGGCGGTGAAGCCAGGAAAGCCTGCTTGGCATAAGGATGGATACGACCATCAAAGTTACGGTTACCCGATAGTACCGCCGTGGCATACAGGTCACGGTCGATGATTTCCTGCTGGATTTTGGGATCCAGTGCACCCGACATACCATTACAGGTAGTACAGGCATAAGCCACAATACCAAAACCGAGTTTTTCCAGCTCAGGCAGCAGACCGGCTTCTTCCAGATACAGCTTGGCAACCTTGGAACCCGGTGCAAAGGATGATTTCACCCAGGGCTTACGGATCAGACCCAGCTCGTTGGCTTTTTTCGCCAGCAGGCCAGCCGCGACCACGTTGCGTGGGTTGGAGGTGTTGGTGCAGGAGGTAATAGCAGCAATAATCACTGCACCATCGGGCATTTCACCTGCTTTTTCTTCCCACTGACCGGCAATACCCTTGGCCGCCAGATCACTGGTGGAAACACGGGCGTGGGGGTTGGATGGGCCAGCCATGGTACGCACCACGCTGGACAGATCGAACTTCAACACGCGTGGGTACTGGGCTTTCACCAGGCTGTCTGCCCACAGGCCAGTGGTTTTGGCGTAGTTTTCCACCAGTGCCACCTGCTCCGGCTCACGACCCGTCAGCTTCAGATAATCAATGGTCTGTTCATCAATGTAGAACATGCCCGCCGTGGCACCGTATTCCGGTGTCATGTTGGAGATGGTGGCGCGGTCACCAATGGTCAGGCTGGAAGCGCCTTCACCAAAGAACTCCAAGTAAGCACCGACGACTCGCTCCTTACGCAGGAACTCGGTCAGTGCCAGTACAATATCAGTGGCAGTAATGCCGGGTTGACGCTTGCCGACCAGCTCCACACCAACAATATCGGGCAGACGCATCATGGATGGCAGACCCAGCATCACGGTTTCGGCTTCCAGACCACCGACACCGATGGCAATCACGCCCAACGCATCCACGTGCGGGGTGTGGGAATCAGTGCCGACACAGGTATCAGGGAAGGCCACACCATCACGTGCCTGAATCACTGGAGACATTTTTTCCAGGTTGATCTGGTGCATGATGCCGTTACCGGCAGGAATCACATCCACGTTTTCAAAAGCGGTTTTGGTCCACTCGATGAAGTGAAAACGGTCTTCGTTACGACGGTCTTCAATAGCGCGGTTTTTTTCAAACGCATCTGGATCAAAACCGGGGGCTTCCACCGCCAGCGAGTGATCCACAATCAGCTGGGTCGGTACCACCGGATTGACCTTGGCAGGATCACCGCCTTTTTCAGCGATGGCATCACGCAGACCAGCTAGATCCACCAGAGCGGTCTGACCCAGAATGTCGTGGCACACTACACGAGCGGGATACCAGGGAAAATCCAGCTCCTGTTTACGCTCGATCAGCTGTTTCAGAGAATCGGTCAGGGCTTCAGGTTCGCAGCGGCGCACCAGCTGTTCAGCCAATACACGAGAGGTGTACGGCAGGGTTTCATACGCACCCGGCTGGATGGCTTCAATCGCCGCACGGGTATCGAAAAAATCTAGGTTAGTACCAGGAAGGGATTTACGAAATTCAGTATTCATCATAGCGACTCATCATCAGGCAAAGGGAGCAGCAAAAGGGAGAACGACAACAGTAGGCTAGGACGCACTCAATAAAGAGGCGTTAAAAAGTGGGCTGCCCATCAACCGGCAAGTGTATTGACAGCCCACTCAGCAACCTAGCGACGCTCAGCAATCGAAGGAACAGGGCGGCATTCTTCACCCACATAGTTGGCGCTGGGGCGAATGATTTTGCCGTCGATGCGCTGTTCGATCACGTGTGCACTCCAGCCGGAAGTACGGGAAATCACGAACAGCGGAGTGAACATATCTGTCGGTACACCCATCATGTGGTAGCTCACTGCTGAGAACCAATCCAAGTTGGGGAACATCTTTTTGATTTCCCACATGGTCGACTCTAGACGTTCAGCAATGTCGTACATCTTGGTGTTCTGTTGTTCTTCTGACAGCTCTTTGGCCACACGCTTAATCACTTCGTTGCGGGGATCAGAAACAGTGTAAACGGGATGACCAAAGCCAATCACGACTTCTTTACGACCGACGCGCTCACGGATATCCGCTTCTGCTTGATCAGGATTGTCGTAACGCTTCTGGATTTCAAACGCCACTTCGTTGGCACCACCGTGTTTCGGGCCACGCAGGGCACCAATCGCGCCAGCGATGCAGCTATAGAAATCAGAGCCAGTACCTGAAATCACACGGCTGGTGAAGGTGGAGGCGTTGAACTCATGCTCTGCATAGAGAATCAGTGAAGTGTGCATCGCACGAACCCAAGACTCACGCGGCTTTTCGCCGTGCAGCAGGTGCAGGAAGTGACCACCAATGGAATCATCATCGGTTTCCAGATCAATGCGCTTGCCGTTGTAAGCAAAGTGGTACCAGTAGAGCAGCATGGAACCCTGACAGGCCATCAGCTTGTCAGCAATGTCACGGGCATCTGGATGGTTATGGTCGTCTTTTTCAGGCTTAACACAACCCAGCACCGATACACCGGTACGCATCACGTCCATCGGATGCGCAGAAGGCGGCAGCTGTTCCAGTGCCACTTTCACCGCAGCAGGCAGGCCACGCAGGGCTTTGAGTTTGGTTTTGTAAGCGTTTAACTCCGCTTGAGTTGGCAGCTTGCCGTGCACCAGCAGGTAGGCGACTTCTTCAAATTCGCACTGCTCGGCCAGATCGAGAATATTGTAGCCGCGATAGTGCAGCTCATTACCGTTACGGCCAACAGTACAAAGTTCGGTATTGCCGGCAGCCGTACCGGACAGGGCAACGGACTTCTTTGGCTTGGGCAGGTTGGTGTTGTTCTCGGACATCAGATGCTCCTCTTTATTCTTCAGTAACTTTTTTAAAAACCTGTTCTCTCACCACTTTTACTTGTTTTTACCCTGGGCAAACAGCTGATCCAGCTTCTGCTCAAAGTCGTGGTAGTTCAGGAAATCATAAAGCTCCATACGGGTCTGCATAGTATCCACCACTGCTTTCTGGTCACCGTCATCCAGCAGATGCTGGAACACATTCAGGGCAGCCTTGTTGGCAGCGCGGAAGGCGGACAGGGGGTAGAGCACCATGCTGGCACCGTTTTCTGCCAGTTCTTTTTTGTTGAACAGCGGTGTGGCACCGAATTCGGTGATGTTCGCCAGCAGGTGGGCACCTTGAATGCCATCAGCAAAGGCCTTGTAATCTTCCAGCGTGTGCACGGCTTCAGCAAAAATACCGTCAGCACCGGCTTCCAAACAGGCTTGAGCACGTTCAACCGCCGCATTCAACCCTTCCATCTGGAAGGCATCCGTACGAGCGATAATAAAGAAGTCATCATCAGTACGCGCATCTACAGCCGCCTTAACGCGATCCACCATCTCCTGCAGGGAAACAATTTCCTTGTTGGGACGGTGACCGCAACGTTTTTGCTGCACCTGATCTTCCAGATGCACAGCCGCAGCACCGGCCTTGATCATTTCTTTCACGGCACGCGCCATGTTGAAGGCACCACCCCAGCCGGTATCAATATCCACCAGCAGCGGGGTTTCCACGGCGCTGGTGATGCGGCGCACGTCTTCCAGCACGTCGTTCATGCTGGTCATGCCCAGATCCGGCAGACCATAGGAGGCATTGGCCACACCACCACCGGACAGGTAAATCGCCTGATGCCCGACACGGGTGGCCATCATGGCGTGGTAAGCATTAATGGTGCCGACAATTTGCAGTGGATTATTCTCTTTCAGAGCCTTGCGGAAACGGCCACCAGCAGTCAATTTTTGCGTCATGGAGTAGTCCTCTCTTATTGAATCGTGATCAAAGGTGGGTGGGAGACAGTGACTCTTTCAGCCGCTGCTCTACATTGTTGCGTGATGCACGAATATGTCGACGCATCAGCATTTCAGCCAGTTCTTCATCGCGCTGTTCGATGGCATCCACAATGCGATAATGTTCTTCAAAAGCCCGTTGTGGACGCCCACTGGTGGCACTAAAACGGTAGCGATACATGCGCACTAGGTAGTAAAGCTCGCCACACAAGAGCGCCATGAGCTTTTTATTACCGCTGCCTTGGACGATGCGATAATGAAAATCGAGATCGCCTTCTTTTTGGTAGTAGGCGATATTCTCTTGCAGTTCAGCCTGAGACTGATGCTTATCCAGCAAGGCTTTTAAACCATCAATACCACTTTGTGGCATTTGGCGCGCCGCCAGACGGCAGGCCATGCCTTCCATCGCTTCACGCACTTCATAGAGTTCAAGCAGTTCTTCCAAAGACAAAGAAACAACCCGTGCGCCCACATGGGGGATACGAGTGACAAGATGGCGGCCTTCTAACCGGCGCATGGCCTCTCTTAAAGGACCACGCGAGATGCCGTACTGCTTTGCCAAACCGGGTTCGGTAATCTTGCTGCCTGGCGCAATATGTCCCGTCACGATCGCATCTTGGATTTCTTCAAAGACACGATCAGCCAAGGTCAAACTATCACCAACCTCACTGGCCCAATGCTGCTCATTCACAGCGGAATCGTTTATCATAGTGGCACTTTTATTCAGCGGATCTTTCTAGGACGGACTGACCTAGATAATTGTCGACAATTAAGCTATGCCAGCCACTGTAGACAGGAGCAGCAGGGAGGTCAATTAGAACCTTAGTCTTAACCCTCCGCGCCTTCATGCTATATAATTGATTAATAACAGCATTTAACCAGAAGCACCGAAAACGACGAACCAGTCACTTCATCAAAGTGTCAACAACTTGGCCCTACACCTCTATGTCTTTTGTCTCTCTTCCTTATTTAGATAGCCGCGCGCTCCTCCAACTCATCCAACAGCAGCCCTGGCCTGTTTTGCTCGATTCTGGCCACCCGAGTGCACGCGCAGGCCGTTTCTCGATTGCCAGTGCCGCGCCGACTCGTCGCCTGATGATCCACCAGCGGCAGCAAAAAGAAGACTTAAACCAACTGCGCCCACCAGCCTCTTGCCCTGATCTCGATCCCGCTATCGCTCACCTGCCCTTCATCAGTGGGTGGATAGGTTACTGGAGTTATGCCGCAGGTCAGCTTTTTGAGCCAATCACCCAGCAGGCAGAGGATGACCTCGGCCTCCCTTGGATTGCGATGGGCTATTACCCCTGGGCTTTGGTGACCGATCATCAACGCCATGAGTCATGGCTAGTGGGCGAAGCGCCAGCGTGGATACGCCAGCGCCTAGCCAACGAACCCGCTGCGCCTGCTTTGTGCGCTTTCCAGCTGATGGAGCCTTTTCGCAGCAATATGAGCCAGAGTGCTTATCGAGAGAAGTTTGCTCAGGTCCAAGCTTGGCTGCGCAGCGGAGATGTCTATCAAATCAATCTGGCGCAGCGTTTTTCGGCTGGATTTCAAGGCGATCCTTTAACAGCCTGGTCTTTATTGCGCGAACAGGTCGCAGCCCCCTTTGCTGCCTATCTGGATTTTGGCGATCATCAGCTGCTGTCTTTATCACCTGAGCGCTTTCTCTGCGTTGATGCACAGGGCTGGGTCGAAACCAAACCCATCAAGGGTACGCGGCCACGTGGCGCCAACGCGCAAGAAGATCAGCGCCTTGCCGAAGAACTCCTCAGCCACCCCAAGGATCGGGCTGAAAACCTGATGATTGTGGATCTGCTCAGAAATGATTTGGGGCGGGTTTGTCGTCCAGGAAGCATCCGTGTGCCCGATCTATTTACGCTAGAAAGCTATACCAATGTGCACCACTTAGTGAGTCGCGTCATTGGGCAGCTGCGTGAAGGGACCTCTGCAGTCGATCTATTGGCGGCCAGTTTTCCAGGAGGATCGATTACCGGGGCACCCAAGATTCGCGCGATGGAGATTATTGATCAGCTGGAACCACAACAACGCAGCGTGTATTGCGGCTCGATCGGCTATCTCGATGATCGTGGACAGATGGACTTTAATATCGCTATCCGTACTTTTATTGCGCGCCAGCAACGCCTTTATGTGTGGGGGGGCGGCGGTCTGGTGGCTGATTCAGATCCAGAGGCAGAATATCAGGAAACACTAGATAAAATTGCCCAGCTGATCCGCTGCCTACAGCCTGATTTTTTGCGTGATTAATCCGTTTCACCGCTCGCGACTCGGTGGGATGCCTGCAGCACGATCCCACCCCTCGCCGTGCCATTTTTTGCATGGATTCGATTTTTAAGCACAGACCCTCGCCTTCGACTAAGCTGGTTTTATAGCAAAATAATCTCACTATAAAAATCCAGTTCAAAAGGAGGCGCTATGCTTACTTCTGCCTTGCGGCTGAGTCGGCGCTTTTCCCTCAAAGCTCAGCTCACTTTTGTTTTTAGCCTGATTTTTTTCTTAAGCTTGGGGTACGCCATCGCTTTAGCTTGGCAATCCAATACCAGTCGCCAGGCTTATGAAGCGGCTTATCAAGAGCTGGAACTCCTGAATCTGCTAGAACAGAGCCAAACACTAGTCACACGTCTGCACCTGCTGAGCTTAAACCACATCACCCAAGCATCAACAGACACCCAAACATCACGCTTTGCATCGAGTCTGCATGAACTCAACACCTTACTCTTACCTCAGCATTCACTCGCGCAGCATGTCCAGCAAGAGCAAGCTGCGCTCTGGTCGCAGTTATTACTTTTTCAGCAACTGCTGTACGAATTGAGCGGACATATCGAACAGGACGATCTCGCGGCAGCAAGCTCACTCTTGCACCATCCACAAGGCATTGCCGCCCTCGCACGCCGTCTGGATCAGCTTCTTGAACTCTGGAAGCAGCAGCAGGCACAAAGGGCCGTCGAGCATTCCATCGGCGCTCAGCAGCAACAGCAACAAGCCCAATGGATCCTCGCCAGCAGCTTTATCCTATTGATGTTGATAGGTTGGGCGCTAGGACGCTTTAGCATCCGTACCGTGCGCGGCCCGTTGCGTGAACTCAAATCGACGCTAGAGGTCCTGGCTCTCGCTCAAAAAATCCAAGCACCAACTCAGCCCGTACCTGCCGAAATACAGGACATTCTTGATACCAGCAGCAGTCTCAGACAAGTCTTCCAGCAGGTTGAGAAACAACGCTGGATTAAAACCAGCATCGCGGAAATGTCATCTCAACTGCAAATCTGCCGCCACCTAGAAGAGGTAGCCAATCGCTTCTTGCAGACTCTCGCCCCTTTAGTCGAGTTAGGTCAGGGGGCCTTTTACAGCTACAACACCGATCAGTCCTCTCTTCATCTTCTCGGCAGCTATGCGTTTCGTGAGCGCAGCACTGAGCACCAGTCTTTCACACTCGGCGAGGGGCTCATCGGACAATGTGCTTTAGAAAGAAAAACGCTGGTCTTTCATGCTCCCTTACCAGAGACAGCAACCATTCGCTCTGGGCTCACCCTCACCCCCGCTAGAGAAGTGGTCCTGCTCCCCGTATTGCATAAAGAGCAGCTTCTGGCCGTGATCGAGCTGGCCAGCCTGAATCACTTTGATGAACAGCAGCATGCTCTACTTGAGCAGCTCCTGCCCATTCTGGCGATGAATCTAGCGATCATTGAGCGCAACATCAAAACCCAAGAACTGCTCGAAGAAAGCCAGAATCAAGCCAATGAAATGGAACGCCAGACAGCACAACTTGCCGCGCAAGCCATCGAAATGGAGGCGCAGCAAAGCGAGATACGTGCGGCGGAAGAAAAAAGTCGCCTGATCCTTGAAGCGGTTAAAGAAGGCATCGTGGTCATCGATACAGAAGGCATCATTAATTTTGCAAACCCAGCGGCACATAACCTGCTGGGGTATAAAGAAGAAGAGTTCTTACACGCTCACTTTCAAAGCCTGGTGCATTACGATGCATCCGGCATGCCGATTTTGGCTGAAGACAGTGACTTTTGTCTTCCTCTTACAGATGGCCTGACCCGCAGTAGCGATCAAGAAACCCTCTGGACTCAGAATGAGCAGGTGCTGAATGTCGAACATACGACCACGCCCATTGTCCGCCACGACAAGATTATTGGTGCCGTCATCGTCTTTCGTGATATTTCTGAGCGACGCCTTGCCCAACAAGCCGTGATCCAAGCTGCAGAAGAACAAAAGGCCATTTTTGAAGCTGCGACCTTGGCGATTGTTCTGCTGAAAGACCGTATTGTCCAACAAGGCAATAATAAACTGGCTGAGCTCTTTGGCTGTCCTTTAGAAGAGTTGATTGGACAGAGCACACAACGCTGGTATCCCAGTGAAGAAGCCTATATTCAAGGCGGAGGCTGGGTCTATGAAGAGCTGGCACAAGGCAAGGTGCATCAACGGACCCAAGAGCTGATCCGCTCTGATGGCAGCCTCTTCTGGTGCCACCTCAGCAGTCGGGCGCTGGATCCGAATGACCTATCCAAAGGCACAGTCTGGATGCTAGAAGACATCACCCTGCGCAAAACGGCCGAAGAAGAAATGCTACGTGCCAAGCAGCTGGCCGAAGAAACCACCCAAGCGAAAAGTGACTTCCTCGCCAATATGAGTCATGAGATTAGGACCCCGATGAATGCCATTATTGGCATGTCCTATCTTGCCTTACAAACAGAGCTCAACACACGACAAAAGCACTATATTGAAAGAGTGCATCAGGCTGGAGAAAACCTGCTCGGTATCATCAATGAGATTCTCGACTTCTCTAAAATTGAAGCGGGAAAAATGACGTTGGAAGAAACCGATTTTTATCTTGATGAAGTGATGGACAATCTCGCCAACCTGCTGGCACTCAAAACAGAGGATAAGGGCCTGGAGCTACTTTTTGACCTGCCCTATGAGGTTCCAGTCGCCTTAAAAGGAGATCCGCTTAAATTAGGCCAGATTCTGACCAACCTCGCCAACAATGCGGTGAAATTCACCGAGCAAGGTGAAATCATCATCCGCATTCGCTGTTTGGAGCAGAACGACCAACAAGCCACCCTCTGCTTTGAAGTCATCGACACGGGGATAGGCATGAACCAAGAGCAGCTTGGCCGGCTTTTCCAGAGCTTTAGTCAGGCCGATAGCTCAACAACACGCAAATATGGTGGCACAGGGCTTGGGCTGGTGATCTCGAAAAAGCTGGTCGAACTGATGTCTGGCACCATCGACGTTGAAAGCACGCCGCAAAAAGGCACCACCTTCCGCTTTACAGTCACCCTGCTATTGCAGTCCACCCCCAAAGCAAGACGCATGCCTGATGCCAGCCAGTTTGCCAATCTGAGCGCCCTCGTGGTTGATGATCACGCCTCTGCACGCGAAATCCTGAGTAGCCTGCTGAGTAGTTTTCAGGTCAAGGTGGCGACAGCAAAACATGGCCTCGAGGCAGAAGAACAACTGCGAGCCCATCCATATGATCTGGTGCTCATTGACTGGAAGATGCCACAGCAGGATGGTATCACCACCATCATGAAGTGTCAGGCAGCCTGCTCACCCACTCATCCCTGCCCGCCCGCCATCTTGATTACCGGCTATCATCGTGATGATGCGCTGCAAGCGGCTCAGCAGCAGCAGGCCCACTTTGCGGCCATCTTGACTAAACCGACTACGGCCTCTCATCTCCTCGAAGCCATAGGAGAAGCCTTATATCAGGATACAGCCAGTGCCTCTTCATCCCGACCTGCGCAGCAAGAACTCGCAACGCGACTCGAAGGCTGCCAGATTTTGCTGGTTGAGGATAATCCAATGAACCAAGAGCTGGCGCTGGAGTTGCTCGATCAGGCTGGCGCTATGGTGACCCTGGCGCAGCATGGGCAAGAAGCAGTGGAGCACTGTCAAAGTGATCAGGCTTTCGATCTTGTGCTGATGGATTGTCAAATGCCGATCATGGATGGCTATGAAGCGACCAAGGCAATACGCCAGCTCGCACATCGTCACCATCTGCCTATTATTGCCATGACAGCCAACGCCATGCAAAGTGATCAAGATAAAGCGATGGCGGCCGGCATGAATGATCATATTGCTAAACCCATTCATATCGAGACCATGTACGCCACAATCAGCCGTTGGATCAGCCCAAAGCAGCCTGAACAAGAAAGCCATCCACCACGACTTGTAGCCCCGCAAGATCCCTCCCTTGCTCAGCCGCTGCCTGCACTTGAGCAACTACAGGGGCTCGATCTTCAGCTGGCTCTGGCGAATGTCATGCATAAGCCCGAGCTGCTGATCAAGATGCTACGGCTTTTTTATGCAGGTCAGCAGCATTTTGCAGATCAATTCCGTCAAGCCTGCCAGCAGCAGGACTACTCAACCGCAGAGCGGCTGGCACATAGCCTTAAGGGTGCGGCGGCCACCCTGGGTGCGATGGAGGTTGCCGATACTTCGGCCGCACTCGAGAGCGCATGTCAGCAGCAGACCATCAACCAACCCACACTGGATCTGCTTCTGGCGCAGCTGATGCAGTCGCTCGATCCTCTGCTGGCGGAACTGGCTGCTTTTGCGAAGGATGAAGAAACGCCAAGTTCACAAGAGTCTGCGCTCCCTGCCCACAACACCCAGACTTCGCCTGCAGCGCTCGATCAGCTGATCTGTTTATTAAAAGAAGACAGCCCACAGGCTGTTGAGCAACTCCAGATGCTTCTGGCACCGCTGTCTGCCGCAGAGCGCCAAGACTGGCAGGCCCTACAAGAAGCCGTAGCAGCCTATGACTTTGCACTCGCCCTGAACCTGCTAGAGAAGTGGTCAACTCATCCTCAATCAGGAGCAGATCATGCGTAACCTAGAGCGCCCACTGATTTTGCTGGTCGATGATACGCCAGATAATCTGACTTTACTCAGCGCATTACTGCAAGAAGACTACCAGATCAAAGTCTGCACTCGAGGGCGCAAAGCCATTGAGATCGCCCATGCTGCCTATCAGCCCGACTTGATCTTGCTCGATATCATGATGCCAGAAATGGATGGTTATCAGGTGTGCCGCCAACTCAAAGCAGAGGCGACGACTCAGCATATCCCCATTATTTTTCTGACTGCAAAAACAGAGGCCGCTGATGAAACACTGGGGCTGGAGATCGGCGCCGCTGACTATCTGACCAAGCCCGTTGTGCCAGCCATTTTGCGTGCCCGTGTCGCCCATCACTTACAACTCAAGGCACAGCAGGATTTTTTACGCGATAAAAATGCTTTCCTAGAACAGGAAATCAGGCGGCGCACCCAAGAAGTCACCTGGGTTCAGGATGTCACCATTATGATTCTGGCCTCTCTGGCCGAAACGCGCGATTCAGATACAGGGCATCATATTCGTCGCACGCAGCACTATGTGCGCTTACTAGCAGAAAGCCTGAGCCAGCTTCCCCAGTTTCAAGCTCAGTTGACCCCGACTTATATTGACCAGCTGTTTAAATCTGCACCCTTGCATGATATCGGCAAGGTCGGGATTCCGGATGCGATTTTACTGAAAGCCGGACCTTTGACTGAGGAAGAGTTTGCCATTATGAAAACGCATACTACGCTCGGCAAGAAGGCAATAGAAAGAGCAGAACAACAGCTGGGCTTTTCGGTCGATTTTCTGACAACAGCCAAGGAGATCGCCTATTCGCACCAAGAAAAGTGGGATGGTTCAGGCTATCCAGAGGGGCTTCAAGGAGAAGCCATTCCTTTAGCCGCTCAGTTAATGGCACTGGCCGATGTTTATGATGCGCTGATTGCAAAACGCATCTACAAACCCGCTTTTTCTCATGCCAAAGCAGTCGATATCATTCAAAAAGACAGTGGCCATCACTTCAATCCACTGATCGTGGAACATTTCCTGAAAATCCATCAGGAGTTTGCTGCCATTGCGCAGCGCTTTGCAGACCCAGACACCTAAGGCTTCTTAGCTGACTTCAAAATGCCAGCCTCGCCGATACTCCTCATCGTGCCAACTTTGTAAACGATCCATCTCCAAAAGCAGCTGTTCGAAGTTGGAGAGCGCCAGCTGCAAATGCCCAGACTTGATCTGGGTTTCAAGCGCTTCAGTGATCTGTGCTAAATCCGGCACGCCACAATAGCGCGTCGCACCATGGAGCTTATGGACAACGGCTTGCATTTGCTCTGGCTCCTGCTGCGCAAAGGCCGCCTGCAGCTCGGCTCGGCTTTCATCCAAGGAAGCCACCAGCATTTCTAACAGCTCGTCTGCAAGCTCAGGACGCCCAGCCGCCAGATGCACCCCCATTTCTTTATCAACCGGTGGCTGAGTCCAACGAGAAGCCCGTGTTTGTGAGCGCTCACCTAACCAACGATGCATCACATCGACCAGCTGCTTTTCCTGCAAGGGTTTGAGCAGCACATCATTGATCCCTGAATCCAGCCACAGGCGCTTTTCTTCATGAACAGCATGGGCTGTCAAGGCAATGATCGGCAGACTGCGGTACTGATGCCCCAGTGAACGTATGCGCTGTGCCGCTTCAAACCCAGTCATCCCCGGCATGTGGATATCCATTAAAATCAGATCCACTGTATGCAGCTGCACCTGTTGCAAGGCTTCATCGCCATTGGTGGCCTCCAAAGCCTGATAACCCATCTGTTTCAGCAAGGTGACCAGCAGGAGTAAATTAGAAGGGGTATCATCGACAGCCAAGACCGTTGATTGGCGCTGTGGGGCTAGGGGTGCAGGAAGCGGGGCGACAGGGAGGGCGGTCTCAGTGGGGAGCGCCTGCTGATCGAGGCGCTCTTTGACTGCACGGCGCAGGGTATCCAGACTCAGAGGTTTAGTCAAAAAGGGTTCAGTGGCATAGCGCCGCCAGAAGTGCAGCAGCTCCGCATCGCTGGTATTGAACACCAATAAATAAGGCGCCCCCTGCTGATGGAGGCCGTCTATCCAAGCTCTCCAAGCCGAGTCTTGCATCTGCTGCACATTCATTCCAATCAGCATCGCCGAAGAGGCATGCAGATCCGTATGAGGCAGGGAAAGAAAAGATTCAACTTGAGCCCCCCAGCTGCGCAGTTGATGACACCAGCTTTGGTTGGTCAGTGGATGAGATTCAATCACGCTGAGATGCTGCCCCTTGAGCCAAACTTCGGCTTCTTGCGCTGGCTGCACTATCTGCAAAGGCAGGCTAAACCAAAAGGTCGAACCCTGCCCTTCTGTGCTGTCTAGGTCGATCCGCCCGCCCATCTGATGCACCAGCTGTTTACAAATGGCCAAACCCAAGCCGGTACCACCAAACTGGCGTGTTTGCGTGGTGTCAGCCTGAGAAAAAGCGCGAAAAAGCTTTTGGCGCTGCACTTCACTGAGGCCAATGCCTGTATCACTGACACTAAAACGCAGCTGGCAATAGCGTCCGATCTGCTGAACCTCGGGGGTATCGCCTTCTTCGGGCAGATCATCCAGCATAATCCGCACCACCACCTCACCCTCGGCGGTGAACTTCAGCGCATTCCCAACCAAATTGGTCAGCAGCTGCTTGAGGCGTAACGGATCCACCTTCACCTGCAAAGGCACATCGTCATACACCAGACCCAGCAGATTCAGCTGCCCACGATGAGCTTGCGGGGCAAAGAGCGAGAGGCAATCCTCTAAAAGCTGACGTAGCGCCAGCGGCTCTTCTTCAAGCACCATCATACCGGCTTCAATTTTGGAGAAATCCAGAATGTCATTGATGATGCCGAGCATGGTTTCTGAAGCGCCGAGAATATGACTGATGTACTCTTTTTGGCGATAATCTAGCTCTGTGCGCGAGAGCAGATTAGAAAAGCCAATAATGCCATTCAAAGGCGTGCGTATCTCATGGCTCATATTGGCCAGAAACTCAGATTTAATCCGACTCGCTTGCAGTGCATCTTTACGCGCCCGATCGAGCTCGATATTCTTGATTTCAATTGTCTCAAGGCTGCGCAGCGCGTCTTCCTGAATCTCTTCAATCGATTGATTCAAAAGGTGCTCGCGCTGTGAGACAGCATCCGCCAAATCCCAGATCTGGGCTCGAAGATGCCGCAGTTCTTTGACCTCCGCCAGCTCATCTAATGTCCAGCTTTCACCACGTGCCATTTGATGCAGCGCATAGCGATAGCTTTCTAAACGCTTTTGTAGGTAGCGCACAAAATGGTGCGTCATCACCCAACTAAACAACAAGAAGCCCAATACCAGCGCACCACTGAGCAGCAGCATACGGTACTGATACAGCTGCAAAGGTGTCCGCGAGAGTTCCAGCTCCGCCCAGCCAACCAGTTGTGGGCCATCAGCCGCACGCAAGCGCTGCACATCGCGTAACGCACCAACATCATAGAGGGGTTCAATAAAACGCAGGGTATCTTGCTCAACTGCAAAAGAGGATTGGTGAGTCCAACGAAGATGCGCATCACGCTCAAGCGGCCGCATGCTTGGGCCACTGTGCAGTAAACTCTGCTGGCGCTGATCATAGATAGAAAAAGCACGCACATCCGGCGTTTCCAATAGCTGATCAGCAACACCTCTTAACCAAGCCTGGCGATCTGGCTGGGTTAAGCCCATCGCGAGTGCAGGACTGAGATTTCTCAGTGTCAGCTGGCCTTTTTCAAACAGTTGTTGCTCTAAAGCTTGGAAGTGCTGCGATAACATCCAGCCACCCAGGCCCACAACCAATAGCCATACTGGAAAAAACCCAAGAAAAAACACCCAGCCCTTCAAACTCATCCGCATGATAGCTTGCCCCTGATCATCCTTGCTTGGTGCGTTCAATATGCTTAGCTTGCTGCCAATAAGCTTCCATTTGCTCCAGTGTCACGGCTTGTTGTGGATCAGCTTGTCGCTCTAGCGTTAACGGTGTGCCCGCAGCTGCGCTGAGTCGCTCAACCTGCTTGAAACGTTCGCTAAATTTGCGATTGGTGCCTCGAAGCGCCTGTTCAGGATCAACCTTTAAATGGCGCGCCAGATTCAGCGTCGCAAAAATAAAATCGCCGACTTCATCAACCACGGCGGCCTGTTCACCGCTGGCTAATGCAACGCGGATTTCATCCAGCTCTTCCTGCATTTTATCCACTACAGCCAGCGACTCGGCCCAGTCAAAGCCCACACTGGCTGCGCGCTTTTGTAATTTAACCGCGCGCGACATGGCCGGCAGCGCTGCGGGGACATCATCCAAAACAGAAGAGGGCCGATGCTCAGAGGCCGCAGCCTGACGCTCCTCAGCTTTGATCGCCTCCCAGCGCTGCTTGACCTGTTGTTCATCCACAAAAGATGGATTAGCGGCGTCTGCATCAACAGGCGTTTTCTGCTGAGATAATCCATTCAGCGTCCCAGAAGGGAAGACATGAGGATGACGACGGATTAATTTGGCGGTGAGCTGATCGACGATCGCCGCAAAATCATAACGTCCTTCTTCTTCAGCAAAGCGGGCATAGTAGACAACCTGAAAGAGCAGATCTCCCAGCTCTTCTTGAAGATGCTGATAATCCTGCTGCTCGATACATTCCGCAACCTCATAGGCTTCTTCCAAGGTATGCGGAACAATCGTCTGCCAGGTTTGCTTTTGATCCCAAGGGCAACCCTGCTGCGGGTCACGCAAACGCGCCATCAGCGCCAGCAGATCCTGTATTTGATAGCCTTCTGACACAAGCTTTCCTTTTGGCTGCACACCTTTTTACCCTGCCGATTTGGCAGAGGATGAGGGTGTCAATTTCTGGCGGAAGCGATGCACATCCACCACATTGGGGAGTTGATTCAGCTTATTGAGCACCTGACCCAGCGCTTCCAAGCCTTGAACTTCCAGCGTCAGCAGCAGATTGGCCAGATTCTCTTTTTTATCGGTCAGCGTATTCACCGAAAGCACGTTGACCTTTTCATTGGCCAGAATCAACGTGATATCGCGCAGCAGGCCAGTGCGATCCCAAGCCTTGATACGAATATCCACTGGGTACATCTGGGCTTTTTTGTGGCCCCACTCAACATTGACCAAACGATTCGGATCTTCTGCGCGCAGCTGCCCCACATTGGAACAATCCTGGCGATGGATGGTGACCCCGCGACCTAGAGTGATATAGCCAAGAATGTCATCACCGGGCAAGGGCTGGCAGCACTTGGCCATCTGAGTCATCAGATTACCGACGCCCAAAATGGTGACATCATCTTGCGTCGCCGTCTCTTTGCGCTGCCCAGGACGGGTCAGCAGGCGATCCAGCTGATCCAAGTCTTCGGTTTCACCAAACAGGTGCTGCGCCATGGATAAGACCTGCCCCAGACGCACATCTCCAGCACCGAGCGCCGCGTAGAGATCTTCTTCTTTTTGCAAGTTCAAAGCCTGCGCCACGGCATTGAGATCCAAGCCTTCTAAGCTGAGACGACTGAACTCTTTTTCTAGCAGCTGACGGCCTTCATCGACGTTCTTATCTCGATCTTGCAGCTTAAACCAATGCTGGATCTTGGCGCGGCAGCGTGAGGTTTTGACATAGCCGAGCGCGGAATTGAGCCAATCGCGACTCGGTGCGCCCTCACCTGCAGTGGTCAGTATCTCAACCTGCTCGCCCGTTTTAAGCGCATAGTTCAAGGGCACAATACGCCCATTGGCCTTGGCACCCCGACAACGGTGGCCGATTTCGGTATGCACACGGTAAGCAAAATCGATGGGCGTTGCACCTTGGGGAAGATCGATCACATGGCCATCTGGCGTAAAAACATAGATACGGTCCGGCGTAACATCATGCTGTAATTCATCACGCAGGCCAGTGGCATCGCCAATTTCTTCCTGCCATTCCAGCACCTGACGCAGCCAAGCAATCTTCTCTTCATAGGCATTGCTCTTGCCACTGGCATCGGTGCCCTTGTAGCGCCAGTGCGCGCAGACCCCAAGTTCAGCTTCATCATGCATCGCGAAGGTACGAATCTGGACTTCCAGCACCTTGCCTTCTGGCCCGAGGACAGCCGTGTGCAAGGAGCGATAGCCGTTCTCCTTGGGCGTGGCAATATAGTCATCAAACTCATGTGGAATATGGCGATACATGGAATGAACAATACCCAATGCGGCATAGCAATCACGCACCTCAGGCACCAGAATCCGTACCGCGCGCACATCATAGACCTGAGAAAAATCGATCTTCTTGCGCTTCATTTTGCGCCAGATGGAATAGATATGCTTGGCACGGCCTTGCAGATCCGCGCCTTGTATTCCTTGATCTTGGATGGCGCTAGACAGCTGTTGAATCACCTGCTGAATATAGCCGTCGCGATCCATGCGCCGCTCAGCGAGTAAGCGCGCAATGTACTTGTAGCTATCTTCTTCGAGATAGCGAAAAGATAAATCCTCTAGCTCCCATTTGATATGACCGATCCCCAAACGATGGGCCAAAGGCGCATAGATTTCAAAGACTTCACGCGCCACACGCAGTCTTTTATCTCGCGGGGCCGTTTTGACTTGGCGCAGAGCGCAGGTCCGCTCAGCCAGCTTGATCAACGCGACCCGCACATCATCAATCACCGCGACCAACATCTTACGCAGCTGCTCGAGCTGGCTTTGTTTTTGGCCAAACGCGGGCAGTTCACTGGGCTGAATCTGACTGATCGCCGCCATCTGCTGCACGCCATCAATCAGCTTGCTGACCGAGCCGCCAAAGCGCTTTTCGATGGCCTCCAGTGTAATCAGCTCTTCGCGCACGCCGCGATAGAGAATGGCCGCCATCAGGGTTTCATCATCGAGATGCAATTCGCCAAGAATATCGGCCATCTCCAAGCCAGTGCGTAAACTGCTGGCACCTTCATACCACTGACGCTGCTCTGCAATGGCGCGGGCTTCGAGTTCTTCTGCCAGTTCTGCCGCAGCAAGGACTCGATCCGGATGGGCCAAGGCCACTTCCTTTTGTAAGTGCTCTATCCATAGAGGGAGGTCAACCTGACCATCTTCTTTGAGTGGCTGATCGTCTCTAACTTTTACCATGCCTTATCCCACCTCTTGCTAAGGCGCGTTAACGCCTGTGGATACTCAGATTCACTGACACCTGAGATCGTCTTAAACAGCAAACACACCTGTTGAGAGATAGCGATCGCCTCGATCGCACACTATAGCAACGATCACGGCATTCTCCAGTTCTGCTGCAATTTTCAGCGCACCGGCCACTGAGCCTCCTGAGGAGACACCAGCAAAAATACCTTCTTCGCGCGCCAAACGCCGTGTCATCACCTCTGCTTCTTGCTGGCTGATATCAAGGACACGATCGACCCCTGCAGGATCAAAAATGCTAGGCAAATAGGCCTCAGGCCAGCGGCGGATACCCGGAATACTGGAACCTTCTTCTGGCTGCAAACCCACGATTTGTACTGCTGGGTTCTGCTCTTTAAGATAGCGCCCCGTGCCCATAATCGTGCCAGTGGTACCCATTGAGCTGACGAAATGTGTCACTAAGCCTTGCGTCTGCTCCCAAATCTCAGGGCCAGTCGAATGATAGTGCGCCAGCGGGTTATCGCCATTCGCAAATTGATTCAGTACCCGACCCTTGCCTTCGCGCTCCATATTGAGCGCCAGATCACGCGCACCTTCCATCCCTTGTGCTTTGGTGACCAGAATCAATTCTGCGCCATAAGCCTGCATCGACCACTTGCGTTCATCAGACAGGTTTTCCGGCATGATCAAAGTCATGTGATACCCCATCACGGCGGCCGCCATCGCGAGGGCAATACCTGTATTACCTGAAGTCGCTTCAATAATGCGGTCACCCGGTCGAATATCACCGCGCAACTCCGCTTGACGTATCATTGAAAAAGCAGGGCGATCCTTGACGGACCCCGCTGGATTATCACCCTCAAGCTTAACCAGAAGGTGATTATTGTGTCCTGCATGGAGGCGTTGTAAACGCACGAGAGGAGTGTGACCCACTAAATCAGCAACACTGGGCCATTCAGGAAAAGCAGACATAGAGCCAACCTTATTATTCACTAAACATTCAACCCTCACGACCGACGTGAGGACCGTTGACACTCAAGAGCAACCACCGCTCTTAGGAGATCAGATCGATCACCAAGCCTTTGATATTCACCAAACGACGCGCAATCGCGACACGATCCTTCTGCTGGTGCATCACCAACTCCAACAGTTCTTCAGCTTCATCATCGATGCGTCTGACAATCTGATGCCGATCAGCTGGATGCCAGCCAGGGCCGACACTATCGACCTGAAAGCCTCCTTTGACCACCTTGGCGACCAGCTGTGCCAAAACCGCACGAAAAACTTCGAGATTGCCAATGGTCGGGTTGCGCTCTAACTCTTCGCCAGACTGCTCCATCAGCTCTTGCAGCTGCTTGAGTTCGCGCTTGAGATCAGCGCGTCCAGCAACCGAAATCTGGTTCAGCAGCTGATCATTAAAGTTGCCTGTGGTCGTCGTTTGCGCATCGGCGCGCGCACTGGGTTTGCGCTTTTGTCGATCCGAGCGCAGGTTTTTCAGCATGGTATTGACGGGCAACATGCTGACTACCTCGCTGCCGCATCGATATATAAAGGCGCTGCGACTGTCCCGCCCTGAGCCTCACAAAAACTTTTAAGCGCTTGAAGGGCGGGCTTAAGCTGGGCTTCGTACTGCTCTTCTAAAGCGCGGCGCTGCTGATCCTGCTGGGCTTTTTCATCCGGCGCTAAATCAAGGTAGGCCTGATGGGTCGCCAAGTGACGCGCGCGCTGGTAAATCTGATCAATCACCTGCCACTCTGGCTGCTGAACATAGCGCCCTTCTTGCAGCAGATCCAACATCACGCGCAAACGCAAGCAGGCTTCAATTTGATCCATCTGTTCATCCTGTGCCGCACGACATATCAGCAGGATTTGCTCATAGAGATTCTGGCTAGCTTGCTCAGCTTCGCGTTGATGCGTGGCCTCTGCCAGTGCTTGCCGCCGCTTAGCTTCGAGATGCACATGAAGAGCATAACCAGCGAAAGGGATTAAAAAAGCAATTGCAACAGCGAGGAGAATAGCAGCGTCTTTAATGCTCATCTTGTGCCCTTTTGGTTGGAAGGCGAATCAATCAAAAGACTAAGAATAACAGATGACTGGTCAGGAAAGCACGTTCAACCTCAACCACGCCAAGACCATAAAAAAAGCAGGGGAAACTTCCCCCGCTCGGTGATCGGATAAAGCACACTCAGCCCCTTACCTCTAGCCAGCACCTCTAGCCAGTGTTACGCAAGCCTGCCGCTATCCCAGCAATCGTGACCATCAAAGCGCGCTCTAGGTGCGCCTGCTGCTCTGCCGTCGGACAAACACCCTGCTGCTCACAAGCACGAACACGCGCGAGCAACTCAGCCTGCAGGTGGTGAAGCGGGATAATATAGGGCGTGCGCACATGAATCGCTTGACGCGTCAACGGCACTTCTTCTAATAGCTGAGTTTGTTCGCGTAAGCGGAGCACACCCGCCTGCAAAGCCTGCTGACGCTCGCGCAAAGTTCGCCCTAGTGGATGGAGCGCTTCATCGACCAGCAGCTGCTCGTATTCCTCAACCAGCGCGAGATCCACCTTGGCCAGCACCATCTCCAGCATATTGATATTACTGGCAAAAAAGGGCCAGCCATCCATCATCTCACGCAGCAGCCCTGACTGACCTGCCTCCTCTGCCTTCAGGAGCGCTTCATCTGTGCCCAGCCAAGCCGGTAGCATCAAGCGCACTTGCGTCCAAGCAAAAATCCACGGAATCGCGCGTAAGGATTCAATACCGCCACCGGCTTTACGCTTGGCAGGCCGACTCCCGAGTGGCAACTTCGCCAGTTCTTGCTCGGGCGTGAGCTGACGAAAATAACGCACAAAATCAGGATGATCCTTCACCAGCGCGCGGTAACTTTGCACACCTGTTTCAGCCAGCTGATCCATGAGTTCACGCCAAGCAGGTAAGGGCGCAGGGGGTGGCGCGACGGTCGCCTCCAATACGGCGCAGGTGTAAACTTCCAGCGCTCGTTCAGCCAGTGCTGGCAGGCCAAATTTGAAGCGAATCATCTCTCCTTGCTCGGTCACTTTTAACCGCCCCTGCACTGAACCAGGTGGCTGAGCCAGAATCGCCGCTTGGGTGGGCGCACCACCGCGACCCATGGTGCCACCGCGACCGTGGAACAAGGTCAAGGCGACTTGATGCTGAGCACAAACTTGGGTTAAGGCTTCTTGAGCACGATACTGGGCCCAGCTCGCACCGAGCTGACCGGCATCTTTTGAGGAATCCGAGTAGCCAATCATCACCTCCTGATGCTGAGAGGAATAACGGCGATACCAATCCAGCGCCAGCAAACCATCAATGACCTTGGGCGCTCGCTCTAAATCCGCAAGCGTCTCAAAGAGGGGCACAATACGCATGGATCTTTTGACCCCAGCCGCCTTAAGCAGCAAGGCCACGGCTAAGACATCTGAAGGCTGACCGGCCATCGAGATGACATAAGCGCCCAAGGCATCGGCCCGCTCCTTGGCGATAACGCGACAGGTGGCCAATACCTCTTGGGTTTCTTCAGAGCAGGGCCAGCTGGTGGGGAGCAAGGGGCGCGGATTGGTCAGCTCATGCAGCAGAAAATCAACACGGCGCTGTTCATCCCATTGTGCATAATCCCCCAAGCCCAAAAACTGCGTCGCCTCACTGAGCGCCTGTGCATGACGTGGTGCTTCTTGACGCACATCCAACTTCAGCAGGTTCATACCAAAGGCAGACAGGCGGCGCAAGATATCCTGCAACATTCCCTCTGCTATCACCTGCATTCCCTGATCACACAAGGATCGATAGCAAAGCAGTAGTGGAGCACGCAATCCATCGGCATCAAAGATCACCCGCTCATCCTGATAGGGCTGGCCATCGAGCTGCGCCTTTAACCAATCGAGGGTGGCACGCAGTCGCTCTCGCAACTGACCAAGCAAAACACGATAGGGCTCGCGGGCCGGGCCGCCTAAATACTGAACAAGCTCCTCACTGGCTTGATGCATCGAAAGCTCAGCGCGCAACTGATCGACATCGCGCAGGTAGAGATCAGCCGCCATCCAGCGCGACAACCAGAGCACTTCTTGCGTGACCCGCGCCGTGACCCGCGGATTGCCATCTCGATCCCCTCCCATCCATGAAGCAAAGCGTATCGGCGCCGCATCAAGAGACAAGCGCGGCGCACCAAGCGTTTCTAACTCACGATCCAGTGCGCGATAAAAAGCGGGGACGGCCTGCCAAAGGGAGTTTTCGATCACCGCAAAACCCCACTTGGCTTCATCAACAGGCGAGGGACGCTGGTTACGAATTTCATCGGTATGCCATGCCTGGGCAATCAGCTCTTCAAGACGCACTAACACCCGCTCACGCATCTCAGGCTGGTGAGAAGCCTCATATTCAGCTAAACAAGCATCGAGGGCATCATACTTTTGAATCAATGTCCGGCGACTGACTTCGGTGGGATGCGCGGTAAAGACCAGCTCGACCTGCTGGCGCTCCAGGGCTTGCACTAAATCCGCAGGCGCATGCCCTCCATCTTTCAATCGAGCCAGCAGCGCCTTAAGTCCAGGCTGCTCACCACCGCGGTAATCCTCTACCACACGCTCACGCGCTCGATAGTGCTGCTCAGCGGCATTGGCCAGATTCAAAAACTGCGTAAAGGCTCGCGCCATCGGCAGCAGCTCATTATCTTTTAAAGCATGTAAAGCCTGAATCAGCTCTTGCTGTTCCACTTCACCGCGATGTAGCTGCTTAGAAAGCTGACGGATCTGCTCAACCTTGCGTAAAAAATCATCGCCCAAGGCATTGCGCATCGTGCGACCCAAGCCTTCACCTAATACACGAACCTGCTCCCTTAAGGAGGTATCTAAACGGTGCATTGTCTTCCTCTCTTTTTCATCCTGAGCTGCTGACCACATCAAAAACCTGACCTTTTTTCTGCACTTTTTCGCTTCTTATCAAAAAATAAGCGGCAATAGGCTTGCAATTCAAAATCAACTCTCTATAATGCGCAGCCGTTGGCTATGTAGCTCAGCTGGTTAGAGCACATCACTCATAATGATGGGGTCCCCTGTTCAAATCAGGGCATAGCCACCAACTTGATCAAATCAAGGCTAGTTTTAGCAGAAAAGTCTTTAAAATGAAAAGCTTTTCATTTTGGGCTTGACCTAGAGCGAAATATCCTTAGAATGATCAGCGTTTTAATAAGTTGTTCCCGAATAGCTCAGTCGGTAGAGCAGTTGACTGTTAATCAATTGGTCGCAGGTTCGAGTCCTGCTTCGGGAGCCATTTCACACCTTCGCTTTAAGCCTTTGATCTCCCTTTTGCTTTCCTCTTTTTTACCCTTCTTTTTATCCCTCGCTTCTTTTTTTTGATCCTGCGTGACCTTTTCGCTTTCTTTTTGCCGCCCTCTCTTTGCCAGCGTGCATCTTACTCGCGCGCAAAAAAACGCGCTGATCTTGTCACCAGCGCGCTGGATGCCATCCCAAAGGAAAAGCTGAACTCTATTTCTTTTTCTTCTGCGCTGCCAATAAGAGCGCACCCAGTGTATTGCCCTGCAAGGCAGGCTGAGCGGGTGCTTTTTTCGGGCGCGCATCACGTGATGATGATGACTCCTTCACGACTGGCTGTTCATCCAAACGCCGCGTTAAGGCAATGCGCTTGCGCGGAATATCCACTTCGAGCACCTTCACCTTCACCAGATCGCCCGCCTTAACCACTTCACGCGGGTCCTGAATAAAGCGATCGGCCAGTGCAGAAATATGCACCAAACCATCCTGATGCACACCGATATCCACAAAAGCACCAAAATTAGCCACATTGGTCACGACACCTTCCAGCACCATCCCCGGCTTGAGATCTTTAATATCCTCGACCCCTTCCATAAAGACAGCCGCACGAAACTCAGGACGCGGATCACGACCTGGCTTATCCAGCTCTTTCAGAATGTCCTTCACTGTCGGCAAGCCAAACTGCGCATCAGTCAACTGCGTCGGGTTCAGGCTAGTTAGAAAAGCCGTATCACCAATCAGACTCTCAACAGGGCGCTGGTGGTTCTGAGCAATCCGCTCGACCAGTGGATAGGCCTCAGGGTGGACAGCAGAAGCATCGAGCGGATTCTGGCCGCGCATAATACGTAAAAAACCAGCACACTGCTCATAGGCCTTCGGCCCTAGGCGCTTCACCTTGAGCAGATCTTGACGCGTGCGAAATGCGCCCTGCTCATCGCGCCAGGCGACAATATTTTCTGCCAAGGTGGCGTTTAAGCCTGAGGTCCGCGCCAATAGCGGCACCGAGGCCGTATTCAAATCGACGCCCACGGCGTTAACACAATCCTCGATGACTGCATCGAGCGTTTTGGCTAACTGAATTTGCGACACATCATGCTGATATTGACCCACACCGATGGACTTGGGCTCAATCTTGACCAGCTCAGCCAGCGGATCCTGCAAGCGGCGTCCAATGGAGACTGCGCTGCGATGGGTGGCATCCAGATCAGGAAATTCCTTAGCCGCCAATGCAGAAGCAGAATAGATCGAGGCACCCGCTTCATTCACCATCACCTTTTGCAAGCGATGCTCAGGAGCCTGCTTATGACACCAGCTGATCACCTCTGCCGCCAGCTGATCGGTTTCACGGCTGGCCGTGCCATTACCCACGGCGATCAATTCCACCTGATGCTGCGCACAAAGACGCGCCAGCACCGCAATAGATTCCTGCCATTGATTGCGCGGCGCATGCGGATAGATGGTGGTGTGATCAACCAGCTTACCCGTTGCATCCACCACCGCGACTTTTACGCCAGTACGCAAGCCAGGGTCCAGCGCCAGCGTTGGGCGCGGCCCCGCTGGTGCAGCCAAGAGCAGATCCTTTAAATTGTGGGCAAAAACCTGAATCGCCGCCTCCTCTGCCAGCTCACGTAAGCGACCCAGCAGTTCGGTTTCCAGACGGCTGGATAGTTTGATCTTCCAAGTCCAACGCACCACCTCATGTAGCCAACGATCGGCAGGGCGCTGCTGCTGCCTGATACTCCAATGCTCAGCGATCACCGCTTCAAAGGGATGGGCCAGTTGCTCTTCTTCATCTGGCAGGCGAAGATTCAACGCCAAATACCCTTCATTACGACCACGAAACATGGCCAAAGCGCGGTGCGAAGGCGTTGTGCGCAAGGGTTCATCATGGGCAAAGTAATCACTGAATTTCGCGCCAGCTTCCTCTTGCCCCGGCAGCACGCGACTGGAGAGCACCCCCTCCTCCCACAAGGTTTGGCGCAAACGACCAGCCAACTCCGCCTCTTCGGAGAAGCGCTCCATCAGGATCTGCTTCGCACCATCCAAAACCGCCTTCACATCGGCAAAACCGGCCTCGCTGTTGATATAGGCTTGCGCTTCTTGTTCGGGCTGTAATTCAGGCTGCGCCAGCAGGGCATCCGCTAAGGGCTCGATACCGGCTTCACGCGCGATCTGTGCTTTGGTACGACGCTTAGGTTTATAAGGCAGGTAAAGATCTTCAAGGCGCTGCTTGGTTTCTGCTGCTTGGATCTGAGCCTCTAATTCTGGGGAGAGCTTATCCTGCTCGGCGATGGAAGCCAGCACGCCCTTGCGTCGCTCTTCAAGCTCACGTAGATAACCTAGGCGCTCCTCAAGGTGGCGCAGCTGGGTATCATCTAAACCACCGGTGACTTCTTTACGATAGCGTGAAATAAACGGGACACTCGATCCTTCATCCAATAACTGAATACTGGCCTGAACCTGACGCTCCTGAACCTCAAGTTCTTGGGCAATACGTACGGCAATACTTGGCAGCATGGGGTTCCTTAAATGCAGTAGAATCTATCGGGTCGATCAAGCTGATCTGTGACAAGGTCAGCCTGACCAGATCATGATCTGATCAAGCCTTAGCCGATCAGAGAGCCATATTGAACTCACTGGGTTTCATCATACCATCCAAGGTGGTTAAATGAAGTCCTGCGCGATTCACGCTTATTTGTTGTTTACCCAAGGAAGCAGAAGATGTCCTCATCCCCCATGCAGCAGCCACATCAAGATGCACTTGATCTTTTTTTACAGCAGGCCAAGCGCCATCAGTTCAGTAAAAAATCACTGATCATTCATGCTGGCGAGACCGCCCAATCCATCTACTATCTAGTCGAAGGCTGCGTGGCTGTTTATATCGAAGACGAGCAGGGACGCGAGATGATCGTCTCCTACCTCAACAAGGGTGACTTCTTCGGTGAAATGGGGCTGTTTGATGAAATCAGCCAACGCAGCGCCTGGGTGCGCGCCAAAACCGACTGTGTTCTGGCAGAAGTCTCTTACAGCCGCTTTACGCAACTGGCCCAAGAACAACATATCCTCTGGTTCCTGCTCGGCAATCAGCTGGCACGTCGCTTGCGCGCCACCACGGAGCGGGTGGGTGATCTGGCTTTTCTGGATGTCACTGGGCGTATCGCACGCATTTTGATTGAACTGGCCAAACAGCCAGATGCGATCACCCATCCAGAAGGCATGCTGGTGCGCATGACGCGCCAAGAAATTGCCCAGCTGGTTGGCTGCTCGCGTGAGATGGCAGGCCGAGTACTGAAGGACTTGGAAGAAAAAGGGCTGATCGAAGCCGATGGCAAAAGCCTAGTGATTCTCGATCCCAGCCTCCGACCCGCCTATCCCAGTGCCAAAACTAACAGCAACCCGCCGACTGGTCGCTAGCGATAAAGCGCTTTCAGATCTGGCTCTGAAGGCGCATTTGAGCATATCGCGATTCCTTTTTATCCGATATAATGCCGCTTTTTTATGCTGGCGCTCGGCCGAAAAGGCATCTGAAACAAAGCATTTCATCAGCGCTGCACCAGCCCCCCGACACTCTTTCTCTATCATTTGCCCCTCTTGAAATAGGTTCTCTATGCTGAAAACGCCCTACTACCTGATTGATAAAACGCGGCTATTACGCAATATGGAAATCATGGCCAAGGTGCGTGAGCTCTCCGGGGCGAAGACCTTGCTCGCTCTGAAGTGCTTTGCGACCTGGTCTGCTTTTGACCTGATGCAAGACTATATGGATGGCACCACCTCCTCCTCTTTATTTGAGGTGAAGCTGGGACGGGAGAAATTCAAGGGCGAAACCCATGCTTATAGCGTGGCCTATGCTGATGATGAGATTGAAGAAGTTCTCGCCAATAGCGACAAGATCATTTTTAACTCGATCAGCCAGCTTGAGCGCTTTGCAGATGTGTCGCAAAACCATGTGCGCGGTTTACGGGTGAACCCTGGTGTCAGCAGCTCAGCTTTTAGCCTTGCCGACCCAGCCCGTCCTTTTAGCCGCCTTGGTGAGCGGGACCCGATGAAAATCGCCGGCGTGCTGGATCAGATTTCTGGCTTGATGTTCCACAATAACTGTGAGAATAACAGCTACGCCCTCTTCGATGAGATGCTGACGCATATCGAAGACCTCTACGGCATTTTATTGCATGAAGTGGAGTGGATCAGTTTAGGTGGCGGCATTCATTTTACTGGCCCCGACTATCCTATCGAAGCCTTCTGCGCCCGCTTAAAAAATCTGGCCAGCACCTATGGCGTCCAGATCTATTTAGAGCCAGGGGAAGCCGCTATTACCGAATCCACCACCCTCGAAGTGAGCGTGTTGGATCTGCTTGATAACGGCAAACCCTTGGCCATCGTTGACAGCTCGATCGAAGCCCACCTACTTGATCTGCTGATCTATCGTGAAAGCGCCAAACTGCTGCCTAACGAGGGAGCGCACACCTATCAGGTCTGCGGCAAATCCTGTTTGGCAGGTGATATTTTTGGCGAATTTCACTTTCCTGAACCCTTAAAAATCGGTGACCGCCTGTCGTTCCAAGATACGGCTGGCTACACCATGGTCAAGAAAAATTGGTTTAACGGTGTCAAGATGCCTTCAATTGCTGTGAAACAGCTGGATGGTCGTATTGAGCTCGTCAAGGAGTTTTCTTACGACGACTTTGTGCAAGGGCTCTCGTGAGCCCTGCTTCAACTGTGTAAAAGTGGAGTGACGTATCGAAATGAAAAAAAACGTTCTGATCATTGGTGCCGGAGGTGTTGCTCAAGTTGCTGCGCACAAGTGCGCCCAACACAATGATATTCTTGGTCGTATTGCCCTCGCTTCACGCACTTTGAGCAAGTGTGAAGCCATCGCCACAAGCGTAAAAGAAAAAGGCAGTATGAAGGTCGACGGTGATATTCAATGCTATGCCTTAGATGCTTTGGATATTGAAGCCACGATTGCCCTTATTCGGGAAACCCAGTCTCAGATCGTGATGAACCTCGGCTCCGCCTTTGTGAATATGTCTGTTCTCAGCGCATGTATTGCAACAGGTGCAGCCTATTTGGATACGGCTATCCACGAGGATCCAGCTAAAATCTGTGAAACGCCACCCTGGTATGGCAACTATGAGTGGAAGCGCCAAGCTGCCTGCGCAGAAGCCAAAACCACCGCCATCCTCGGTGTCGGCTTTGATCCTGGTGTCGTCAACGCCTATGCCAAGCTTGCCGCAGATGAGTATTTTGATCAGATCGATTCCATCGATATCATCGATATTAATGCCGGTCAGCATGGCCGCTATTTTGCGACCAACTTTGACCCTGAAATCAATTTCCGTGAATTCACTGGCCGTGTTTGGTCCTGGCAGAACCGCCAGTGGGTACAAAATCAGATGTTTGAACACAAGCGCACCGATGACCTACCTGTCGTTGGCACACAAACCAGCTATATGACTGGCCATGACGAGATTCACTCTTTATCCAAGAATCTTGATGTGCCCAATATCCGCTTCTGGATGGGCTTTGGTGAGCACTATATCAATGTCTTTACCGTGCTAAAGAATCTCGGTCTGCTGTCTGAGCAGCCTGTGGTGACAGCAGAAGGTCAAGAAGTCGTGCCCCTGAAGGTGGTCAAAGCTGTCCTGCCAGATCCCGGCTCCTTAGCGCCCGACTACACCGGCAAAACCTGCATAGGTGATCTGGTCAAGGGCAGCAAAGATGGTCAAGCGCGCGAGGTCTTTATCTACAACGTCGCGGACCACAAGGATGCCTATAACGAAGTCGGCTCGCAGGGTATCTCCTATACCGCTGGCGTCCCTCCCGTTGCTGCAGCGCTGCTGGTAGCGCAGGGCATTTGGGATGTTAAGAAGATGGTGAATGTCGAGGAGCTCCCCCCTCAGCCCTTCTTGCACCTGCTGAATCAAATGGGCCTGCCCACTTGTATTCGTGATGAGCAAGGTGAGCGCCCGCTCGATTTCTCTGCTCAGGCGGCGCACTTCTAAGCTGTTTAGCTTTGCGTGATCAAAAAAGCCAGCCCCTCAAAGGAGCTGGCTTTTTTGCATCTTATTGAATTGGCACACATCCCATTTACATCAAGTCCAAAGTCAGCAGTAAACGCCGCTGGCCTGCTGCTAAGCTCGGTGAGCGATGCACCAAGCCCAGATTGTCCTGCCCCTCCCAGAGACTGCCTTTCATCAGCCCGACTTCACCTGCTTTGAGCTGCTGAATCTGGGTTCCGGCTGCAAAAAGCTGCCCCTCTAGCTGATCTTCTGCTGGATGCTGATGACCTAACTTGTCTCGATTCACCTGCTGATGGCTGAGCCATTGCGTGCCTGGTCCAACAAAGGTGGCACTTAAACGACAGAGTACGCGATCAACATGAAAGCGTGGGCACATCGGCTGATCCAAAACCTGAAGTCGCAGACCAACCTGATCAAGATCGAACAAGCAGGCAAACATCTCGCTTAACTCAGCCACCTGATCCACAAACACCCGCCGCTCCAACAAGTCGGGCAGATCTTCAGCAAGCTTGGCCTCTAACCCTCTCAGGGGCAGACAGCTTTTGAGATTGAGTTTCCAAGGCAGGGCCAAGAGTGCTTCGACATAAGGAAGGCAAGTGACCTGCTGCTGCCATACAGCTAGGCTGATATCTGGCTCTAATATACGAGTGAGCACTAAAGGGTCGTTCGATTCAACATGCATAGCTTTTTCCAGATAAAGAGGAGAGACAAAGGCCTACACAATCAAACGATATAACATAGCATTCGTGACGACAAGACAAGATAAAGAGTCGCCTTGATTCGCTGCCATCAGAGATCACGGATCAAAAAAGCCAGCCCCTCAATGGAGCTGGCTTTTTTAGATCAAGACAAGCTGTGTTGTACTCGTGTGTTGCACTAGGATGGCAAGCACAACGAGCCAAGGCATCAGGCCAGTGCAGGATAGACGGCTTCCTTAAAGGGTGCCAGACCCAGCCGATCCACCAGTTGCAAGAAGCTCTCACCTTCGGCACGAAGCTCAAGATAAGTATCAACGATCACCTTTAAGGTGGCCGCCACTTCATCGGCTGGAATCGCCTTGCCTAACACCTTACCCAGCTTGGCATTTTCTGTTGCGCTACCGCCCAAGGTAATTTGATACCAATCTTCGCCTTTTTTATCGACACCCAGAATGCCGATATGCCCCACATGGTGGTGGGCACAAGCATTAATGCAGCCCGACATATTCAGCTGGATATCGCCCAGATCATGCAGGTAATCCAGATCTTCAAACACCTGGTTGATTTGATCCGCAATATTCAGCGTCTTGGCATTGGCCAGCGAACAAAAATCAAAGCCAGGGCAGACAATCATATCAGTCAGCGTATTGATATTCGTGCGGGCCAAGCTGGCCTCTTGTAAGCCTTGCCACAAGGCATAGAGGTCCTTCTGCTGCACATCGGTGAACACCAGATTCTGATCCTGAGTCGCACGAATCTCTGCAAAACTATAGGCTTCAGCCAGATCGGCTACGGCGTCCATCTGCTGGGCAGTGATGTCGCCCGGCGCGCCCAACAGAGGCTTGAGTGATAAATGTACAATACGATAGCCAGCAACACGGTGAGCTTGCGTATTGCGCTCCACCCAGACTCGAAAATCTGAATCGGCAGCTAAAGCGGCGGCAAAGGTCTGATCCTCCGCAGCCTGGGCCACATAATCAAAGGGAGCGAAATGGGCTTTCATCTCGTCAATGCGCTCTTGAGTCAAACGCAGATCACCACCACGGCTATACTGCCATTCGTCTTCCACCCAAGCACGAAACTGCTCAATACCGGCTGCCGCAACCAGGATTTTGATCCGCGCCTTGTATTTGTTATCACGCCGCCCACGCAGGTTATAAACGCGCAGAATGGCATCCAAATAACTAAACAGCTCTTCTGGTTCCAGATACTCGCGAATCACCTGTCCAATAAAGGGCGTTCGGCCTAGCCCGCCACCGACCAGCACCTTAAAGCCCATCGCGCCCTCGGCGTTGCGGACCAGCTCAAGGCCAATATCATGGACACGGCTAGAAGCACGATCACTCGGGCCACCACTCACGGCAATCTTGAATTTGCGTGGCAGATAGGCGAACTCAGGATGCAGGGTAGACCACTGGCGAATCAACTCACACCAAGGGCGTGGATCTTCGATTTCATCCGCAGCAACACCCGCCAGCGGATCAGTCGTGGTATTACGGATACAGTTGCCCGAAGTTTGAATCGCATGCATCTGTACAGTGGCTAACTCAGCCAAAATATCGGGCACTTCTTCCAACTTCGGCCAATTAAACTGGATATTGGTCCGTGTGGTGAAGTGTCCATAGCCACGATCCCAGGTGCGGGCAATCTTCGCCAGAGTTCGCATCTGCTGGGCAGAAAAAGTGCCATAGGGGATCGCCACACGCAACATCGGTGCCTGGCGCTGCACGTAAAGGCCATTCATCAAGCGCAACGCGAGAAAAGCATCTTCTGACAACTCACCCGCCAGGTAACGGCGTGTTTGTTCACGATACTGTTCAACACGCTCGTTGACCAGTTGTTGGTCAACCTGGTTATAGCGATACATAGTCTTTTTATCCTCTTCCTTCAGCGATCAAGTGCAGAATTTTTGCCTAGACTAACGCTTTTCTTTTATAACGTAAAAGACTGAATGCGAATTTTTATATAACCCTATCTTCCACTCGACTTAGATCAAAGAATTCTTTCAAAATCACCATATATTCTTTTTGGTTTTATCCAGCCCTAGGCATAATCCTTGGCATTTCGCCTTCTTAGGCTCGCTTGCAGTGGATTCCCAGGAGTAAACCATGTCATCCAGCGCAGAACACCTCCCCCCTTCGCGTTTAACGCATCTGAAACAACTTGAGGCAGAAAGCATTCACATTATTCGTGAAGTGGCGGCAAGCTTTGCCAATCCGGTGATGCTTTACTCCATCGGTAAAGACTCTTCCGTGATGCTGCACCTAGCGCGCAAGGCCTTTCACCCCGGATCACCGCCCTTCCCATTGCTGCATGTGGATACCACGTGGAAGTTTAACGAGATGATCCGCTTTCGTGATCAGATGGCCAAAGAAGCGGGGATGGAGCTGCTGGTCCATATCAATCAAGAAGGTGTGGAGATGGGGATCAACCCGATGGTGCACGGCTCAGCCAAGCACACGGACATCATGAAAACCCAGTCACTGAAGCAAGCGCTCAACAAGTATGGCTTTGATGCTGCCTTTGGTGGCGCACGCCGTGATGAAGAAAAATCGCGTGCGAAAGAACGTATCTTCTCTTTTCGTGATAAAAACCATCGCTGGGACCCTAAGAATCAACGCCCAGAGTTGTGGAACCTCTATAACACCGAGGTCGAAAAGGGCGAAAGCATCCGCGTCTTTCCCCTCTCTAATTGGACAGAACTGGATATCTGGCAATACATCTGGCTCGAAAGCATCCCGATTGTTCCTCTGTACTTAGCCGCAGAGCGCCCCGTAGTGGAACGCGATGGCACTTGGATTATGGTTGATGATGAGCGCTTGCCGCTGGAAGAAGGCGAAGTCCCCCAGTATAAGCAGGTGCGCTTTCGTACGCTTGGCTGCTACCCCCTGACCGGTGCGATTGAATCCAGCGCCAGCAGCTTGACTGAAATCATTCAAGAAATGCTCCTCACCACCACCTCAGAGCGCCAAGGCCGCATGATTGATAAAGATGCGCGTGGTTCGATGGAACAGAAAAAAATGGAGGGTTACTTCTAATGCAAGCACTTGACGCCCAACCGACTCAGCAGCCCGTTTATCAACAACAGGGTGCAGATTTGATCGCGCAGGATATCCAAGCTTATCTCAAGCAGCATGAAAACAAGCAACTGCTGCGTCTGCTGACCTGCGGCAGTGTCGATGATGGCAAATCGACTCTGATCGGTCGCCTATTGCATGACAGCAAAATGATTTATGAAGATCAGCTCGAAGCCTTGCAGCATGAAAGCAAAACCCAAGGCACCACTGGCGATACCGTAGATTTAGCCTTGCTGGTCGATGGCCTGCAAGCTGAGCGAGAACAAGGCATCACGATTGATGTGGCCTATCGCTATTTTTCAACCACCCAAAGAAAGTTCATTATTGCCGACACGCCAGGGCATGAGCAGTACACCCGCAATATGGCCACTGGGGCCTCGAATTGCGAGCTGGCCATTATTTTGATCGATGCACGCAAGGGTGTGTTGACACAAACGCGCCGCCATAGCTTTATTGTGTCCTTGCTGGGTATTCGCCATCTGGTTGTTGCGATCAATAAGATGGATTTGGTGGATTACAGCCAGGCCGTGTTTGAGCAGATCCAGCAGGATTATCTGGCCTTTGCTGAGCAGCTCGATCTGCCGCCCGTCCACTTTGTTCCCCTATCTGCCTTAAAGGGCGACAATGTCGTCAGCCCATCTGAATCCATGCCTTGGTATAAAGGTCCAGCCCTGATGCCACTGCTTGAGAGCGTAGAAGTCACCCCTGAGGCCATTCATCAGCCACTGCGCTTTCCTGTTCAGTACGTGAACCGTCCACATCTGAATTTTCGTGGCTACTGCGGCACAGTCGCTTCTGGAGAAGTCAAGGTAGGCGATACCCTGCGCGTGCTGCCTTCAGGACGCACCAGCCGTGTTCAATCCATCGTGACTTGGGAAGGTGAGTTAGCACGGGCCTCAGCCGCGATGGCCGTGACCTTAACACTCGAAGACGAGCTGGATATATCGCGTGGCGATCTACTGGTCAGCACCACCGAAGAAGCTCAGATCAGTGACCGCTTAGATGCCGATCTGGTGTGGATGGCTGAACAGCCACTGGTACGGGGCAAAACCTATCTACTCAAGATAGGGACGCGACAGATTAATGCCCGCATCAGCCGTATTCACTACCAAACCGAGGTCAACAGCCTAGAACGCCATCCAACGCAACAGCTTGAACTCAATGCCATTGCACGCGTCACCCTAGAGCTTGAGCAGCCTGTTGTGGCCGATGCCTATCGTCAGAATCGCGCCACCGGCCGCTTTATTCTGATCGATCGCTTGAACAAGAACACCCTGGCTGCAGGGATGATCGATCAGCCAACTCAGCAAACAACAAGCCAACTGGGGCCAGTTCAAGCCAGTGAGCGGGCAGCATTCTATGGGACACAAGCAGGCCAGATCGCGATTCATGGTGGATCAGCCAGCGCGCGCTTAGCACTGGCACAGGAGTTGGAGCGGGCTCTTTTTGAGCGAGGTCAGCTGGCTTTACGCCTTGAGGAAGGCGCACTGCCAGAGGGATTGGCAGCACACCAGCCGCAACTGGAGCACTGGCTGATTCAACAGGGGCTCTTGCTGCTGACGACCTGCGCCAGCGATGCACCAGAGCTGCAAGTGCAACTGATCCAGGCCACAGGGCAACTGAATCTCCCTGATCAACTCTCGCCCCTGCTGCAAGCGCTGAAACAACACCAGATCATCTAGTCTATTAGAGAGATCTACTCATGACGAGCACGGAAATGGACTTCCTGCTCGCTCATGGTGTTTTGCACTGCCTCCAAGATCCAAGGATCAATTGTGGCAGCTGAAGGTAAAAAAAGGCCGCAGCGCGATAGCGCACGATGCACTTGAATCTCCTGCCCCAAATACTCATACACAACACGCGCGCAACAGGGCATTCTTTCGCTGTTATCCGACACGCCGAGCTTTAATCCAGTCAAACGCGCCAAGCGCTTACGAAAGCTCAGAAACAAAATCGTCTGGGTCATTTCATGACGATTCAGCGTTTCATAATCGACTAAAAACAGGCGATCTGTCAGCAACCAAGCCAAACCCTGATAGCGATTATGGTAGGTCGGATCGCCACCTTTTGGCCCAGGCATACGCTCTGTGCGCTGAAAAACATACTGATCCCCCTGTCGCTCAATACAGACCAGATTGCGCAGCACCTTGCCCGGAACAGACATAGACAGATAATACTCGTAGTAGTAACCCAAATAGCGCTCCATTCCCTGACTACCAACAGCCCCTAAGATGTCTAGGTGGGCGCTGATCTTATCCTTCATATCGGCTGACGGCGCCAGTTGGCGTGGCTGCACCTGTATCAGCTGGCGAAACTCGGCATGGGGCAACAGCAGCTCATCCACCTCCACACCAAAAAAATCACCAAAACGCCGCAGCGTGCTAGCTGAGGGACGATAACGCCCACTGAGATAACGATTGAACTGAGGCCGATTGATTTCTAAACGCCGACAGACTTCTGCAATCGAGCGGTAGTAGCTGCACAGCAAGCGCAGGTTGAGCGCTAAATCTTGGTTCATAGTTTGCCTTTATGTGCGGTTGATCGATTGAGATGTCAAAACAGATGCAGTCTGACGCACACAATGCGCCAATTCACACCCAATAAGAGCCAAAGTGACAAATTTTATCCCTAGCGAGAGCTTGATTAAATGTGCCGGCTATCTATCTATAATAATGGAGAAAAGACATGCTGAGTATGTTCAACGAACTTTTATGGGGGAAGGTACTGATCGTACTGCTGATCCTTGTCGGGGTTGGCTTTACCCTCGCATCACGCTTTGTTCAATTTCGCTTCTTTGGGCGGATGTTCAAAATTCTTGGCAGCGGGCAGGCCTTTAAAAAAGATCAACACGGCCACCTCAGTTCTTTTCAAGCACTGGTCCTGTCGGTGGCGGGCCGTGTCGGCGGCGGTAATATTGCCGGTGTGGCGGTGGCGATTACCCTTGGCGGCCCAGGTGCCATCTTCTGGATGTGGCTGGTCGGCTTGATGGGGATGGCCACCAGTTTTTTAGAATGCACTCTGGCCCAGGTGTATAAGCGTGCCGAAGCAGATGGCACCTATCGTGGCGGCCCAGCGCATTACATCATGCGTGGCATCGGCGCCAAAATGAAGCCGATGGCCGTGATCTATTCTGTACTGCTGCTGATCACCTTTGGTTTTGGCTTCAATGCCTTGCAATCCTATGCTGTCGCCACTTCTGTCGGTGATGCCTTTGGTGTGCCGGTTTACTACACCGGGATTGCGCTGGCGATGATCGTTGGAGTGATTATTTTTGGCGGGGTCAAAAGAATTGCGCAGGTCGCAGAGTATCTGGTGCCCATTATGGCTGTTGGCTACTTAGTCATCGTACTTGCTGTCGTCGGTATGAATATCGAGCGTGTTCCAGAGATATTGATGCTGATTCTGCGCAGTGCTTTTGGCCTCGAACCTCTGATCGGTGGTGGTATCGGCGCCGCCATCATGATGGGCGTTAAACGCGGTCTGTTCTCTAACGAAGCTGGACTGGGCAGCGCACCCAACGTGGCCGCCGTCGCCTACGTCCCTCATCCAGCTAACCAGGGTATCGTGCAGTCCTTCTCCGTTTTTATCGATACCATTATTATCTGCTCAGGTACAGCCTTCTTAATCCTGCTCAGCGGTTTATTTGATCCAGCCAGCACTGAAGGCATCGGCGGTGTGGCACTCACGCAAACCGCCATGGCCATGCATGTGGGTGAGTGGGGGCGTATTTTTGTCAGCGTGGCCCTGCTGCTCTTCGGCTTTAGTACCATTTTATATAACTACTATTTAGGCGAAAATAGCCTCGCCTTTTTGAAGAATGACAATCCCAACATCCTGACCACTTTCCGCGTGTTGATTATCGGCTTGGTGTGCTGGGGTGCGACTACCGATCTGACCACGGTCTTCTCCTTTGCGGATCTCACCATGGGTCTTTTAGCGCTGGTCAATCTGATTGCCTTGCTGTTCTTGTTCAAACCAGGATTGCGCATTCTGCGTGATTTTGATCAGCAGCTTGCACAAGGCATTGAACAGCCGGTCTTTGATGTGAACAAGTTCCAAGATATGGATATCGATCCCAAGGCTTGGGAGTTAGAACCTGAGGATGCGGCCCGTCTCCAGCAACAGCACACCTCTGTTTCTTCTTAAAGACGAAATCCCGCCCCGTCGGCTTGAGCCATGGGGCGGTGACGATGCATCCCACAAGAGCTGACACATGAAGCCCAAACTCCTTCTTTTACATAGCGGTGGCACCATTGGAATGCAGCCTTCCCCCAATGGCTATCACCCCCTACCCAGCTTTATTCCTACGCTCCAAGAACAGCTGGCTCACCTCGATACCCTGTATCAGCTGGATTTTCTTGAGCTCAGCCCTTTAATGGATAGCGCCAATCTGCAGGCCCGTGACTGGCAGCATCTGGCGAGGCTGTTGATAGAGCACTGGGAAGATTATGATGGTTTTGTGCTCTTACATGGCACAGATACGCTCGCTTATAGCGCCTCGGCGCTGTCCTTCCTGCTCGGCCCAATCAACAAGCCCGTGGTGCTCACCGGCTCGCAGATTCCATTGCTGCACCCGCGTAGCGATGCTCATCAGCATCTGCTTGAAGCCTTGATGCTGGCGAGTCGTCCAGAGTTGAATGAAGTGGTCATCTGTTTTCATCAGCGTATTCTGCGCGGCAACCGCAGTCGCAAGGTCCACTCACAAGCCATGGCCGCCTTTGATTCACCTAACTTCCCTTGGCTGGGCGAAATGCAAATCGAGCTGCAGCTTGAGTCGTCACTACTCTTACCCGCCGCCACACCTGAATTTGTAGCGCTTGATTTAGAGAGTGTGCGCGTGGCGCAGTTCAGCTTTTTCCCTGGAGTGGAGGCAGAACAGCTGCATGCGATGATTCAGGCACGCCCCTTGGATGGCCTGGTGCTTCACACCTATGGTGCAGGCAACATTCCGCAAGGCAATCAAGATCTTGTGCGGGTTTTGGAAGCGGCGCAGGCCCAAGGCATCACACTGGTCAATACCACCCAGTGCGCTCAGGGTGCCGTGAATCAGCAGGCCTACGCTGCTGGTAGTCTGCTGAGTCGTATCGGTGTGCTCTCAGCCCAGGAAATGACCCCCGAGGCCGCCTTCACCAAGCTCACCTACTTGCTAGCGCGAGGCTTGCGAGACAGCAAGCTAGCGCAGGCTTTTGCTCTGCCACTGCGTGGTGAGGTCAATCTCTCAGGGTGAATCAGCTCGCCTATTGCCCCTGCGATGTACGCACAAAAGCCAAGGCTTCGGCACAATCCTGAACCAGCTTGGGGCCTTGGTAAATAAAGCCAGTATAGAGTTGAATCAAACTGGCACCGGCTTTGATCCGCTCAACAGCATCTTCGGCACTGCTGATGCCACCGACACCAATAATCGGCAGCTCACCTTCCAGCGCTTGAGCGAGCTGCTTGGTCAGCACACAGGCTTTCTCGGTCAAAGGGCGTCCAGACAGGCCGCCGGCTTCTTCGCCATGACGCAAACCAGCGACTGCACTCTTATCCAGCGTGGTATTGGTGGCGATCACGCCATCGAGTTTTAAATCACGCAGCGTTTTCGCCACACTGTTCAGCTCGTCTTCGTCCATATCTGGAGCCACCTTCACGACCAGCGGCACATAACGCTGGTGCTGATCCGCTAAACGGGCTTGTGCCTCTTTTAATGGCTGCAACAAGGCCATCAGGGCCTCACCATATTGCAAACTACGCAGACCAGGTGTATTCGGTGATGAGATATTCACTGTCACATAATCTGCCCAAGGATAGACCGCCTCTAGGCCAAGAAGATAATCATCAACCGCTTGCTCCACAGAGGTGGTTAAGTTCTTGCCGAGATTAATACCTAAAACGCCATCAAAACGCTGCTTTTTCACCTGTGTGATTAAATGCTCCACACCCTTGTTGTTAAAACCCATGCGATTGATGATGGCTTCTTGTTCTGGCAAGCGAAAAAGACGAGGTTTAGGATTGCCAGGCTGAGGACGCGGTGTCACGGTGCCCACTTCTATAAAGCCAAAACCCAATTGGCCCAAGCCCGCCAAATGGTCGGCATTTTTATCCAAGCCTGCTGCTAAACCCACCGCATTAGGAAAGGTCAGCCCCATCACTTCCACAGGCGCGTGGACTGGCTGATCAACAAAAGGCTTGATCAAATGCAAGCGTGCTGCCGCATCTAAGCCCTCTAAAGCCAGTTGGTGTGCGGTTTCACCCGAAAGAGTAAAGAGAACTTTGCGTGCCAGTGAGTACATAGTCTGCCCTGTAGTAAGAAAATGCTTATCGCATTATAACGCCCTGTTGCCTTCTTGTGCGCAGGCAAAAACACAACCAAAGTACTGTTTTTTTCAGGACCCAAGTGGAATGGTCTTTTGTAGGGGAAGCCGACACCATGCTGAAGTGGTTTTTATTCCTATTATAAAAAGAGGCTGTCACTATGATTTATGCTCACCCCGGTCACGCAGATTCTCTCGTTCAAGTTAAAGAGCGCTACGATAACTTTATTGGTGGTCAATGGGTTCCACCTGTCCAAGGACAGTATTTTGATAATGTGTCGCCTGTCACTGGCCTGCCCTTTTGTCAGATTGCGCGCTCAACCGCTGAAGATATCGAGCTGGCCTTAGATGCCGCCCATGCGGCCAAAGCAGCCTGGGGCACCACCTCGGTGACAGCACGCTCTAACCTGCTGCTGAAGATTGCCGATCGCCTTGAACAGCATCTTGAAGAAATCGCTGTCGCCGAAACCTGGGATAATGGTAAAGCTGTTCGGGAAACACTGAATGCAGACGTGCCGCTGGCTGTTGATCACTTCCGCTATTTTGCTGGCGCTATTCGTGCCCAAGAAGGCTCTATTGGCGAAATCGATGCCAACACCGTCGCCTATCACTTTCATGAGCCACTGGGCGTCGTCGGTCAGATTATTCCGTGGAACTTTCCCTTGCTGATGGCCGCATGGAAAATTGCCCCCGCACTGGCCGCAGGCAACTGCATCGTGATGAAGCCAGCCGAGCAAACACCTTGGTCGATCCTCAAGTTTATTGAAGTCATTCAAGATCTGCTGCCGGCCGGTGTGCTGAATATTGTCAACGGCATGGGCGCTGAAGCGGGTCAGGCATTGGCCACCAGCAAGCGCATTGCCAAAATTGCCTTTACCGGTTCCACTCCCGTTGGCGCGCATATTTTGAAATGCGCCGCAGAAAATATCATTCCCTCGACCGTTGAGCTGGGCGGCAAATCACCCAACATCTTTTTTAAAGATGTGATGGATTTTGAAGACAGCTACCTGAGCAAGTGTATTGAAGGCGTGGTCCTGGCCTTCTTCAACCAAGGCGAAGTCTGCACCTGCCCATCACGCCTGCTGATTCAAGAAGATATCTATGATGCCTTTATCGCCAAGGTGATTGAGCGCACTCAGCAGATCAAGCGCGGCAATCCACTCGATACCGAGGTCATGGTGGGCGCTCAAGCCTCACAGCAGCAGTATGAGAAGATTCTGGGCTACTTTGATATTGCCCGCGATGAAGGTGCCGAAGTGCTGATTGGTGGTCAGGCCGAAACACTCGCGGATCACTACCAGAAGGGCTATTACATTCAGCCGACGCTGCTCAAGGGCCATAACAAGATGCGCGTCTTCCAAGAAGAAATTTTTGGCCCCGTGGTTTCCGTCACAACCTTCAAAGATGAGGCCGAAGCCCTAGCCATCGCCAACGACTCAGAGTTTGGTCTCGGTGCTGGCCTTTGGACCCGCGACATGAACCGTGCCTACCGTATGGGTCGTGGCATTGAAGCCGGTCGCGTCTGGACTAACTGCTATCACCACTATCCAGCCCATGCTGCTTTTGGCGGCTATAAGAAATCCGGTGTTGGCCGTGAGAACCATAAGATGATGCTCGATCACTACCAGCAAACAAAAAATCTGCTGGTCAGTTATGATGTCAACCCGATGGGCTTTTTCTAAGCGGCCAGATTTAAAAAAACCAGTTCAACACCAGAGGGCTCACCTCTGGTGTGCTGCCATAAAGCTTTCCAGTCTAAAAAGACAAGGAGCAAGATGATGAGCGTAACAGAATTTCATATTCCCCCAGTTAACCTGATGGGCCAAGGTGCCCTTGCACAAACCGTTGAGATGATTCAAAAGCGCGGCTACAAAAAAGCGCTGTTGGTCACCGACACAGGCCTGATGGCGACCCCCAATGCCCAAAAGCTGGTGCAGGATTTTAAAGACGCTGGCTTGGCGATCACCCTGTTTGATCAAGTCAAACCCAACCCCACCAGCGCCAATGTGGAAGCGGGTCTGGCCCTGTTGCAGCAAAATGACTGCGATCTGGTGATTTCTCTCGGCGGCGGCTCACCGCACGATTGCGCCAAGGGTATTGCCTTGGTCGCCACCAATGGCGGTCGTATCCATGACTACGAAGGCGTTAATCAATCTCAGCAGCCACAACTGCCCTTGATTGCGATCAACACCACCGCCGGTACCGCCAGTGAGATGACACGCTTTTGTATCATCACCGATGAAGCCCGTCATATCAAAATGGCCATCGTGGATCAGCATGTCACACCCATCCTGTCGGTCAATGATCCTGAGATTATGGCCGGTATGCCCAGTCATCTGACTGCGGCGACAGGGATGGATGCCTTGACCCATGCCGTGGAAGCCTATGTCTCTACCGCCGCGACCCCCATCACGGATGCTTGTGCACTGAAGGCCATCAGCCTGATCGCCCAATATCTGCCCACCGCCGTGGAGCAGGGGCAGGATATGCAGGCGCGTGAACAGATGGCCTATGCCCAGTTCTTAGCAGGTATGGCGTTTAATAATGCCTCTTTGGGCTATGTGCATGCCATGGCACACCAGCTGGGTGGTTTTTATGACCTGCCACATGGCGTCTGTAACGCGGTGCTCTTGCCTGCGGTGCAGAAGTTTAATGCCCAGGTTGCTGGAGAACGCTTGGCCGATATCGCCCTCGCCCTGGGGGCTAGCGAAGCCACTGCAGAAGCGGCGATTCAAGCCATCGAAGCCTTGAAAAACCAAGTCAAAATCCCACGCGGTTTGAAAGAGCTAGGCGCACAAGAGAAGGATATTCCTCTGCTGGCTGAAAACGCACTCAAGGATGCCTGCGGCTTCACCAACCCCATCCAAGCCACTCAGGAACAAATCGAGCAGATTTTCCGTGATGCTTGGTAACACTCTGCTCGGTGGGACTTCACTGGGGTCTTTATGCTTGATCCTTATGTGATTGCCACCAGTCAGCACACCGACCCACAACAGGCGGTGGCGGATATCGCAGCACAAATCGATCAGACCCGCCTTGGCGGGCTGATCTTTTTTTGTTCGGCCCACTATCCGCTCGAAGCGCTGGCTACCGCCTTGAATCAGCAGTTTGCGGGTTGTGAGATGGCTGGCTGCACCAGTGCAGGAGAACTCACCCATCATGGCTATGCGACTGATTCGCTGGTGGTCCTTGGGCTGCATCATGATGCCTTTATCATGCGCAGCGCTTTGATTCAGCCGCTGTCTTCTTTTGATCGCCAACAAGCGGCCTTGCTCTGCGATCAACTTTTTCCAGCCGCTGGCGCAGGTTTTCAGCCGCTGGTGTTGAGTTTATTCGATGGTTTATCCAGTCAGGAAGAATGGGTCCTGGCCGCATTAGAAGCCGAGCTAGGCGGTATTGCACATTGTGGCGGTTCCGCTGCGGATGATATCCATCTGCGCCGCACCCATGTTTTTTATCGCGGGGCGTTTCATACCCATGCTGGTGTGGTGATCGGGCTGCAGACCTGCCTCCCCTTTGCCGTGTTCTCGCATCACCATCTACGCCCCTTGCACACCAAGCTGGTGGTGACAGAGGCCGATCCACACCAGAGGCGGGTTTACGAGCTGAATGGCATGCCCGCCGCTCAGGCCTATGCAGAACTGATTGGACAACCTCTGGAGCAGCTCAATCCCGTCGATTTTGCACTCCACCCACTGGCCGTCAAGCGTGGCGAAACCTACTATGTGCGCGCTATCCAGCAGGTCAATCGCGATGCCAGTCTTGATTTTTATTGCGCGATGGGCAAAGGCAGCGTGCTGACACAGATGTACGCTGAAGACCTCACCTCTGGCCTCGATGAACAATGGCGTCAGCTTGAAGCCAACCTCGGGCCAGCGGCCTTTATTCTGGCCTGCGATTGTGTGCTGCGCCGTCTTGAGAGCGAAGAGCGCCAGCAACAGCCACAGCTCGCCGCTTTTTTGCGCCAGCGCCCGCTGATCGGCTTTAATACCTATGGCGAGCAGGCCACCGGCGTGCATCTGAACCACACGATCACCGGCTTCTTCTTTGGCTATCCTCGGGGGCAGCATGCATGAGCGCCTAGCCCAACTCGAGGCAGAAAATCAGCGCCTCAACAAAATCAATCAGGCATTGATTGAACGTATCGAAGCCGGGCAAGGTCTGGCGACAACACCCTATGCCGCGTTTGAGCAGGCCGCTGCACTGGCTGAAGAAGTCAAACGCCGCACCACTGAACTCACGCAGGCTAACCAGCAATTGCGTCTCGCCAAGCAAGATGCCGAACAGGCCAATCAATCCAAAACCAAGTTTCTGGCTGCCATCAGCCATGATGTACTCCAACCTTTAAGCGCGGCGAAGCTCTTTACTGCGGCGCTTAAAGAAGCCATAGATCCAGCCAAGCAGGCGGAGCTGATTGATGCCTTAAATTCATCCTTGCTGGATGTTGAATCCCTGCTCGCCAAGCTGGTGGATATTTCCAAACTCGATGCGGGCATCCTCACCCCACAACCCCAGGTGATCCGTTTAACCGATCTGCTCGATAATCTCGCACGCGAATACCAGCAGCAGGCCCAGCACAAAAAAATTCGCTTTCGCTATCAGCCCTGTCAGCTGAAGGTCGAAACCGATCCTCATTTTCTGGCGCGGATTCTGCGCAATCTGCTCGCCAATGCGCTGCGCTATACCCGCGAAGGGCGGCGTGTGCTGCTTGGCTGCCGCCGCCGTGGTACACAGGTTGAAATTCAGGTGATCGATCAGGGGGTCGGTATTGCAGCGGATCAGCTTGAGGTGATTTTTGAAGAGTTCCAGCGCCTGCATACCCTGCCCAATGAGCAAGGACTCGGGCTGGGGCTGGCCATCGCCCAGCGTATGGCTTCGCTGCTCTCAGCGCCTTTATCTGTTCACTCGCGCGTCGATCAAGGCTCGTGTTTTGCCGTCACACTGCCGCTTGCACAAGCCAGCGCTGAGCCGATCATTCGACCCGATGCCATTCGGCCAGCCATGCAACCTCTGCAAGGCCAACGCATTTGGATTTTAGATAATGATCTGGCCGTATGTCAGGCGCTGCGTCATCTACTTGAAGGCTGGGGATGTGAGGTCACGCTGTTTCAGCAGCTGCCAAGGCTGACCGCTTGGAGTCATCACAGCCCTGCACCTGACCTACTGATTTTAGATTACCATCTGCAAGGACAAACCCGTGGCTTGAGCGCACTTGAGCAGCTGGCTTGGCCTGATACACCTGCGGTCTTGGTGATGACCGCCGATCGCAGCCCAGAATTGAAAGCACAAATCCACCAGCTTGGCCTCTGGCTATTGCATAAGCCGATTTCTGCTCTGCGCCTACGCCAAACACTGATTTATTTACTACATCAAGAATCCAGCTCATGATGCTGCTGCATGGCCAAGGCCAACTGCACACGATTGCTACAGCCCAGCTTGGACATGATGGCCGACACATGCCCCTTGATGGTGGTTTCAGCGACATTCAGATGCCAGGCAATCTGCTTATTGGATTCACCGAGTGCCAGACGAGCCAACACACGTTGTTGCCTTGGTGTCAGTGAGGCCAGAGCCGCCGCTGAAAAGCTGGGTGACGTCGCCGCAGGGGTTGGCTCAGACTCCTGCGCGCGCATCAAATGTGCTGGCAGGTAGATCTGCCCTTGCAGCAGCTGTTCTAAGGCTTGCAGGATCTGCTCACGCGGCGAGGTTTTGGCAATATAGCCCACAGCCCCCTTGGCCAGAGACTGCAAGATCACCTCACGGTTTTCTTCTGCGCTGATCATCACTATCGGCAGGGTGGGATGGGCCTGATGCAACTGCACCAGACCATCTAATCCACCCATATCCGGCATATTCAAATCCAGCAACAACAGATCCCATTCCGCTTCCTCGGCCAGCAGATGCAAGGTCGAATGCAAATCCACCGTGGCTTGCACCCTCGCCCCCACAAAATGGGCCTCCATCACTTGGATCATGGCTTCACGAAAAAGGGGATGATCATCAGCGATCAGCAACTGGTACACGAGGGCATCCTTATATCAGCAGGTGGTGGGCATCAAGGCGCAAGACGCTCGATCTGCACAAACTGTCCCTGCTCATTAAAATGAATACGAAACAGTCCTTGAATCCCTTGATGGGTCACCATCGTACGCAGCAAGCGCCGTGGAAAAACCACACTGCGGCCATCGACACTGGTGGTTTTTACATTGAGTGCACTCGATTGATAAAAGTTCATGACTTCTTGTGCGCTGACATTAAGACGCACGGTCACGCTGGGCATGATAGGGTGCCACTCCATCTAATTGAGATCGTGGTCGTATATTAATCCAAAGGGACAAGAAATATCAGCCTCGACAGCCAGATTTAACTATTGAGCATGATATTGCACATTAAAGCAAAGAATGGTAGTTATTGTGCAGAATAAAGCACTTTAAGGATGTATCTTGTGATGAACGCCACCCGTATACAAAAAATCAGCCGTAGTCCCCAAGAGCTTGAAAGCGCACTGGCCGAGTTATTGGTTGATCATGCAAATGGTGTGATTTCGGCTGGAAAAATGCTGCGCGAGTTGCGACGCAGTTTTTTTGGCGTCACTCAAGAGCGGTTTGCCCAGGCCATCAAAATCAGCCGCAGAACCCTCGTTCAGATCGAGAAGGATGATTATGACTCCGTTGCCCTGGGTACACTCAATCGGGCCTTTCGACCGTTTGGGATGACTTGGGGGGTTGTCCCACTGAGTAATCGAGTGGTCATTAAGGAGATGATGAGGGCGATCCAAGATGCAAAAGCGTAAAGAAGATCCCAAGCTGTACCGGTGCTTGACACTCCAGATCCACGGAAAAAATGGCTGGGAGGATAGTGTTACCTTAACTCTGGAACAGCCTGAAAAAGGGCCTTCTGGTCAGGTGAGCTTAACCTATATTGACGACTACTTTACTCCTGAAAATCGTATCGATCATCTAGGGGCTTGTGGTCTACCTGCGGCTTGGATTCAAATGCCGCTAGAATACGGCTTGACCAGCAGACATACATCTTGGCCTGTTTTCTTTTCTGATCTCATTCCCACAGGAGCGGCGCAGAATTATTGGCGCAAATTCCTGAATTTGGAATATCAACCAGAAGGGCTGATGCTGGCCACGTTACTTCAGCGCGGTACCATTTCACCCATTGGAAACCTGCGTATTAAAGAAGCCTTTGAGCAAGCCTTATTTGATGGGCTCGATCAAGCGCTATCCTGATCACTTTCTTCTGTCCATAGAGGAGCTGACAGCAGAGTGGGTGGTACGAGATTTTCTGAATATTGCATTTGGTAATAGCGATAATCACGGACGTAACACCTCATTTCTTAAAACAGAGGCAGGAATTCGATTAGCCCCAGTGTATGACTTTGCTCCAATGGCCGCTGACCCAGAAAGCATTCATCGAACCTTGAGATGGGATAGAGCAATCGAAACTGGAGGTGAGATCCAATGGCATCGACTGCCCAAACACTTAAGTGATTTGGGGCTGGGCAATGAAGCCACCATCCATGATCAGCTGGCAAGGATGATGCGACAATGCCAAGGTCTAGATGAGCGCCTGCAAGCACGTGGTGTGCCCAAGAGTATTTTATGCCACCCAAGAATCAGCATGACCCACCTTAATAAGCGACTAGATCGCTGGATACTGGATCTCTGTGGCAGATAGGCTGAGCGAGAACAGATTCACAACTGACCGAGTGCGGTCTCTCTCTAGAGCGCTTCAGCGCACCCTAGAGAGGGATATCACCGCATCCTCGAGCGATGCAAGGTCGAGGCGCTAACCTTCGAGGTCGGTTGCAGACAGAATCGCCAACTGGCGCAAGGCCACCGCAAAGAGCGGATACCCCACATGGCTGCCTGCGCGCACTTCATGCAACAGGCTCATCCAGCGTTCCACCTGAGGCGCAAAGTGCTGCTGCCACTGCGCTAAACGCTCTTCGAGCTGGGCAGGGGCATCGTCTAAAGACAGCACGCTCAAAGCCAGGTGGCGGTGACGATCATCCAACTCATCACGATAGGCTTCACGCGCCATGGCTTCCCACGCATCTTTAACAGCCAGATCAGCAATCTGCTGCTTCAACCAAGGCAGATGCAGCACACTGCCGACCTGATAATAGGCCGCCATCACCTGCGCCAGATTCAACCCAGTTTCGCGCTCAGCCTGAATGATATTCAAACCTGAGTAGAGCTGTGGAATGCCTGCCAGACGCTCGGCGACTTCTTGCTTCAGCCCCTCCGCCAGCAGTTGATCACGGCGTGTTGCCCAAAGCTCTTGCTCTTCTCCAGTGAGGCGCTCGGATAGCTGCTCAGTGATCAGCTGGACCTTCGGCGCAAAGTAATCCACCGCTTCGCGGGCAGTCAGACCAACAAAACGCTGACGCACAAACCAACGCGTGGCACGGCGCATCATGCGGGTCAGATCATGCATCAACTGCAATTGACGCTGTGCATCCAGTTGATGATCCAGCGCTTCAATCGCATTCCATAAGCCCACCACACCAAACACATCACGGCTCACCGCATAACCACGCACGATATCAGGCACACTCATGCCGGCGGTATCCTGCAAGCGATGGACAAAGGTGATGCCCATATGATCGACCAGCTCATTGACCAGCATGGTGGCGATCAGTTCACGCTTCAAAGGGTGCTGCTTTAAAGGCTCGGCATAGCGCTCCAAAATCACCTTTGGGAAGGCCCGCTCCAGCGCCTGACCCAACCAAGGATCTTCAGGTACTTCCGAGGCCAGCAGTGCGTTTTTGATATCCGCCTTGGCATAGGCCAGCAAGACCGCCAGCTCAGGACGCGTGAGCCCACTCTGCTCGGCTTCTCGATCTTGTAGCTCAACTTCTGTTGGTAAAAATTCTAGCGCACGGTTGAGCTTGCCTTCTTCTTCAAGACGATTCATCAAACGACGATAGTGACCCAGATTATGGCGGCTATCCAACTCAGCAATCGCCAAAGCCTGTGCCTGCGAGTAGTTATCACGCAGCACCAGCTCGGCGACTTCATCCGTCATTTGATCGAGCAGCTGATCACGCTGTTTCAGGGTGAGATCTCCAGCCTGCATCACCTGTTGCAGCAAAATTTTCAGATTGACTTCATGGTCGGAGCAGTTGACCCCGCCAGCGTTATCAATAAAGTCGGTATTCACACGCACGCCCACCTGCGCGGCTTCAATCCGGCCTTGTTGCGTCCAGCCGAGGTTGCCACCTTCACCGACCACCTTGCAGCGCAGCTGATCACCGTTGATGCGCAGACTGTCATTGGCTTTATCGCCTGCATCAGCATGGGTTTCATGGCGGCCCTTCACATAGGTGCCGATGCCACCGTTCCAGATCAGATCAACAGGGGATTGCAGCAGCGCATGAATCAACTCATTTGGGGCCATCCGTGCCGCGCTCAGACCAAAGCGCGCCTGCATTTGGGGCGTAATCGTGATGCTCTTGGCATCGCGCAGGAAGATACCACCCCCTTCTGAAATCAGCTCAGGGCGATAATCATCCCAACCCGAACGCGGCAGAGCAAAGAGACGCTGACGCTCTGCATAGCTGGTTGCAGGATCAGGCTGTGGATCAATAAAGATATGCTTGTGGTTAAAGGCGGCGACCAGCTGGAGCTGATCCGAGCACAAGAGTCCATTACCAAAAACATCACCATTCATATCACCGATGCCCAGCACGCTGACACTCTGGCGTTGCACATCGATGCCCATTTCACGGAAGTGGCGCTGCACACTGACCCAAGCCCCGCGCGCGGTAATGCCCATTTTCTTGTGGTCATAGCCTGCGCTACCGCCCGAGGCAAAGGCATCACCAAGCCAGAAGTTGTACTCGGCAGAAATGGCATTCGCCAGATCCGAGAAGGTCGCGGTGCCTTTATCAGCCGCCACCACCAAATAGGGATCATCTTCATCATGGCGCACCACCTGGGCAGGCGGCACCAGTTGCTGATTGATCAGATTATCCGTCACATCCAACAAGGAGCGGATAAAGGTTTGATAACAGGCAATGCCCTCCGCCATCCAAGCTTCACGATCGCGTGGATCGGGCGATTTTTTGCACACAAAACCACCCTTCGCGCCAACTGGAACAATCACAGCATTCTTGACCTGCTGCGCCTTCACCAGACCTAACACCTCGGTGCGGAAATCCTCATGCCGATCCGACCAGCGCAAACCACCGCGCGCCACCTGACCATAACGCAGATGCACGCCTTCGACGCGTGGCGAGTAAACAAAGATCTCAAAGCGTGGGCAAGGCTGGGGCATATCGCTGATTGCACTGGGACTGAGCTTAAAGCTCATCGCTGGGCGATAGCCTTCTTCGGTTTGCTGATAGAAGTTGGTGCGTAAAGTCGCCTGAATCAGTTCAATATAGCGACGCAAAATCTTATCTTCGCTGAGGCTGGTGATCGCCTCTAGCGCGCTTTCAATCTGTTCCACCACCTGCGCACAAGTCGCGTCAGAGGCAGGATGGGCTGGATCAAAACGCAGCGCAAACAGATGCAGCAGCTGACGCGCAATATCAGGATGACTCACCAGAGTGGCCGCAATATAATCCTGCGAGAACTGGCTGCCAATCTGCTTCATATAACGTGCATAGGCCCGCAGCAGCGCAACCTGACGCCAATCCAGCCCCGCAGCCAAGACCAAACGATTAAAACCATCGCTTTCTGCCTCACCACGCCAAGTGCGCAAAAAGGCTTCTTGAAAGACATCTTTCACCTGCGGTAAATCCAAAGCACCGCTTGAGGAGAGTGCATTGTGCAAGGAGAAGTCATGAATCCAACAGGTCTGGCCATCACGTTCGATCTCATAGGGCTTTTCACCCAACACCCGCAGACCCAGATGCTCTAAAACAGGGAGCACATCCGAAAGGGGGAGAGATTCGCCTTTCAGATACAGCTTAAAGCGCAGGGCTTGGGCGGTTTCAAGCGTGCGGTACAAGCTGAGTGCAATCGGCTGCGCTGAGGTCAAACGCTCAAAGTGCTGAATATCATTCACCGCATGGCGGGCGGTAAAATCTTCGCAGTAGGCCGCTGAGAAGCCATCGCGATAAAGACGCAACAAGCGATTGGCACTTTCTTCACCCAGCTGCTCGGCCAGCGCAGCAAACAGGCTTTCATTCCAGGAGCGGGTGGCCTGCACCATCCGCTGTTCTAGCTCTCGCAGGTCATAATCTGCTGGGTGCTCGCCTTGAAAGCGCAGAATAAACTGCGTGCGGCACAATAGAGATTCAGAGAAGTAGGTGGTGAACTCGACAAACTCGGCATTCAGGGTCTCACACAAGACCTTCTGCGCTTTTTGACGCAATTCGGTGCTGTAGGTATCGCGTGGTAGATAAACCAGTGCGGAGTAAAGACGCGCATAGTGGTTAGCGCGTACAAAAACCTTCACCTTGCGTCTTTCGCGTAGGTTGAAAATGCCCAGCGCGGTCGGAATGAGTTCATCCAACGGAATCTGGAACAGATCATCACGCGGATACACATCCAAAAGTTGCTGCATCTGGCGACCATTGTGGGTGCTTGGGGCCATATCCAGCGCTTGCATCACCGCTTCGACCTTGTGACGCAGCACAGGAATACTGCTGGCCGAGGCTGCATAAACAGCGGAGGTGTACAAACCCATAAAGCGCTTCACGCCCACCAGCTTCCCCTTGGCATCATACTGAGCCAAGCTCAAATAATCTGGCTGCGCCGGACGATGCACACGAGACATAGCAGCGGATTTCACAAAGGTGAGCAGCTCAGGCACCAGAGTAAAAATCTGATCAGCACTCAGCTGGTCTGGCGCACATAAGCGAGCGGGGTCCTGCTCCATTTTCAGTAGCCCCAGGGCTTGATCCTCACAGCGCTGCCACTGGCCTTGTTCGAGGCGATATTCATCATAGCCAAGGAAGGTGAAGCGATCTTCGATCAACCAATCCAGAAAGGCGCTCGCCTCGGCTTGATCGGCCTCGTTGAGATGACTGGCTGCCGCCAAAGCTCGGCTGGCAGTCTGTGCTTGCGTGCGCATGGCGGCAAAGTCTTCAACCACCACCTGCACTTCTTGGAGTACACGACGCAGCTGGTCTTCCAGTTCAGCCAGATCCTGAGGATCACTAAGCCGATCAGTTTCAATCAAAATCAAAGATTCAGCTTGATGCTGACCCTCCTCCGCATTGGTCACCGCGACAAGACGGCCTTGTGCATCACGCTCAACCTCCAAAATCGCGTTGTGAATAGTGTGTACAGCCAGCTGCTGGCGCTGCAACTCCATGCGCAAAGAATCCACTAAAAAGGGGCGATCTGGGTTCAGCACCTGAATAATGGTATGTGAAGCCTGCCAGCCATCCTCTTCAAAATCAGGATTAAAGACGCTCAGTTTTGGCTGAGCAGATTGGCGCTGCTGGATAAAATTCCACAAGGAGACACTCATGCCGTAGAGCAATTCTTGCGGCCATTGCGCCAGCTCATCAACGGCAGCGTGATGATAAAAATGCTGAGTAAAGCGTTGCAGCTGTGCCGCTTCTTCAGCAGCAAAATGCTGAGCAAGAGGGGTATCCAGCTGTTGCAAAAGCTCATGCAAAGCGGTGTTGTGTTCGGTCATGTCCTGCTCCTGGTCTTCTGCTCAATAGATGAGCTGAGTGTCTTATTATCGATTGCGAAAGCTGACTGCTTCAGCAGTATAGAACACCCGCCATCAAACGCGCCTTTGCATTGAGAATCAAGACCTCATACCAGACCCGCATATCCAATGCCGTTTGATGAATGTTAAGCTTGCGCCCTGAAGGCCGACTGATTAGGCACTGACAAGGCCGAGCAGCCACCCCAACAGGCAACACTCCAGCGCCCGAGGCTGATTTTCTGTTCGACTTTTTTGACTTACTCTTTGAAGAGGCACCACCATCACCATGTCAACCGCCTTTCAGACACTCCGGCACACCCTGCGCCAACAGATCATCGGCCAAACGGCGTTAATTGATAATCTGCTGCTGTGCCTACTAGCGGAGGGGCACCTGCTCGTAGAAGGCGCACCTGGGCTGGCTAAGACACGCGCGGCTCAGGCCTTGGCTCAGGCTTGCGAAGGTCAATTTCAGCGTATTCAGTTCACCCCTGATTTATTGCCGGCAGATCTCACAGGGACAGAGATTTTTCATCCGCAAACAGGCGAATTCAGTTTTCGCCAAGGCCCGATCTTTAGCCACTTTGTCTTGGCAGATGAGATCAATCGTGCGCCAGCCAAAGTCCAATCGGCCCTGCTGGAGGCCATGGCCGAGCGCCAAATCAGTGTCGGCACGCAAACCTACCCTCTCCCACCCGTGTTTATGGTGATGGCCACGCAAAATCCACTGGAACAAGAAGGCACCTATGCGCTGCCTGAAGCCCAGCTTGATCGCTTTTTACTCCATAGCTGGGTGGGCTATCCCAGTGCAGAAGAAGAACTCAGCATTTTGCGCCTGGTCCGCCATGAAGCCAGCCACCCAGAAACCAGCAAGAGCCAGTTGAACCAGCAGGATCTGCTTACTGCACGGGCCGAGGTCAAGCAAATCCATCTAGCTCCAGCACTGGAAGCTTATATTGTTGATCTGGTACAAGCCACGCGTCAGGCTGGGCGCTATGATGCGCAGCTGGGACAGGCCATTCAGTGGGGCGCCAGTCCACGTGCCAGCCTAGCCTTAGATCGAGTGAGTCGTGCTCGGGCTTGGCTGGCAGGACGAGATCATGTGCTGCCTGAAGACATCCGCGCCTGTGCGCCCGATGTTCTGCGCCATCGTTTGATTTTGAACTATCAGGCTCAGGCCAATGGCATCAACGCCGATGCCATCATTCAGCGCTTGCTTGAATCCGTTCTTTGCGCATGATGGACTCCTTATGGCGTCGCTGGCGCGAAGCCTTGCAGTATAGGATTTTGCAGCGCAAGGTCTTGCACCCAAAAGCCAGCGATGCTCTTCCCGATGCGGTGCCGCTCAGTGTGAGTTTAGAAACACTCTTATCACTGCGTCATGGCGCGACTGAGCAGTGGCTTCTCCAACTCGAGCAGGCCAGCCGCCCAGAAGCCCAAGGCACCCTGAGCCCCTTGCTAGGGCGAGGTCTGGAGTTTAAAGAACACCGTTTATATCAAAGCGGCGATGATCCTCGCCATCTCGATTGGAAGGTCACTGCACGCCGCGGCCAGGCTTACACACGCCTGTATCACCAAGAACGCCAGCGCCCGTGGGTGCTGCTGGTGGATCAAAGCTCAGCCATGCAGTTTGGTCAGCAGGGGAATAAGCTGGTGCAAGCAGCCCGTCTCGCCGCCCAGATGGGATGGGCCATCTTGGCGCAGCAGGATCAGCTCGCGCTGTGGATAGAAACCGATCAGCAGGGCTACTGGCAAGCCCGGCACACACAAGCGCGGCACTGGGTACACACCTTGGCTTTTATTGCGCAACATCAGCAGCAGCTGGGATCGCTCCAGCCTCGCGCTGCCGATCAGTGGGAGCAACTTCTCCCTCAATTGGCGGCCCGCCTACCTCGCGCAGCACAGGTGGTGCTCATCAGTGACTTTCAAGGCTTCGATGCCTGGGATCAGCTCGACAAGTTGGCAGGGCAAGCTCGCTTATGGCTGATCCATTTGACCGACCCTCTAGATGCCGATCTGGTGCAAGAAGGCGCGTGGATACGCTCCGGCCATCAAGATCTGCCTCTTTCACCGGCATTGCGCGAGGCGTGGAAACAAGCCTTTATCGATCGTCAGCAGGCTTTGCAAAAGATGGTTCAGGGGCGAGGACTCTATTTAGAGCGCCCAACAAAATCAGAGACACAGAAGCCGCTGATGCAGGACTTCATGAGGTGATGCAGTGTTGATCAAAGGCATCCTTACCAGTTTACAACAGGATTCCAGCGCACAAAGAGGTAAACTAGACGATGTTTTTTATATGAAGGATAGAAGAAAGTCATGAATTTTGATGCACTCCAACAACAGCTGGCTCCACTTCTGCCGCCCTTGCCTGAGAACACCTGGCCTCTTTGGGTCTGGCTGGCAGCAGGGGGAGCAAGCCTTGTGTTTGTCCTGCTGTTGTTTTTTCTACGCTGGTTCCGGCTGACGGCCACACGCCGCTATGCCTATCAAGAGCTCCAAGCGATCTACCAGCGCTATCTCACCAATCAAGATGCGCCACGTTATTTATATGAGATCAATCTCCTGTTACGGCGTATCGCGGTGCGTAATTTTCAGCGTGATCATGTGGCCAGTCTGACCGGAGAAGAGTGGCTCACCTTCCTCGATTGGAGTAAAGGCCCATGCAAAGATCCTCAGGCTAGTTTTAAAGAGGGCAGCGGCCGCATTCTGGCTTGGGGGGCTTATCATGCCCAGCCACAAGAATTTGATGCCGAACAGCTGCGCCTCTTGGTGCGAACATGGATACGTCGGCAAACCTAAGCTGGGCTTGGCCTTGGGCGCTGCTGCTCTTGCCGCTGCCTTGGTGTCTTGCACGCTTCCAACCTGCCAGCTGGGGACAGCCTCAAGCCCTGCGTCTCCCGCTGAGGCATTTCGCTGCAGCGGATCAGCCGCCACTGTCTCATCGACGCTGGGGGCCTTGGGCTCTCTGGGTGTTGTTGCTGATCGCCCTCGCGCGTCCCGAACTGGATTTAGGCAGCATTGAGGTGCGGCAGGAACAACGCCAACTGATGATGGCGCTGGATCTGTCTGGCAGTATGAGTGAGCTGCTGGATGGCCTGCCCCGCCTTGAACAGGCCAAGCGCACACTGCAGACTTTTATTGCACAAAGGCCGCAGGATCAAATCGGCCTGCTGGTCTTTGGTGGTGAGGCTTATGTCTATGTTCCTTTAACCGATGATCATGCCCTGCTGCTCGCACAACTCGCGCGTTTAAAGGTCAATCTGGCTGGGCAAGGAACGGCGATGGGCGATGCGATAGCGCTCGGTGTGGCACAGCTTCAGGCCCATGCACAACACGCCAGTCTGATCCTGCTCAGCGATGGACTCAACAATGCAGGTCTCCTCACTCCGGAACAAGCGCTCGAGCTGGCGGCTCAGGCCGGCGTGACCACCCATCTGGTGTTGATGGATCTGACTGCAGATCCAGATCTTGAGGCACAGATTCAAGCCACTGGCGGCCAGAGCTTCAGTGCGCTGCAGGCCAGTGAGTTACAACAGATCTATCAACAGCTCCATCAGCTCGAACCTGTCACACCAACACGCCACTATACTCAGCGTCAGGCCCTGCTCATCTGGCCCTTACTGGCCGTGCTGCTGCTGGCGGCTTGGTTGCGCTGGAGACGAGGTTAGCCATGCTCGATTTTTTCGCGCGTCCTTACTGGTTACTGATCTGGCCTTTTTTAGCCTGGTGGCTCCTGGCTTGCTCGTCATCCCCAACCCGCTGGCGGCTCCCTACGGCACTGGCACCGCGTCTACTCAAAGGTGGTGCGACCTCGGCCAAGCCACCCAGCTGGAGCCAAGGTCTTTTGCCTCAACGTCTTTTCACAGCCAGCGCTGCCTCTGCTGGGCATCGCTTGTGGGCGCTGCTGACCAGCGCACTGCTGACGCTGGCACTTGCAGGTATCGGCTGGCACCCTGGCGAACACTGGCAGCCTCGCGATCAAGCCCTACTGCTGATCATGCAAGAACTGAGTGATGAACCCCATCTCAACACCAGCCAGCGGCGGATTCTGCCACTTTTACAAAGCAGGCAGCAGGGTGAATCTGCCTTGATTGTCTTTACCGCACAGGCGCATCTTGCCAGCCCCGCCACGCCAGATCATGCTGCCGTGATTCACCTCTATAGTCTGCTCCATCCATCCGTGCTACCCGAAGCGCGAGCCAATCCATCTGTCGCGCTAGAAGGCACGCTACAACTGGCTCGCAGTGTGACAAGCCATCGGCCTGCAGATTGGCTGCTCTCCACTGCCAGTGCACCTTCGCCGCATCAGCTGAGCAGGTTGAGCCTACCCGCTGGCGTCGAACTACATTGGCTACTTGAGGCTGAACCCAGTCCCGCACTCCTTGCCGCCGCGCCCGATCAATTCCACTTTTATGGCCCATCCGCACTGCCAAGGTTCACAGCTCAGGATCGACAAGATCGCCTGCTCCAAGACGCAGTCCTTTTTCAGGAACAAAGCCACTGGGCACTATTATTGGCGCTGTTGCTGATCGGCACACGCTGGGCGCTCAGCTGTGGCCGCTTCACGCCTTGGCTTGTCCTCCTACTCTGCCTCCCGATGGCGGAGGTGAGTCTGGCCCAAGCGCATGCGCTGCGTGATCAAGAAGCCCAAGCGCATCAGCTGTTTGCACAAGAGCGGTATGCCGCTGCCGCCAGCGCTTTTATCCAGCTGATCACCGCGCACTACCCTGATACGCTTGCCGATCAAGCGCTCAGCATCACCGCCCAACGCTGGGCTTACAATGCAGGCACCAGCTGGCTGATGGCAGGAGAACCTGAGCAGGCACAGCACTGGCTCAACAAAGCCCAGGAGCTGGATTTTTTACCCGTCTGCGTTCACAGCCAGCTGGCACAGCGACTGATCGCCCATCCTTTAGAAGCCCC
>SKOQ01000070.1 GCA_007119985.1 Marinospirillum sp.
CTGACGGTTAAATCAACCGCAATAATATGACGTGGATTGACTTGCAAAGGCATGGCGATGGACATAATCAAGTCACCGCTGCCGGCATCATTATAAAGCGGTGTAAAGATCAGTCGGCGCTCGGCCACAGCCTGCTGATACCAGGGACGGGTGCGTGGGTCATAGGTGTCAGGGAGGGTGACTGGCGGCTGAGACTGCACCATATCACCTTGCTCTGAACCGACATAAGCCAGATCAAAGCCGCCACCACGGCGAATCAGGGTCAGTGGGGCTGGCCATGCATCGATACGATCAGGTAGTTGCTGGGCGGCTGCGCGAACTAGATCCGCCTTGCTTTCTGCCCAAGCTTGCGCCTGACTGAGGGTGAGGTGAAGATTGTTTTCGACTTCACTGGTGATGGCTTGGTTGACTTCACGCTTGAGGAGATTGCCAGAAAGCAAGCCCAGCAAGGTGAGGGACACGAGCATCAGCAGCGCCATGGATGCAATTAGCTTGTTTTGAAAAGTCAGTTTCATAGATGCTGCTCTCTTAATAGTCGCGATGCCACACGGAACCTTCCGTTAGAGTGTGCGAGCAGAAGGATGTGTCTTCAACCTCTTTCCAAAGTGGTTCATGTACGAAAAGTGTAGGACTCACTTGGTGATTTGTAAAATGTTGTGAATGGAAAATATGTTAAATATATGTTTTTAAAAGCGCGGGCGGCGAAAATGAACACCACCATCGAGATGAAGGCAAGAAGGTGGGCTATAAGCCAAGTCTCTAGTGAATAAGTCGTGTCTGGTGCGACTGGCTAGTGACCGAGCCTTGCGTTGTTGGGTATAATCTGCGAACCCGATTTTTGATGTTAAAAATAATTGATCAGGCTGCCCCCGGCGAAGCTCGATTTTCCGGTTGGCCTGTAACCAGATAAGAGGTGGTGAGAGTGGAACACAAAACAACGCGTCGCATGCTGGCTATGGCCGCAATCCTGGGTTTGGGTGGTCTGGTTGCTTTACAGGCTCAAGCAAGAACAGGCACCGCAGAAGAAATCGCAGAGCGCCTGCGTCCCGCCGGTGAACTCTGCTTGCAGGGTATGGATTGTGGTGGTGCGCCAGCGCCTGCTCCTGTTGCCACTGCAGGCACACGCTCAGGCTCAGATGTGTACAACAGCGTATGCATGGCCTGCCATACCACAGGTGCTGCTGGTGCACCGATGAAGGGCGATGTCGCGGCCTGGGCTGAGCGTCTGACACAAGGTATGGATACCCTCTATGCACATTCGATTGATGGTTTTATTGGCAACAATGGTGTGATGCCTGCCCGTGGCGGTAATCCAAACCTCTCTGATGATGAAGTCAAAGCAGCGGTTGATTACCTGGTCGATGCCAGTCGCTAGATCAATCTGAGCGGCAGAATACAGCTTTCTGGTTTGTGCTGTATCAAAAGCCCCAAGTGACGCTGATTCACTTGGGGCTTTTTGATGAGTGTTTTAACGGGCTGGAAAAATCAAGAGTCGCCGAGCATGGCCTGCAGCATCGCGATACGATCTTTTTTGCGGGCTTGCTGAGCTTCAAGGCTTTCTTCAGCGGTGTTTTTTAGCCCTTCCCATTGCAGGTCTTCTTGCGGCAGTTCATCCAGAAAACGACTTGGGGTGCAGTTCAGCATTTCACCATAGGTTTTGCGCTGCTTGGCCAAGGTGAGCGTTAGCTGCTGCTGGGCTCGGGTCAGGCCGACATAGGCTAAGCGCCTTTCTTCTTCGATCTGCCCCGTTTCTATGCTATTGCGATGTGGGAGGAGGTCTTCTTCCATGCCCATTAAAAAGACTTGCGGGAACTCCAATCCCTTGGAGGCATGCAGGGTCAGCAGTTGGACTTTATCGACCTCTTCTTCTTCCTGCTGCTGTTCCAGCAGATCACGCAGCACCAAACGAGCGATGGCTTCCTTGATGCCCAAGCTGGGGTCGTCTTCCTGCATTCTCTGTAAGGTCGTCTGTAAAGACTCAATCAGAATCCACACATTGGCGTAGCGGCGTTCCGCGATCTTGGGGCTGCTGGCATTTTGATAGAGCCAAGCCTCGTAATCCATATCGCGGATCATTTCGCCGATGGCAGCCAGCGGATCTTCCTGCTCACAGCGCTGCATAATGCCATCCATCCAGTGGGTAAAGCGGCGCAAGCGCTCTAGCTGCTGGGGTTTGAGCTGGCTTTCTAATCCCAGCTCATGACAGGCTGCAAAAAGGCTGACGCCACGTCCCTTGGCGTAGTTCGCCAGCTTTTCGAGGATGCTCGGGCCAATCTCGCGCCGCGGAAGGTTGATGATGCGCAAGAAGGCGTTGTCATCCGCTGGGTTAATCAGCAAGCGCAGGTAGGCCATGATGTCTTTGATCTCATTGCGCGCAAAAAAGCTGGTGCCGCCACTGATCTTGTAGGGAATTTGAAAGGCTTGCAGCTTGATCTCAAGCAGACGTGATTGAAAGTTACCGCGATACAGAACGGCAAAATCCTTCCATTGCGCCTGCTGCTTGAGTTTGCGCGTCATGATTTCGGCGGCAATGCGCTCGGCTTCAGCCTCCTCATTCGCGCATTGAATGACACGAATCGGATCGCCAAAACCCAGCTGGCTCCAGAGACTCTTTTCGTGCAAATGAGGGTTGTGCGCAATCAGTTGGTTGGCGGCTTTGAGAATACGGCCGGTTGAGCGGTAGTTCTGTTCAAGCTTGATAATCTTCAGATGCGGAAAGTCATCGCTGAGCTGGGCGAGGTTTTCAGGCCGTGCTCCGCGCCAAGCATAGATAGACTGGTCATCATCACCAACCACGGTAAAGGTTTGGCGCAGATGGGTGAGCTGTTTGACGAGGCGATACTGGCTGGCGTTGGTATCTTGATATTCGTCTACGAGAAAGTAATGCAGGCGATGCTGCCAGTGTTCTAAGCGCTCGGGTTGCTGCTGGAACAACAGGACCGGCAAGCGAATTAAATCATCGAAATCGACCGCGTTATAGGCCTTTAAGTGGCGATTGTAAGCGGCATAGACCTCTGCGGCGAGGCGATAAGAAGGCTCATCTTGATGCAGTTCTGCCGCTTCCTCGGGCTCGATCAGATCATTCTTCCACTGGGAAATGGCGTGTTGCACCTGCTGGATGATCTCCGCATCCACTTGGGCGTCCTTGTGCATTAAGTCGCGAATTAACGCCTTAGCATCTTCAGTATCGAAAAGAGAAAAGCCAGATTTGTAATCCAAGTAGCGGGCTTCTTTGCGAATAATGTCGAGCCCAAGTGAGTGAAAAGTGGAGACAGTCAGCCCCTTGGCCTCTTCGCGACTCAAGAGAAGGTTCACCCGCTCACGCATCTCCTTGGCCGCTTTATTGGTGAAGGTGACCGCGCAGATATGGCGCGCTGCCATCTTTTTCTCGCGTACTAGATAAGCAATCTTGCTGGTAATCACGCTGGTTTTGCCAGAGCCGGCCCCTGCAAGCACTAAAAGAGGGCTGCTGACTTGTTCTACAGCGGCACGTTGACGATCGTTTAAGCGAGCAAGGATTTTTTCCATGGATTTGACTCAGAGGGTGGCAGACAACCGCTTGGCGACTCAGTGGCTCAGCTTGGATTGAGCTGTCCTGTCAGCTGGGCGCCAGGAAACCCCTGTTGACGCCAAGCTTCATAGACAATCAGCGTACAGGCATTAGAGAGGTTCATACTGCGGCTTTCTGGCAACATCGGAATGCGAATGCGCTGCTCATGGGGCAGCTGAGCGATAAAATCCTGCGGCAGACCGCGCGTTTCTGGGCCAAAAATCAACAGATCATCAGGGTGATAGCTGACCTGATGATAGGGTTGTGCCCCCTTGGTTGTCAGTGCCAGAACGCGGCGCGGTTGAACGCTCTCGATGAGGGCATCAAGGTGAGCATGGATGGTGATATTGGCCCACTCACGATAGTCCAAGCCTGCGCGGCGCAAACGCTTATCATCCAGCACAAACCCCAAGGGTTCGACCAGATGGAGATGAAAGCCAGTGTTGGCACAGAGGCGCATGATATTGCCGGTGTTGGGTGGAATCTCGGGTTGATAAAGTGCGATATGCGGCATGCGATCTAGGCCTCAGTTGAAGAAGGCCTAGTATAGCAGTTCTGAGGCTGACCCCAAGCTAGGTCTAATCATCTTCCTCTTCAGCGTCACTATGAATATCCAGCTCCTTCAATTTGCGCGTGAGGGTATTGCGTCCCCAGCCCAAAAGCTCAGCGGCATCACGCTTACGCCCTCCTGTTTGTTTCAGCGCAGCATGGATCATAATCCGCTCAAAGGCTGGTACGGCTTTATCCAACAGATGTGTTTCGCCACGCTGTAAGGCTTGCTCGGCCCAGTATTTGAGTGAGGCTTCCCAATCACTGGCAATGCGGCCAGGGGATTTAGCCAAGAGTTCAGGAGGAAGGTCATCCAACAGCACTTCACGGCCAGAAGCCATCACCGTGAGCCAGCGGCAGGTGTTCTGCAATTGGCGCACATTACCCGGCCAATCCAGGCGGCATAAATAATCGAGCGTTTCTGGATGCAAAACCTTGATCTCGCTACTGAGTTCGCGTGCCGCAGAGGCCAGAAAATGCTCGGCTAAGCGCGGGATATCCTCGCGTCGGTCTTTCAAGGAGGGCAGATGGACACGGATCACATTCAGCCGGTGAAAAAGATCCTCACGAAAGCGCCCCTGCGCCACCAGTTTTTCTAAATCCTGATGCGTAGCCGCAATAATCCGTACATCGACCTTCACGGGAGTATGGCCGCCGACACGATAAAATTCGCCATCGGCCAGCACCCGCAGCAGACGCGTTTGGGTTTCTGCGGGCATATCGCCAATTTCATCAAGAAACAAGGTGCCCTTGTTGGCCTGCTCAAAACGGCCTTGTCTTTGCCCTGCGGCCCCAGTAAAGGCTCCCTTCTCATGACCAAAAAGCTCGGATTCAATTAAATCCTTGGGTATTGCGGCCATATTCAGCGCAATAAAAGGATGCTGCGCGCGCGGGCTATGCTGATGCAAGGCATGCGCGACCAGTTCCTTCCCTGTGCCAGATTCACCATTAATCAATACCGTAATGGTGGAGTGGGACAAGCGACCTATCGCGCGGAACACCTCCTGCATGGCCGGTGCTTCACCAATGATTTCTGGGTTACTTTTATCCTGCGGAATGGGCTGGGGGGAACGCTGCGCTTGTTGCTCAGCCGCATGGGCTAAGGCACGCTGTACCAAGGCGACGGCTTCATCCACATCAAAGGGTTTGGGAAGATACTCAAAAGCACCGCCTTGATACGAAGCCACCGCGCTATCAAGATCTGAATGAGCCGTCATAATGATGACGGGCAGCTGGGGATAGAGTTCATGCGTTTGCTTGAGCAGATCTAGGCCATCTATCCCAGGCATACGAATATCGGAAATCAAGGCATCAGGTGGCTGCTGGATCATGTCACGCAAAGCCGCATCGGCTCGTTCATAACTGGTGACTTGAATGCCTGACTGCTCAAGGGCCTTTTCAAGCACCCAGCGGATAGAGCGATCATCATCAATGACCCAGACTTGGCCGCGAAAAGGTGTGGATGAAACAGGGCTAGATGGGCTCATAGAGTGGCTCCTTGTTTTTGTTCTGCCTCTGAAGAGTCAAAGGGAATCAGTAAACGAAACTCGGTATGACCAGGCTGACTAGTGCATTCAATCAGGCCCTGATGTTTTTGGAGTGCTGTTTGTGCAATCGTTAGGCCAAGACCTGTGCCTTGTGCCCGCCCACTGACCATGGGGTAGAAGATGTTCTCCTGCATCCCCTCAGGAATGCCTGGACCGTTATCAATGATTTTGACTTGGCAGACCAGCCTGTGCCTTTCGGCGCCAAGAGTAAACTGCCTCTTGGCTCGGCTTTGCAAGATGATGCGGCCTTGGGTGTGACCGCTTTCAATTAAGGCCTGCATGGCATTGCGTACAATATTCAGCACCGCTTGGATCAACTGCTCTGGATCACCATAAAACTCAGGCAGGCTCGGGTCATAGTCACGAATCAGGCGAATATGATCTCCAAACTCAGCCTGTGCCAGTGTATACACTCGTTCTAACACTTCATGAATATTGAGTAGGCGCATGGCCGGCAGCTGATTCGGCCCGAGCATGCGATCGACCAGATTTCTCAAGCGATCGGCTTCTTCAATAATAACTTGGGTATAGTCCTTGAGCTGATCATCGGGCAGTGCTCGCTCAAGAAGCTGAGCGGCGCCGCGAATGCCACCCAGCGGATTTTTAATCTCATGCGCCATGCCACGCACTAAGGCGCGTACGGTTTCCTGTTTATTGACTAAATCTTCTTCACGCGAGATGCGCAGTTGCCGATCACGTGGAAAAATCTCCACGATCAGCTGAGCCTGATGCGCCAGCTCAGCAATCGGCGACACGGTATAGTCGACGGTCAGTGTTTCACCGTGATGCAGCTGCAGGCAGGCTTCACGCTTGGTAAAAGGGTGGCCGGTGAGCGCGGCTTCTCGTAGCGTACTCAGGCCATCCTCTGGTTCTTGGAATAAAGAGGGCAGAGGCTGGTGACGAAAACGCGTCAGGCTGGCCGCCAAGAGCATTTCTGCCGCTGGATTCATATAGCTGAGATTCAGATTCTGCTCGAGCAACAGCACGGCGGTGGTCAGATTTTCTAAAAGATGACGTGGGAATTCGGATATTGGACTCATCGCTTAAGCAACCTCTGATTAACTACTGCACTAGGTGATGCTGCTCGGAAAGAAGCGCAACCCGATGAGGTTGAATGCAAATGTCGCACCAAGTTGAGCAGAAAGGCCGGATCTACGGCCCTGTCCACGGCTTCACACTGGGTCTTTTTATAAAAACAAGAAGAGAGAGGCCGGATCACGCACACTGATATGCACTAGAATAGTGCATTTTAGAAGTGATGCACGATTTTTGATCGTTATTGGGGCGGATATTCGATCGGAGGGTCGTCTTTGGCTTGGAATTTAGGGAAAATGAGACTGAAACGTGCACCACCAAGTTGCGGACTGCGATCCACCAGCGCGCTGCCACGGTGCCAGTAAATAATACGCTGCACAATAGAGAGGCCAAGACCATAACCGCCTGAGCTGCGCGTGCGGCTATCATCCAAGCGAGAAAAGGGCATAAAAACCCGTGCCCAATCCTGCTCTGGGATGCCAGGGCCATCATCCTCAACATCGATACGCAGCGTATCGGCTTCAATTTGAATCACGACAGTGAGTTGCTGCTGTGCATAGCGTAAGCCATTCCCGATCAGGTTTTGTAAAGCGCGCTGGAAATAGCGTGCCTCGACATCGGCTTCAGTCGAGCATTGGTGTTCATTCAGGCACACAAGGTGCAGCTGCATCTTCGAATGGGTGCGCTGGAAGGCTTGCATCACCTCATCGACCAGTGCACGGACATCGTGGGTTTGAAAGTCGAGCTTGAGCTTATCCTGACCAAGTCGAGCATAGGTCAGAATTTCATCAATCAGCTGATCGAGCTCATCAATATCCTTATCAACACCTCTGATTTGCTTCATCACCCGCTGATAGAAGGCGCTATCCTCTGTGTGATCTTCAGCTAGGTCCTCGATCATCTGCAAGCCAAAACGAATCCGTGCGACAGGTGTGCGTAACTCATGTGAAACGGCGTGAATCATTTCTTGCTGGGTGCGCAATAATCTCTGTACCTGCTCGGCCATGCGATTAAAAACTCGCCCCAGTTGCCCAATAAAATCTGGGGTTTCAACCTCAACCCGTGCATCCAGATTCCCTGCAGCGATTAAGCGGGATGCTTTTTCTAAAGGGTGGAGTCTGGCTTCAAGGCCAGCCAGTAGCCACCATAGACTCAGCGCCAGCAAAGTCACAATCAAGGCGGCCATACTGATGATCAAGCTGGCAGGATAGGTATCAAACAAAGCTACAGGCCCCAGTTCGAGCCATTGCTGGGCATCCACCTGCATATAACCGGTGAAGCTGCGCCCATCGGGGGCCAGTAGCAGAATAGAATCGCCTTGATCCAGGAGCGTGTTTTGGCGTTGATTGAGAGTTGTTGGTGGGGTATCGAGTAGCGCCAAAGGATAAGCAAAGCCTGCTTGGTGGTGCTGCAAAAAGACGGAGCGTTCCTCCTTAGGCAAGGAGAAAAGAGCCCGCTGCAGCAGCACTAAAGAAGCGCGGCTTTTTTCTTGCGCCATATAACGAAAATGTAATTGCAGGAGTTGATCTGGCAGCGGCGTTGCCCACAAGACTGTCCAGCCTTGCTC
>SKOQ01000101.1 GCA_007119985.1 Marinospirillum sp.
ACACGAATGCTAGTCCGTTTTTGTGTTTCGCTGCGCTCAATTTTACACAAAACCGGCCGTCGCTCTCGTTCGCGTGAGCTTGGCGTTATGCAGAATGAGAGATATGGATAAACAATCAGAGATTGCAGTAAGCATAGCGGGTAAGTTTTTTGGCTTTATCTCATCTTCAACCCCCGAGTGGGAAGAGGCTTATCTGCGCTTCAATGGAGATTCTGAGTCTGCGGGAATTACGGCGACATTCTTAAAAGGCGATACTGCACACTATATCGATGCAGATGATGAATTAGAGTTCGAAACCATGTCAGAGCTAACTGATATGTTCCAGAGCCTTCAAGGCTGCTTTCCTTTTAAAGTCTGTCTGTTAGTTATTAAGCCAAACAAAGAATACAAAATAAAGTATGAGCAGGATTTGAGTGAAAAGTGGGCAATAACAAAACTAGATGGCAGCACTGGTATTCCAGCAGGCTACAAAAGTGACCCATGGTAGTAAGCTACATAATAAAACTTTATGCATGAGAAGGTTATGGGCAATTTTATAAGAATTGAAAGAATCCCTTATGAAGAGCCTTACCACGTTCAGTTGGTATGGGAAGTGTCGAATGGGGATATATCTTCACGCTTTGAGTATTACGATAATGCTGAATCATTGAAAGAGATCGGCAAAGGGCTTGAGCATTTTCCTCGTCATGGCGGCGATGTTTTCCTTCATGAAATTGGATCGGAAAAGCCGGAGGATCGTTTCGCATACTATTTTCGATTTCGGGCTTTCAGCACCGACTCCCGAGGTGGTTCTGCAGTCCAAATCAGGTTTTGCAACAATAGTGAGTTGCCGTATCGCAAATCATTTGAGTTCTGCATTCAGGCAGAGCCCGCTGCCCTCAACAGGCTTGGGAAGCTTTTTCTCGAATTTGCAAAGCTTGGGCAGGAGTACATGGCTTGGTCGGACTTTGAGTCCTTCATAGGTGGCAAGCATGAATTTGCATAACAATCGCAGGCACGGCGACGGCTTTTTCGTTGCGGCTTCGCCTCCACTACAAAGCCGCGCGTGCTGCGGGCGTTCAGGCTGTAGAAAAACCTAAGAGCTTTCATGTTTTAAGGGTTTTTAGTTAAGAAAACGATCCATTTTTGAGTCTGAGGCTTTCTACAGGCTCGTTAGAGACTCGAGGCTTATGAAAATCGATCCAGAGGCAATATTCAGTGATGGCAGGCTCTTTCTCTGGGATGAGAATGATTTGTCGAGGGCAGAGCATACTGTCGCTCCGACTGAGGTCACTTCATTAAGAATTGGCGCTAAGTGCTACAGTTGCGTAGGGATAGAAAGCTTGCTTGCCAAGCTGGCGATATACAGAAATGTGACTGCAATAGGGGTCGCTGACGATAGAATTCCGGACCAGGAGATGCCAAAGGTAAAGCAGCAATTTGAGACAGCATTTCCTGCGGCAAATTTCGTATGGAGCTATGACCTTTTGGTTGCAGGTAAACATGGACGGTAATCAGTCAACCTCTAACCAGGCCAATGACAGCGATAGCTTCGCCATTGCAGCTTCGCCTCGATTCCAAAGCCGCGCGTGCTGCGGCGTTAAGCCTGTTCGCTCATGATCTAAATTGACGTAGCATGGAAGCCGTGCTACCGCTCTATCATGATTATTGATTTAAAAGAGAAGGGCGCTGAAGACATCTTCAATGGAGTGGCCTCCAAGGCGACCCGAAAGCTATGCCCACAGTTTTTGTGGCGAATTGCTTCCTTGGCGCTTATTGGTGGCCCTCATGGGGTCAAGACCGAGGTTGCCAGTGAGATGTAACGCTGTGTAGCACAGGGAGAAATCCCGTTGATTGCTCGTGATCAGGATGAGTTTGCCGCTTGACTCAATTTGCTGTTTGTCAAACGGCCTTGGTGGCCGCGTCCACTCTACCAACAAGCTGCTGATCAGGCGATCCAGCGCGCTGAAAGCAATGTGCGCCTGTGGCAGCAACAGCAGCAAGATCCATTTTACAAGATCCCTTTTATTTGCAAGAGCATTATCAGGCCTGGTTAGCCAGCTTAGAAGCCAACTAGCGTGGCTGAATAGATTGGCCGAGATCTCTGTAGGTCATGCTAGATATGCTAGACTAAAGTCTACTCTTAATCACTCTTGCAGGGTCTTATCTCTTATGTCTTCTCTTGCTTTTAAGCCTTGGCCCACCGCCATGGCTGTGCTGGTCACCCTTGGTATTTGGCTACTTTTACCTCTGCCCGAAGGGTTAACGGAACAAGCCTGGTTGATGCTGGCGTTGTTTGTTGGAACGATTATCGCGATCATCGGCAAAGCTATGTCGATCGGCGCGATTTCTGTGATTGCTATTGCTTTGGTGGCCGCAACAGGTGTGACGGGGGATACCCCAGGTCAGGCAATCAATACTGCACTCAGTAGCTATGCCAACCCCTTGATTTGGTTGATTGCTGTCGCGATTATGATTTCACGCGGCTTGATCAAAACCGGTCTGGGCGCGCGCATTGGCTATTATTTTATTTCACTTCTCGGCAAGCGAACGCTAGGCATAGGTTATGGCCTAGCTTTGGCAGAGCTTTCTATCGCGCCGGTCACGCCCAGTAATACGGCGCGTGGTGGCGGCATTATCCATCCGATTATGCGCTCGATTGCGCAGGGTTATCAGTCTTGCCCTGAGCAGGGGACGTCCAATCGGATCGGCAAATACTTGGCGTTGGTGAATTATCACAGCAACCCCATCACTTCGGCGATGTTTATCACGGCCACAGCCCCGAATCCCTTAACCGTGGAGTTGATTGCTTCTGCGACAGGGGCTGAGATTCAGCTGAGCTGGCTGACTTGGGCCTTAGCGATGCTGTTGCCCGGGATGGTGGCGATTCTGGCCATGCCCTATATCCTCTATAAGCTGTATCCACCTGAGATCAAAGAAACACCAAATGCCCGGCAGGTGGCGCGCGATAAGCTCAGCGAGTTGGGTCCTTTGAGCCGTCATGAAGGCATCATGCTGATGGTCTTTTTGGTGTTGCTGCTCTTGTGGGCGGATCTTCCAGCCTTGTTGCTGGGCGCTGGTTGGAGCTTTCATACCACAACAACTGCTTTTATTGGTTTGAGCCTCTTGCTGCTCACTGGGGTGCTGACTTGGGAGGATGTGCTCAAAGAGAAGAATGCCTGGGATACGCTGCTTTGGTTTGGCGCGCTGATTATGATGGCGGGTCAGTTGAATGAGAGTGGTTTGATCAGTTGGTTTTCGGCCAATATGGAGCAATGGATCGGGCTCTTGGGCATTGGCTGGCCGGGTGCGGTGGTATTACTGGTGCTGGTCTTCTTGTATACCCATTACTTTTTTGCCAGTACCACCGCCCACATTACCGCGATGATGGCAGCGTTTTTGACTGTCGGCTTAAGCTTGGGCGCACCGGCCATGCCCTTTGTGCTGATTATGGCGGCCACTTCATCGATTATGATGACGCTGACACACTATGCCACTGGCACCTCGCCAGTGATTTTTGGTTCGGGCTATGTCACCTTAGGCGAGTGGTGGAAAGCGGGCTTTGTGATGAGCGTCGCTAACCTGCTGATTTGGGTGGTGGTCGGAGCTCTGTGGTGGAAGCTGCTGGGTCACTACTAAGCCGCTGGTGAACTTCTAAGCCACTTGTGAACTTCAGGCTCAGCGAGGGGTCAGCCAACGGAGACGGGGTCATATCACCTCGTCTCTGAATCATCGATTGCAGGATGTGGAGAAGAGAATGCGTTATTTACATACTATGGTGCGAGTGCTGGATCTGGAAGCTTCGATGGCCTTTTATCAGCATCTCGGGTTAGAAGAAATTCGTCGTCATGACAGCGAGCAGGGGCGGTTTACTCTGGTGTTTATGGCACCGCCTAGTCAGCCAGAGTGTCCAGTGGAGTTAACCTATAACTGGGATGGGGATGATGGTCTGCCCTCTGATAGCCGCCATTTTGGGCATCTGGCCTATGAGGTTGAAGATATCTATGCCACTTGTACTCGCTTGCAGCAGGCTGGCATCCTGATCAACCGGCCGCCCCGAGATGGGCGTATGGCCTTTGTGCGCTCACCGGATCATATCTCGATCGAGTTGTTGCAAAAAGGAGAGGCATTGGCGCCACAGGAGCCGTGGCTCAGCATGGAAAATCAAGGGCACTGGTAGCCGCTGGTCTCTTTCTCTAGCCCGCTTGAGCCGAGTGGGCTAGCTTTGGCCACTTCGTTTTTTCATTTCATTGCACACTAGGTAGTTATGCATCGCAATCGTCGTGCACGTATCGAGCAAACGGCGCTCCGTCTTTCTCTGGCCGGCACCTTAGTCGCTGCGGCGGCTGGCTTTTATTTTGGGATTCATCTGGGATCCAATGCGATCTTGCTGGATGGCATTTTCTCCTTGCTCAGCATGGGGATGACTGGCCTCAATATCTATGTGGCCGCATTACTGACGCGCCCTGATGATGAACGCTTCCATTATGGCTACGGTCATTTAGAGCCGATGGTCAATGTGGTCAATGGACTGTTTATTCTCAGTGTTTGTTGTTTTGCCTTTTACCAAGGTGTCACGGTCATTTTTGCAGGTGGGCATCAGGTAGAGATGTCGTCTGCACTCTACTACACCAGCGCCATGACGCTCTTCTGCTTTAGTCTCTATGGTATTGAGCGTTATCTGGCACAGCGCTGTCATTCCAGTATTCTGCGTGTGGATATGCAGGAATGGCTGGTCGATGGCTTGCTCAGTCTGGGGATTCTATGCGGCTTTTTGCTGGGTGCTTTCTTGGAACGCCAGGGTTATGATCAATGGACGCCCTATATTGATCCTGCGCTCACCAGCCTGATCTCGCTCTTTGCGGTGATGTTGCCGATTCGAGTGCTGCGCGCCAATATCTCCGAAGTGCTGCTTAGAGCACCAGAAGATTCCTATCAGCAACGCGTCGATGAGTTGGTCACGGAAATCGAGGCCAATTATCCAATCCAAGAAAGCGAATGGTATTTGGCCAAAACCGGACGCCGTTATGATTTGGAAATTAACTTTCTGGTCGCTCAAGGGACTTTTGAGACGATGAAGGAGCAGGATGAGCTGCGCAATTATATTTGGAACCGACTCAAGCAGCGGGGTGTGGAAGTCTGGTTAACGGTTTCTTTTACGGCGCAGGAGAAATGGCTCTAGCCTCAGCCTGACTCTCTCCTTGCATTCATCCGACGCGAGCATTAAAGTTACTGAATGTAACTGTGCGCAGGTTCAAGTTAACCCTCTTGCTGTGGATTCTCTGCTTATGCTCGCTCGTCTTTGGTCTCGCTGTCCCCTTCGTTGGCGTCTTTTCTTGGCTTTTTCTTTTGCCTTAGGCGTGATGCTGTTGGTCGCGCTGAGCTTGCAATCGCGCCACTTTGTTCAAAGCCGAGTCGATCACCTCCTCGAGCAGGAGCTGCCCCAAAGCCTAGAACACTTGGGTTTGCAAATTTCGCTTGATCTCGCGCCGAGTATTCAGCTGTCGCGCGGGCTGGCGCAGAATCCCTTCCTGCATCGCTGGATCGAGGCTGGTCTTCCTAATGCAGGCCGTGCAGATGCCGAAGTGGCGTTACGCCAGGTCCGAGACGAAGTGGGGGCCTCGGGTGCTTTTTTAGCCGCTTCAGTAGCCGGAGAAGTCCACTACTTCTACTTTCAGGGTGATCAAATTCATCAGCGGATTTTTCATCCAGAGGCGGCTTCAGATGGCTGGTACTATCGTTATCTCGCGCGCCAGCTGCCCTACGAGCTCAATCTAGACACCAATGATTATGCTGAGGGTCGGCTGCGAATGTTTGTCAACTATTCCAGCCGAGCTCAAGATACCCGTGTTAATCAGCCGCTGCTGGTCGCTGGTGTGAGCCTCGATGCCCGTGCTTTGGGGGAGATGATCAGCCAGTATCGTTTGGCTGGATTGGGCCGGGCCTCCTTAGTCCATCCCAATGGGCAAATCGAAATCAGCCATGAAGCGAGCCGTCTGCCTTGGGTCGCGCAGCAACCAGATTGGAGTGCTCTGCTCAATCCTGAGGCCATTCAAGTGCGCGAGATCACCCGTTCAGAGATCGATCATGGGCAGCCTTTTTTTGTGGCCAGCTATTGGCTTGCAGATTTACAACGCTTTGTGGTGGTCGAAGTTGAGCGAGAAGCGTTGATTGCCCCCATTCATCAGCAATGGCGTGATGCCTTGCTGCTGGCTTTGGGTTTGGTTTTGATCAGCCTTGTGGTGCTGCTGCCTTTGTCCAATAGCCTGATGGGGCCCTTGATGGCCTTCCAGCGCCAGCTGATCAGTATGACCCAAAGCCTGGATTTAAAGCAGCCAATCCAAGTGAAGGATCGTGCGGAAATCGGACAGTTAGCAGAGCAGAGTAATCAGCTCTTTGCGCGTCTTGATCAGGTGATGACCCAAGTGATGCAAAGTGCGGGCGAACTCTCGCAATCGGCCCATCGCTTGGCCCATACAGCGGGTCTTGTGCATCATCATCAGGATATTCAGCAGGCGATGAGCCAGACCATGGCGGCTGCGATAGAGGAGATGTCTTCCTCTGTCGCTGAAATCACCTCGACGATGGAAGAACTGTCGACTTCTTCCACGCAAATTGCCGATCACTCGCAATCCGTTGTCGATGTCGCCAATGTGACACTGCAGAACAGCCAAGAGGGGGCGCAGGCGATGCAGGAGTTAGAGCAGCGCATGGCGGTGATCGATGAAGAAAATCAGCAGAGCTTGGCTGAAATCATGGCCTTAGGTGCCAAGTCGAAAGAAATCAGTCAGGTCATGGATTTAATCAACACGCTGGCGGATCAAACCAAACTTATTGCTTTTAACGCGGCCTTAGAAGCCTCTAGCGCCGGTGAATCGGGCAAGCGTTTTTCTGTTGTGGCGGCGGAGATACGTCGCTTAGCGGATAGCGTGACTGATTCGACGCGCGATATCGAGCAGCGTACCCAGGAAATCCAAGCTGCGATCCAACGTTTGGTGATGACCTCGGAAAAAGGAGCCTTATCGATTCAGCAAGGTCGCCTTGTCAGCTCGAAAACAGCGGCGGATCTTGAAGGTCTGGTGGCGGCAGCGGCGCAAACCAGCCACGCCGCGCAACAGATTTCACTGTCAACACGTCAGCAGAAGACGGCCAGCAGCCAGGTGGTGGTCGCTCTGCGCGATATTGCTGCCGCCAGCACCCATAACGCACAATCGGTGCGACATATCACCGAGATCAGTGAAGAGATGCTGCAGATGGCGGACACCTTATCAGGCTTGGTGAGTGCTTTTCAGGCCCAGCAAGCCAGTCAGAAATCGGCGAGCCCTGAGGCATGATTAGAAATCGCCCTTTGCGTGTGGTGATCGCGGATGATTCCGCGCTCGCCCGCCAGCTGTTGGTGGCGCTTTTAGAACAGGCGGGGGGAATTGAGGTTGTGGGGGAGGCCGCAGATGGTCTTGAGGCGATCGAGCTGGTGCGTCGCCATCAGCCGGATTTGCTGACACTGGATCTGAATATGCCAGTGATGGATGGCTTGCAAACGATAGAGACCTTAATGCACAGCAAGGCGCTGCCGATTCTGGTGGTGAGCAGTGAGGGCGATGCTCAGCGTGCCTATCAAGCTTTAGAGCTCGGTGCGCTCGAAGTGATCCCTAAGCCGGAGATGAACGCGCCAGAAGCGGCGGAATTTATTCGTCAGGTCCGGCTCTTTGCGGGTATTCCGATGATTACTCGCACCCGCTCCAAAGCCGCGCAGGTGACGAGGCTCACTCCACCTCCAGCGTTGATGTCGGCTTCCTCTAGTCTAGCAAAACGCTTGGTGGTCATTGCCTCCTCAACCGGTGGCCCCCAGGCCTTGGCGCTGATCCTGCGTCAACTTCCTATCGACTTCCCCGCCCCCATTCTGATCGCCCAGCATATGAGTGATGGCTTTGTGGAAGGGCTGGCGCAGTGGCTGAACGGTCATACCGCCTTGACGGTCAGTGTTGCTGAAGAGGGGCAAGAGCCAGTTGCTGGGCAGGTTTATCTTTCTCCTTCTGAATCCCACCTCGTGATCAGCCAGCAGGGACGTTTGGCGCTTCTGCCCCGTCAACAACAAGATATTTATCGCCCCAGCTGTGATGCGCTTTTGTTTTCGGCTGCCAAGGTGTTTCAGCAGCGGGCGATCGGTGTGATCTTGACAGGTATGGGGCAAGATGGTGCACAGGGTTTATGTGCCTTACACCAAGCGGGCGGTATCACCTTGGC
>SKOQ01000016.1 GCA_007119985.1 Marinospirillum sp.
AAGAGGGCGCGGCCGGTTATGATGTGGCACTGGTTGAAGTCGGTGGTACGGTGGGAGATATTGAATCTCTGCCCTTCCTCGAATCGATTCGCCAGCTGCGGGTCAAGGTTGGATCGCAGCGCGCCCTGTTTATGCACTTAACCCTAGTGCCCTATATCAAAACGGCGGGTGAGACCAAGACCAAACCCACCCAGCACTCAGTGAAAGAGCTGCGCTCGATAGGTATCCAGCCAGATATTCTGATTTGCCGTTCCGATGTTGAGATTGAAGCCAACGAGCGACGCAAGATCGCGCTGTTTACCAACGTTGATGAAAATGCGGTTATTTCGCTGCCTGATGCAGACACCATTTATCGTATTCCAAGCATGCTGCATGAGCAAAACTTGGATGATATCGTGGTGCAAAAGTTTGGCCTCGATTGCCCCGCCGCTGATCTCAGTGAATGGGTGCATGTGGTCGATGGCAAGCTGAACCCGCAAAAAACCGTCAAAATTGCGATGGTCGGCAAGTATATGGAGCTGCTGGATGCCTATAAATCGCTGATTGAGGCCATGAGTCATGCCGGCATCAAAACGCGCACGCGAGTTGAAATCGACTATATCGATTCAGAAGAAATCGAGCGCAAGGGCACAGAGCGTCTGGCCGATAAAGATGCCATTTTGATCCCCGGCGGCTTTGGCGAGCGGGGCGTAGAGGGCAAGATTCTGGCCGCACGCTATGCGCGTGAAAACAAGATTCCTTATTTGGGCATCTGCTTGGGTATGCAGGTCGCGGTGATTGAGTTTGCACGTCATGTGGCAGGTTGGGCCGATGCCAACTCAACTGAATTTACTCTGGATACCCAGCATCCGGTTGTGGGCCTGATTACTGAATGGCTCTCGCCTGAAGGCAAGATTGAAACCCGCGATACCAATTCCGACCTCGGCGGCACCATGCGCTTGGGTGGTCAGGTGTGCCATCTGCAACAAGGCACCCAGGCACGCGCGGTGTATGGCGCAGAGCATATTGTTGAGCGGCATCGTCACCGCTATGAAGTGAATAATCAGTTTATTGGCGATCTAGAAAAAGCTGGCCTGATTGTCTCTGGTCGCAGTGAAGATCTGGCGCTGGTCGAAATGGTTGAACTGCCTGATCACCCTTGGTTTGTGGCTTGCCAGTTCCACCCTGAGTTCACCTCGACACCGCGTGATGGGCATCCGTTGTTCACTGGTTTTGTGCAAGCGGCTTTAGATCACAAAGCTCAGCGTAAGCAAGCAGGAGCAGTATGATCGCCGCGCCCGCTATTCACATCGGCCAGCTGAGTCTGGCCAATGATCGGCCTTTTGTGCTGCTCGGTGGTATGAATGTGCTGGAATCGCGTGATCTGGCTTTGCAGGTTGCCGAGCAGTATGTCACGGTGACACAAAAGCTGGGCATTCCCTATGTTTTCAAAGCCAGCTATGACAAGGCGAACCGTTCTTCAATCCACTCTTTTCGTGGACCCGGCCTTGAGGCGGGATTGCGCCTGCTTGAAGAAATCAAAACCACCTTTGGCGTGCCAGTGATCAGTGATGTGCATGAAATTGATCAGGTCGCGGCGGCGGCCGAAGTGCTCGACTGTTTGCAACTCCCCGCTTTTTTGGCGCGCCAGACAGATCTTGTTCAGGCTTTGGCGCGTACAGGCCTGCCGATTCATGTCAAAAAGCCCCAGTTTATGTCGCCTGGTCAGGTACAGCATCTACGCACAAAGTTTGCCGAGTGTGGCAATGAACAGGTGTTGATTTGCGAGCGTGGCAGCTGCTTTGGTTATGACAATCTGGTGGTGGATCTGCTCGGTTTTGGCGTGATGAAGCAGGTGACGCACAATGCACCGATGACCTTTGATGTGACCCATGCTTTGCAAATGCGTGATCCCAGTGGTGCTGCCAGTGGTGGTCGCCGTCATCAGGTGGCTGAGCTTGGCCGCGCTGGGATGAGTCAAGGCTTGGCGGGTTTGTTTTTAGAAGCCCATCCAGACCCAGATCAAGCCAAGTGTGATGGTCCTTCTGCGCTCCCCTTGCACCAACTTGAACCCTTTTTAATGCAGATGAAAGCAGTGGATGATCTGGTCAAATCCCTGCCGCCCTTAGATATCCGCTAAGGGTCATGCTGCTGAGTTTTTAACCTGCGGGTGGTGCCTTCTCGCGCCCAGCCGACATTTTAACTTGTGGAGATCTCTTCTCATGGCAAAAATCATCGATATTAAAGCGCGCGAAGTGCTGGATTCACGTGGTAATCCGACCATTATGGCGGATGTCCTGCTCGAAGGTGGCTTTCAGGCCAGCGCTTGTGCGCCCTCTGGTGCTTCGACAGGTTCGCGTGAGGCGCTTGAGCTGCGCGATGGTGATGCCAAGCGCTATCTCGGTAAGGGTGTGTTGAAGGCCGTCGCGAACGTGAAAGGCCCGATTCGTGATGCACTGCTCGGTCAGGATGCGACACAGCAGCGCCAGATTGATCAGATCATGCTCGATCTAGATGGCACGGAAAACAAAGCCAAGCTGGGCGCGAATGCGATTCTGGCGGTGTCTCTGGCGACAGCGAAGGCTGCAGCGGCGGCTAAGGGCCAAGAGCTGTTTGAGCATATCGCGGAGATCAACGGCACTGCGGGCGTTTATTCTATGCCAGTGCCGATGATGAATATCCTCAACGGTGGTGAGCACGCTGATAATAACGTTGATATTCAAGAGTTTATGGTTCAGCCTGTGGCCGTGCCGAGTTTTGCAGAAGCCCTGCGTGCTGGTGCTGAGATTTTCCATGCGCTGAAAAAAGTGTTGAAAGATAAGGGATTAAGCACTTCGGTTGGTGATGAAGGTGGCTTTGCTCCTAATCTGGCCTCGAATGCGGATGCTTTGGCTGTCATTAAGCAGGCCGTTGCGGATGCAGGCTATGTTCTGGGTGATGAGATCACCCTAGCACTGGATTGTGCTTCTTCTGAGTTTTATAAAAACGGCCAGTATGATCTCGCCGGTGAAGGTCAGGTCTTTAACGCCGAAGGCTTTAGTGATTATCTGGCCAAGCTATGCGAAGACTACCCGATTGTCTCGATTGAGGACGGTCAGGATGAGTCAGACTGGGCTGGCTGGAAGATCCAAACAGAGAAGCTGGGTGCCAAGGTTCAGCTGGTTGGTGACGACCTGTTTGTGACCAATACCAAAATTCTGCAGCAGGGTATCGATCAAGGTATCGCCAACTCGATTTTGATCAAGTTCAACCAGATTGGCTCTTTGACTGAGACGCTGGATGCGATCAAGATGGCCAAGGATGCGGGCTATACAGCAGTGATTTCGCACCGCTCTGGTGAAACCGAAGATGCGACCATTGCTGATTTGGCAGTGGGTACGGCCGCAGGCCAGATCAAAACAGGTTCCTTGTGCCGTTCTGACCGCGTGGCCAAGTACAACCGTCTGCTGGTGATTGAAGAAATTCTCGGCAGCCGTGCGCCCTATGCTGGTCGTCAGGCGATCAAGGGCCAGTAACTCTGGCTGCACCTGAATGTCAAAGCGCTGTTGTCAGATTAAGCCACCTTTCGAGGTGGCTTTTTTGATGGAATCTGTGAAACCCCATCTAGCTAGAGAAGAGCAGCATTAAAACGTATAATCAGCGCGTTAGCTTTACCTATCCAGTCTCAACAGGCCAGTATGATCCGACCTCTTATTTATCTTCTTGCCGTGCTTGTCTTGATCACCCAGTTGCGTTTGTGGCTGGGTGAGAATGGCTTGGTCGAGTATTACCAGCTCTCGCATCGTGTACAGAGCCAAGAAGCAGACAACCAGCAACTGCGTTTGCGTAATGAACGCCTGCATGCCGAAGTGCTGGATCTGAAAGATGGTTTTGATGCGCTTGAAGAGCGAGCACGGACCGAGCTAGGTATGCTGGGGCCGCAAGAAACCTTTTACTGGCTGATTGGTCGCCCTGAGCGCCAGTTTGTTTGGCCGCAGGAGCAAGAAGAATGAACTACTGGTGGGTCGTGCCCGCGGCGGGGATCGGTCAGCGTATGCAAGCCGATCGGCCGAAGCAGTATTTAGAGCTCGCGGGGCAGAGTGTGCTTACGACGACGCTGCTGCGTCTGCATCAGGCATGGCCGCAAGCCCGATTGGTGGTGGCTGTGCAGCCTGATGATCCTTGGTGGCCAGCCTGTCGTGCTGAGCTAAAGCAGGCTGCACCTGAACTGGTTTTGATGACAGCGCAGGGTGGTGCGGAGCGCGCTGACTCGGTTTTGGCTGCTTTAGATTATCTACAGCCCCATGCCGCAGCCGAGGATTGGGTATTGGTGCATGATGCCGCTCGTCCTTGTGTTCAGGCGTGTGATGTGGTGCGCTTGATCCAAGAAGCCCAGCCTGATGGCGGCCTCTTGGCTTGTCCGGTTGCGGATACCTTGAAGCAGGCTGATTCAGGGCAGAAGGTGGCGACAACAGTGGATCGTCGTGCCTTGTGGCAAGCACTCACACCGCAAATGTTTCGCTATCAGGCCCTGCGCAGCGCGCTCCAACAGGCGTTGGCGGCCGGTGTGCCGCTGACGGATGAAGCCTCGGCGCTCGAGTGGGCTGGGATTCAACCCAAACTGGTTTTGGGGCGGCGCGATAATATTAAAATCACTCATCCAGAAGATTTGGCCTTGGCCGAATTTTTATTGAATCGGGAAAAGGACGTATCATGCGAATAGGTCAGGGCTTTGATGTTCATGCTTTCGGTGAAGGGAGTTTTTTAACCCTTGGTGGCATCAAGCTCCCATTTGATCGCGGCTTTATTGCGCATTCAGATGGTGATGTGCTGATTCATGCCTTGTGTGATGCCTTGCTCGGCGCGTTGGGTTTAGGGGATATTGGTCAGCATTTTCCTGATACCGACCCAGCTTTTGCGGGAATCGATAGCCGGCTTCTTTTGCGTCAAGTGGTGGAGAAGATGCATCAACAAGGTTATCAGCTGGGCAATGCCGATATGACCATCATCGCGCAAGCCCCCAAAATGGCACCGCACCTGCCCGCAATGCGAACCTGCCTCAGTGAAGATCTTCAAGTCGCCCCCAGTCAAGTGAATATCAAGGCCACGACAACGGAGCGCCTTGGCTTTACTGGCCGCGAAGAGGGTATCGCTGCGCAAGCGGTGGTGTTGCTGACAGAACGGCCGACCGCTGATGTTTGATCTTCCAGCCTCTTGGCCTTGCGCTTATCCAGCCTCACCCTATGCCGCCTTGTATCGCCAGCAGGCCACAGATTTTATCGTAGAAGAAGAGCTAGGATTTGTGCCAGAGGGGCAGGGCGAGCAGGTTTTTGTTTGGGTCGAGAAAAATAACTTAAGTACCGCCTATGTGGCAGAACAATTGGCACGCTTGGCGCAGATTCATCCTAAGCAGGTTAGCTATTCTGGAATCAAAGACCGTACTGCACTGACGCGCCAGTGGTTTTCCTTGCATTTGGCCGGCCAGCCAACGCCTGACGCGGCAGCCTTATCTGGCCCAGGTTGGCAGGTTTTGACTTGTCAGCGCCATCCGCGCAAGCTCAAACGCGGTACGCATCGTTATAATCGCTTTGTGCTGCGTCTGACTTTAGCGCCCTTGTCCAACGAGGTGGAGCCGCAGCAACGCGCCATCTGGTTAGCCGAGCGCTGGCAGCAACTATCGATTCAGGGTGTGCCGAATTACTTTGGGCCACAGCGCTTTGGTGTCGCTGGCCGTAACCTGCATCTGGCGCAGCAGTTAATGCAAGGCCGTCCGCTCAAGCGACAGCAAAAAAGTTTTGCCCTCTCCGCTTTGCGCAGTGCCTTATTTAATGATTTTTTAGCGCAAGAGCTGCGTGCTGAGCGCTGGGATCAGGCGCTGGCTGGCGATATTTTTTGTCTGCGCGCTTCACGTAGCTATTTTGCTGCCGCCGAGGAAGAGGATCTGGCCTTGTTACAGGCCCGCCTTGATCAAGGCGATCTGGATCGTTCTGGCCCCTTGGTAGGTGCGGGGGAATCCCGTTTACAAGGCATGGCTGCAGCACACTTCGCGCAGTGGCAAGAAGAGCACCAAGCCGCCTGTCGTTTCTTATCCGATCAAGGGCTCAAGAGCGAGCGCCGCCCCTTGCGCGTGGCGCTGAGCCAGCCGAGTTTTAATCTAGAGGGTGATCAACTCCAACTGGGTTTTGCCTTGCCCTCCGGCAGTTTTGCCACAGCGGTACTGGCAGAACTTCTCCAAGCTGAAGATGCCCAGTTGCGCCCTTCGGCTGACCTGCATCAGGAGTAAACATGCATCTACTGCTTTCCAATGATGATGGTATTCATGCCACTGGCCTGGCGACGCTGGCGACCGCCTTGCAAGGTGTGGCTGATTTTACCGTGGTCGCGCCGGATCGTAATCATAGCGGTGCCAGTAATTCGCTGACGCTCAGCCGTCCTTTATTGCCGCGTGAGGTCGAACCTGGCTATTGGTCAGTGGATGGCACGCCTACAGATTGTGTGCATCTGGCCTTGCATGGTTTGATGCAGGTACAGCCAGATCTGGTGATCTCAGGTATTAATCATGGTGCTAATCTCGGGGATGATGTGCTCTATTCTGGGACGGTTGCAGCCGCCACAGAAGGCCGCTTTTTAGGGCGTCCAGCGCTGGCGATTTCATTAGCCGGTGAAACTCACTGGGCCACGGCGGCCGCAGTCGTGCATCAGCTGGTGAGCCAATATCTGGCCCACCCTGAGCTGTTGCATCTGCCAGCACGCAGCCTGTTGAATATCAATATTCCAGATGTGCCTTTGTTTGCACTCAAGGGTTATCGCACCACGCGTTTGGGTCATCGCAACCCCAGTGTGCCGCCAATCGCAACCCAAGACCCGCGCGGCCAGACGCGCTATTGGATTGCGCCTCAGGGTGAAGCTGCTGAAGGAGGACCTGGGACAGATTTTCATGCCATTGCAGAAGGCTATGTCTCCGTCACGCCTTTGCAGTTTGATATGACCCGCCACACCCATCTTGATCAGGTTGAACAATGGCTGAGTTTTTGCAATTCAACCCCCAGCTAAGGGGCATAGGTTTTACCTCACAGCGCACGCGAAACCGCATGGTACAGCGTCTGCGTGAAGCCGGTATTCGTGATTATCGGGTGCTGGATGCGCTGAGCCATCTCCCCCGCCATCTCTTCTTGGATGAGGCTTTGGCGCATCGTGCTTATGAAGATACCGCTTTGCCGATCGGATTAGGGCAGACGCTCAGCCAACCCTATATCGTGGCGCGGATGACGGAGCTGCTTTTGGAGGTCAAGCCCCGCAAAGTGCTTGAAGTGGGCACTGGATCGGGTTTTCAATGTGCGCTTTTAGCCTGTTTGGTCGAGCAGGTTTGGAGTCTTGAAAGAATTGAACCGCTACTCTTGAAGGCCCGCCAGCGGTTAGAAGATCTAGAGTTGCATAATGCGAAGGTGGCCTTTGCGGACGGATCGATCGGTCTGCCTGAGCAGGCGCCCTATGATGCGATTCTGGTCACCGCCGCAGCGGCAGAGATGCCTTTTCGGTTGGCCGAGCAGCTGGCCGAAGGGGGGCGATTGATTCTGCCTTTGGGCCGTGAGCAGCAAAAACTCTGTGTGTTAGATAAAAAACAAGGACGCTTGATTGAGCAACACTTAGAAAACGTCCATTTTGTGCCCCTTCTTTCAGGGTCACGTCCTGTGCAGGCCCCCTCTTTATGACAAGAACTCAGATCTTTCTTCGTGGTATGTTGATGGGCGCAGCGGATCTAGTACCAGGTATATCAGGTGGTACCATCGCTTTTATTAGCGGCATTTACCTGCGCTTAATCGAGGCCTTGCGATCCTTCCATCCGCGCTTGCTACTACTGTGGCGCCAGCAGGGCTTCAAAAAAGTGCTTGAAGCCTGTGATGCCCTCTTTTTGCTCACGCTGCTCGGCGGTATTCTGACCAGTGTGGCGCTTTTTGCGCACCTCTTTTCTTGGCTGCTTACACACTATCCGTATCCATTGAATGGCTTCTTCTTTGGTTTGGTGAGTGCCTCGGCGCTGGTGTTAGCGCGTCAAGTTCCGCAGTGGAAGTTGCATTATCTCCTGCTGCTCTTCGTGGGTGGTCTGCTTTCTCTGAGCCTAGCCTGGCTGCTGCCTGCTCTGGGAGAACTCACGCCTCTGACCTTTTTTATTGCTGGGATGATTGCTATCTG
>SKOQ01000047.1 GCA_007119985.1 Marinospirillum sp.
CCATCTCACTATTCAACTTGGCAACTGATCAGCAGATGCAGCTGAGTTTAGGCCGAGGCCACCGCATCCACCAGTCCCATTTCTTGGCTGGTCATCAGACGCTCGATATCCACCACGATGACCATACGGTCCTCCATGCTGACCAGACCCTTGATGTACTGAGTATCCAAGGCCGCACCAAACTCAGGGGCTGGCCGAATCTGCTCAGCATCTAAAGCCACAACATCAGAGACACCATCGACCACCATCCCCACAACCCGCGCACCCAGATTCAGGATAATCATCACGGTAAACTGATTGTAAGTTGCCTCGCCAACATGAAACTTCAAACGCATATCGACCACAGGTACGATGACGCCACGCATATTGATCACCCCCTTGATATAGTCGGGTGTATTCGCAATACGGGTCACACCATCATAGCCGCGAATTTCCTGCACCTTGAGAATATCAATGGCATATTCTTCTTCACCAAGCGTGAAGGTGAGAAACTCTTGTTGCCCACTGGCGATAAAATCCTGTTCTTCCATTGCTTCACTCATACGTCACCCCAAACTAGCTTGTGCCTGCATCAACGGACGGTTCATCCGTGCGAGTTGCTCTATATCGATAATCAACGCCACACGCCCATCACCCATAATCGTGGCCCCCGAGATCCCTTGGACCTTACGATAGTGGGCCTCCAGGCTTTTGATCACCACCTGCTGCTGCGCAATCAGTTCATCCACAAAAAGAGCCAGTTTACCTTCAGCACTTTCAACCACCACCAGAATGCCTTCTTCTGGACGCGTCACACGAGATTCCAAACTAAAGACTTGATACAGCGGCACCAGCGGTAAGTACTCACCACGAATATGGACAACACGGCCCTTGCCTGAAACACTCTTGAGCTGACTTGATGTCGGCTGCAGGGATTCGATGATTCTGGTCAGAGGCAGAATAAAGACCTCTTCACCAACACGCAGCGACATCCCATCCAGAATCGCCAAAGTCAGTGGCAAGCGCAGCCCAAGGCGCGTCCCAACACCTGGCTCGGAATCAATTTCTATCTGGCCTTTCATTTCGGTGATATTGCGCATGACGACATCCATGCCCACGCCGCGCCCTGACACATCCGTTACTTCCTTGGCCGTAGAAAAACCAGCAGCAAAAATCAGCTGCCAGACTTCTTTATCAGTGGGGTTTTCGCTCAGCGGGATGCCTTTTTCTTGGGCTTTTTGCAGTAGCTTTTCACGATTGAGGCCAGCACCATCATCGATGACCTCAACCAAAATACTGCCGCCCTGATGGCTGGCGCTGAGTGTGATCGTTCCCTGCTCAGGCTTACCTGCTGCTAAGCGGGCTTCAGGCGTTTCGATACCATGATCAATCGAGTTACGCACCAAATGGGTCAAAGGATCCGAGAGCTTTTCAATTAAGCCTTTATCCAGCTCGGTTTCTTCCCCGATCATTTTCAGCGCGACCTTCTTCTCCATTTTATGGGCGAGATCACGGACCACGCGCGGAAAACGCCCAAAAACAAAGTTAATAGGCAGCATGCGGATCGACATCACCGCTTCTTGTAGATCACGCGAATTACGCTCTAAGTTGGTGAGACCATTATGGATGGCTTCATATTCGATGGGATCAAGCGCAGAGGCAGATTGGGCCAGCATCGAGCGCGTAATCACCAGCTCACCCACTAGGTTAATCAGCTGATCCACCTTTTCAACCCCAACGCGAATCGAGGTTTCGACCGGTGCGGCTTTGGCTGGCGGTGTTTTCTTTTTCGGCGCAGGTGGAACTACCGGCTGAGTGGAAGCGGTCACGGGTGCAGAGGATGTATCCGATGAGGCCACGGGCAAGCTCTGCTCATCCACAAAAAAGCCGAAACCCTGCGCCTCTTCCTGGGCCGCTTGTTGTGCTGGCAAATCAGCTTGATCAACAAAAAACCCAAAGCCTTGCTCATCTTCTTGTGCGCTTTGCTGCGCGGGGAGTTCCGCCTCATCAACAAAAAAGCCAAAACCGTCTTCTTCTGCTGGACCAGCAGCGTCATCATCAAGTGGAGCAAAGAAACCAAAGCTCTCGTCTTCGATGACTTCAGGCAGGATCTGAATCTCCTGCGCCTGACACACATAGCTAAACACTTCTTCAATCGCGGCACGATCTTGCTGCGTCGTGAGCCGCCATGCTGCACAGCCTTCTTTGAGCGGCTCGAGCAGTTCAAGCTGACCAAGACTAGCTAAATCTTCATTCAAGGCATCCCAGGAGGCCCCTTGCGCAAAAATATCCTGTTGAGGCTTTAAGCGCAGCTGCCAGATAGAGGCAGAGACTTGAGGCGTCGCGGATGACTCAGCAAGAGGTTCAGAGGATGCAGATTCGCCTGCTGCCAGCGCAATCAGGCGTGCTTTCATCTCTTCGCGCGGGGCGGATTCAAACTCGGTCCCTTGTTGGTGGGCATCAAGCAAAGAGCCCAATAAATCACAGCAGCTGAGGAAGGCGTCGATCATCTGCTCAGTCGGATCCAGCTCTTCTTTACGCAAGCGATCGAGCAAAGTTTCTAACGCATGGGTCAGATCAGCAATATCCGTAAAACCAAAGGTCCCTGCACCACCTTTGATCGAATGCGCAGCACGAAAAATGGCATTCAAATCATCTAGGCTTGGCGCACTTAAATCCAATGCAAGCAGGAGCTGCTCCATCGTCGCCAAGTGTTCATAGGCCTCATCCATGAAGACTTGGTGAAACTGGCTTAGATCGACACTCATCCGTTCAACCTCGTTGATTTAGGGGAGAAATCAGCCTTAGCCGATCACTTTTTTAACAACATCGATCAACTTTTGCGGATCAAAGGGCTTCACCAACCAACCGGTTGCACCGGCTGCACGACCTTGCTGCTTCATTGCATCACCCGCCTCAGTTGTCAGCACCAGAATCGGTGTGCGGCTATAGGCTGGCAAAGTGCGCAAATTTTTGATTAAGGTTAAACCATCCATATTGGGCATATTTTGATCGGTCAAAACCAGATCAAAACGACCGGCCTTAGCCTTATCTAAACCCTGCTTGCCATCCACGGCTTCCACCACAGTGTAGCCCGCGCCCTTTAAAGTAAAAGACACCATTTGACGAATGGATGCTGAGTCGTCAACTGTGAGTATCGTTTTTGCCATAACCAAATGATCTCCAAAGATTTTTATTGCGGCGAAATCATCCCCTATCTCACCGAAGACTGCAAATACTGACGATTCAATTCTCTAGCTGAACAGCTGAAACGGTGAAACTGGCCACGGCTTCACGCAAGGCGATGGCTTGCTCCTCCAAAGATTCAGCTGCAGCCGCCGCCTCTTCAACCAAAGCTGCGTTTTGCTGCGTGACATTATCCATCTGCAATACAGCTTGGTTCACCTGCTCTATACCTTGGCTCTGTTCCACCGAGGCCGCCGAAATTTCCGACATAATATGGCTCACCTGCTTTACCGAGCCTAGCGTGGCGGTGATGGTTGTGCCAGTGGCATCGACCAAACTCCGTCCCTGCTCGACCTGAGCGACAGAAGCATCAATCAGCTGCTTGATGTCTTTGGTGGCCGCAGCCGAACGCTGGGCTAAAGCGCGAACTTCGGCTGCCACAACAGCAAAACCACGACCTTGCTCACCCGCACGCGCCGCTTCTACAGCGGCGTTGAGCGCAAGAATGTTGGTTTGAAACGCGATGCTATCAATCAAGCTGGTGATATCCGCAATCTTATGAGATGAGCGGCTAATCGCTTCCATCATCTGGATCGCCTGCTGTGACTGCTCACCGCCCTTCACCGCATTCTGATGCGCTTGCATCGCTAATTGCTTGGCTTGACCAGCATGTTCGGCATTATGCTTCACTGTCACAGTCAATTCTTCAAGACTCGAGGCAGTTTCCTCTAAGCTTGAAGCCTGCTCTTCTGTCCGCTCAGAGAGATCCGCATTGCCTGCTGCGATTTCTTGTGCTGCGGTGGTGATGGCCGCCACTGAGGTTTTCACATCGGCTACCACGGCCTCTATTTTGCCAACAAAGTGATTAAAATGCTGTGAGAGTTCAGTAATCTCATCCTGACCTTGTATCGGCAGCCTGACCGTTAAATCACCATCACCTTGACTGATTTCTTCCAAAGTACGCGCAACCTGACGAATTGGCCGAATGATCGCTGAACTCAACCAAAAAGCAAACACGGCACCAGCAAGCGTAAAGACCAAAGTTGTCAGTAACAGCGCCCATCTCAGTGCTGCTAGGCCGGCAAGCACTTCCTCTTCCTGAGCGACCACCGCCAACACCCAACCTCGCTCCGGCAGACGCACTGCTCCTACCCATTGACGTCCTGCTTGGCCAGTCATCTGCACGACCAGCTGATCTTCAGTCAATAAACGACGATAAGCCTCACGATTCAGCGTATCTGTTGCAGCCAAATGCTCTATCGGGCGCTCTTGAGCCATCACACGCTCTTGATCCGGTGAGGCAATCAATTCACCACGCTGGTTCAACATAAAAGCCGAACCCTGTTCACCCAAGCCCAAATCATCCGTAATATCACTCAGCAGGGTGGCATCCATCCGAGCAATCAATACAGCTACCACTTGACCTTGGTGTTCAATCGGTGCGGCCAGCATGATCACAGGACGATTGATCACACGGCTAATCAGCACCTCTGAAATATTAGCCTCACCAGCAAAAGCCCGCTGAATGTAATCTCGCTGCGCCAAATCGGCTGTGGTGCCATCTGGGTAGTGGGCCACACCCTGCTGATCCACCCAGCCCATACCCAGATAGCCTAGACGCGCTGAGCTGGCCTCCAAAAAAGCCATCTTGCCAGCACTGCCTGCCTCGATCAGCATCTCACGGCGGGCCAGCTCGCTTAAACGCCCAAGCTGGGTCTCTATCCGACTTGAAACCAACCGAGCCGCCTCTTGAGCCATCAAAGGTAAGGTCTGCTCAACCTGCTCTGTCAGCGCATGGGTGGCTCTTTGTGTGGCCATCCAGCCCAAACCACCTGAAGTCGTCAGCAACAACAGCAGCAAACCTAACATTAAGCGCTGTCGCAGACTCAAAGACCAACGCCAAGAAGGCGGTGCCACTTTTTGATAAGTTAAACGCGTCATACTGTCCTCTGTTTGCTGTGGGCTGATTGACTCTCTACGACCTAGGTCGAACAAAATGCCGCACTATAGCAAAAAAATGGGCACTAGAGTCAAAAGTCACACAAAAACAGAGGACTTAGCCGCTAAAACTCCTCCCACTCATCCTGATCCTGCCGTGCTGGGGGCGGAGGGACTTTTTTCGGACGGGCCGGTGCGGCTGAAGGACGCGATGCCACAGCAGAGCCGCTTCTTGTGGCACGATGAGATGTCGCGGCCACAGCAGGTACACGACGTGCAGCCGTCTTGGTTTGGATGTTGACATCACGACTGATTTTAAACATCGCTACGGCATCGCTGAGCGACTGAGACTGCTCTTCCAAGGACTCAGCAGCAGCGGCTGCTTCTTCAACCAGCGCAGCGTTTTGCTGGGTCACATCATCCATCTGAATAACAGCCTGATTGACCTGCTCAATCCCTTGGCTTTGCTCATCTGAAGCAGCCGAGATTTCACCCATCAAATCGGTCACTCGCTTCACAGAAGAGACGATCTTCTCAATCGTTTCACCCGTTAAGCGGACTTGGTCACGACCATGGCGTACTGTTTCAACCGAGTCGGTAATTAATTCTTTAATTTCTTTCGCTGCTGCCGCAGAACGCTGCGCCAAAACGCGCACTTCACCAGCGACTACAGCAAAACCTCGCCCTTGCTCTCCGGCACGCGCGGCCTCGACAGCGGCATTCAGCGCCAGAATATTGGTCTGAAAGGCAATGCTATCAATCATCGTGGTGATATCCGCAATCTTGTCCGAGCTGGCGCTGATCTGCTCCATGATCGTCACCACCTTGCGTGCACCCTCACCACCTTGGGTGGCGACCTGACTGGCATCTTGAGACAGCTGGTTCGCTTGGCGCGCATTATCGGCATTCTGGCGTACGGTCGAAGTCAGTTCTTCGAGACTCGATGCGGTTTCTTCAAGACTGGAAGCCTGCTCTTCTGTGCGCTGCGAAAGATCGGTATTACCGACAGCAATTTCTTGCGAGGCTAGGGTGATCGCCCCCACCGCTTCTTTAATTTCGGTTACCAGATCTTCGATCTTTTGCACAAAGGTATTGAAATGCGTCGTCATGGCAGAGACTTCATCGCGTCCATCAGTATTCAAACGCACGGTGAGATCACCATCACCAGAGCTGATGTCTCTGAGTGCCTCCGCTGTTTGGCTGATTGGACGGATGATTGAACGCGCAATCAAGGTGGCAAAAATCAGCATCACCACCAGAACGGCCAACGCAATACCCAGCAAGGTGATCAAACTATTACGGAACATCTGATCCAGATCATCGATATAAACACCCGTGATCAAAATCCAGTCCCATTGAGTGTTGTGACGCGCAACGGAGAGCTTAGGAATTAAATCGTCATTGCCAGGGCGATTCCATAAGTAAGGCACCACAGAGCTACCCTGCTGTACAGCACCGTCGGCCAAGGCTCGGACGAAATACGCGCCCGTTGGATCTTGAATACCAAAAGAAGGATTGCCACGCAGTCGGTCACTGGGGTGCACCAGCATGATGCCCTGACGATCCAGCACCCAAATATAATCATCTTCTGGACCAAAGATCATGGCACCCAACGCTACCGAAGCTCGGCGCTGAGCTTCGCGCAAGGACAGCTCACCGCGCTGCACCTGCTGCTGATAGGACGCAATAATGCCCTCAGCCGTATCGAGAATATTATTGAGTTCTTGGGTCTTCATCGACTCCATGTCAGCGTATTGGCGATTCATCGCGACCGTCAGTATAACCAGCATACCGATGACAGCGAGCAGGTTGATAATCCAAATGCGGTGATTGATTTTTAAGTTTCTTAGCAACATGTTTTTCATCTTTATCTGGTGAAGACACATTGACGCTCAACGACTTAACTTCTAGCCAATGACGCATCCCTAGCGATTCTACTGATCATTCAGTATAACGATTTCATAACAACAACCCAGTTAGCCTTTAGGACTAGCTACGCTGGTAGCCTACTGAAATGCAACAGCATTCAATGCTATCAGCTGGTGTTATCGACTTCATCTTCTGCTCTCATCCACAAGCCCCACAGAAAAGAGTATAATCGATGACAGCTTGGACTTTTTAAGGCCGGCTGACAAGGTAAGCAGCGCCCTAGTGCGGCACCTTGCCTCGTCTTCTTCGCGCTCTGCATCCATTAGACTCGCTGTTCTTCTTTTTTCGATTTCGGGTTTCAGCATGACTGAATACTTTTTACTTTTAATCAGTACAGTGCTAGTCAATAACTTTGTACTTGTCCAGTTTTTAGGTCTCTGCCCCTTTATGGGTGTCTCCAATAAACTGGAGTCTGCTTTAGGCATGGCCTTAGCGACCACCTTCGTCTTAACGCTCGCTTCGGCCCTCAGCCATCTGGTCTATCACGGCCTTCTACTGCCTTTCGGGCTTGAATATCTGCGCACCATTAGCTTTATCATCATGATTGCGGCCGTGGTGCAGTTTACTGAACTGCTGATCCAAAAGACTTCACCCGTTTTGCATCAAACACTGGGCATCTTTTTGCCACTGATCACCACCAACTGCGCCGTGCTTGGTGTCGCTTTACTTGCCGTCACTCAAGAACTCAACTTTGTTCAGTCGGTCATTTATGGCCTCGGTGCCGGTCTTGGTTTTGCATTGGTGCTAGTGATGTTTGCTGCTCTGAGAGAGCGCATTGCTCTGGCTGATGTTCCCTTGCCGTTTCAAGGTGCAGCCGTCGCTATGATCACGGCGGGAATGATGTCCCTTGCGTTTATGGGCTTGACCGGCATGATTCAGCTCTAGCCCAGCCTTTGCCTTATTTCATGCTCTTACTTTGCCGATAGAAACGCTGAATATGCCATTTGCTTCTTTCACCTTACATCCACTGCTCGCCGCGCTCCTTGTGCTGGGCTTGCTGGCTCTCCTGATTGGGCTGCTGCTCGGCTATGCCCAAGTACGCTTTTTTATTGAAGGCGATCCTCTAGCTGAAAAAATAGACCAACTACTGCCTCAGACGCAATGCGGTCAGTGTGGCTATCCAGGCTGCAAACCCTATGCCGCGGCCATTGCGCAGGGCGAGGCCATCAATAAATGCCCTCCAGGCGGTGAAGAAACCATGCTCAATCTGGCCGACCTGCTTGGCCGTGATCCGCTGCCGCTGGCAGAAACCACCGCAGAACTCGGCGGCAAAAAGGTGGCGTGGATTCGCGAAGAAGAATGCATTGGTTGCACCAAGTGTATTCAGGCCTGCCCAGTTGACGCTATCTTAGGGGCTGCCAAACAGATGCATACCGTCATTGCTGATGAGTGCACTGGCTGCGACCTCTGCGTTGCGCCCTGTCCCGTTGATTGCATTGATATGCTGGATATCACGCCGCCTCGCTATCCGCGCCCTGCTGGCCCTTGGACGAGCCAGCAAGCGCGACTGATTGCCACCGATCTCTCGCCCTTAGGGAGCCAGCCATGAGTCTTTCCGTGCGCCGTCAGCCTGTCAGCCGCTTTCATGGCGGCATCCATCCCGCTGAACACAAGGCCATCTCCGCCGAGTCACCCCTACGCTCTGCCCCGCTGGCAGCAGAAGTCATTCTGCCGCTGGGCAGACGCCCTGATCGCCTTGCAACACCCTGCGTTGCTCTCGGCGATCACGTCCAGCGCAATCAAGTCATCGCCTCCTGTGACCAGCTGGATATTCCCTGGGTGCATGCCAGCCTCAGCGGAGAAGTCATCGCGATAGAAGCTCGCCCTGTTGCTGGCAGCGCGTGGCCTCTTCCTTGTATCGTGCTGCGCAGTGATGGGCAGGATCAAGCCTGCCCCAGCCAGCCCCTGACTGACTGGCAAGCAGCCGATCCGGCTGAATTGTGGCGACGGATCTCGCAAGGCGGACTGAGTGGCCTTGGCGGCGCGGCCTTCCCCAGTGCGCTCAAAATTCAAGGCGCGCAACAAAAGGGGCTGCGTACGCTGATCATCAATGCCGCCGAGTGCGAACCCTATATTACCGCCGATGATGCCCTGATGCGGGCCCGCCCAACAGCGCTACTGGAGGGCATGGCGATCCTCAATCATCTACTGCAACCTGAGCAGCTGATGATCGGCATTGAAGACAACAAGCCAGCGGCCATCGCAGCACTGGAAGCCGCCCTGCAAACAGAAGACTGGCAGGCCCTTGCCGCCAAAACCCAGCTGGTGGTCCTGCCCACCCTCTATCCTTCTGGCGGTGAAAAGCAGCTCATTCAACTTCTGACTGGCAAGGAAGTCCCTGATCGAGGCCGACCTCTGGATCTCGGGCTACTCTGCCACAATGTCGGCACTCTGGTGGCCCTTGCCGATGCGGTGATACGCGATCAACCGCTGATCGAGCGACTGGTCACTGTCACAGGGACACAGGTTGCCCATCCCGGCAATTATCTGGTTCGTCTGGGGACGCCGATGCAGCATCTTTTGGACTTGGCCGGCTATCAACCCAGCGCTGTGCCACGCCTGATTATGGGCGGACCGATGATGGGGCGCACCCTCGCCAGCAGCGCGCTCCCCATCACACAGGCTTGTAACTGCCTTTTGCTGCCTTCAGTGCAAGAATTACCGCTACCAGGGCCAGAACTGCCCTGCATTCGTTGTAGCCGCTGCGAAGAGGTCTGTCCGGCTCAGCTTCTGCCACAGCAGCTGTATTTCTATGCCAAGGGGCAGGATTGGGAGCAGCTGCGCGCCCAGCAGCTCCAAGCCTGTATCGAATGCGCGGCTTGCGCTTGGGTCTGCCCAAGTGAAATCCCCTTGGTCGACTACTATCGCCATGCCAAGGCTGAGCTGGCGCAGCGTGATCAAGACGCATTGAAAGCTGAACAGGCCAAACAGCGCTTTGAGGCACGCCAAGCTCGTTTAGAACGCGATGCCGCTGAAAAAGAAGCCAAGCGCCAAGCCCGTGCCGCAGCCGCGCAGGCTGTACAGCAGGCCAATCAAGCCGAGCCAGCCGTCAAGGCCGTCACGCCAACCACCACGACCGCTGTCTCGACACCACCCAGCGAGGCCGCAGCAGCCGTCAAAGAAAAAACAAGCGCGACGTCGACGACCCTGCCTCAAGCGGCTGCCAACGCAGTAACCTCAGTAGCGCCACTGGATGAAAAACGCCTCAAGCAGTTAAAAATCGCCCAAGCGGCAGCGCAAGTCGCACTGAAAAAAGCACGTAAAACCCTGCAGAATCTAGAAGCGGATAGCCATACACCCGCTGAGCAATTGGCAGAACAAGAAGCACACGTCGCCGCCGCAGAAGCCCAGGCCGCCAAAGCCGCTGCTCAGCTGGCTGAAGCCGAGACAACCACAAGTGAGACTCCCTGATGCGCTGGATGCAACTTGCCTCTCCCCACACTCTGCATAGCCTGACGACAGCACAGGTGATGCGCCAAGTGATGCTCGCCTGCCTTCCTGGCATTGCCGCATTGAGCTTTTTCTTCGGGCCAGGTGTGCTGATCAACATCCTGCTTGCCTGCTTGAGCTGTGTCGCGGCTGAAGCGCTGGTTCTTTACTGGCGTCAGCGTTCTTGGCGCTGCCTGCATGATGGCTCAGCCCTACTCACCGGCTTGCTGCTGGGGATTTGCTTACCCGCCACGGCACCTTGGTGGATTCCAATCAGCGGTGGTTTTTTTGCCATCCTCTGCGCCAAACAGCTCTTTGGTGGTCTAGGCCAGAACCCCTTTAATCCGGCCATGGCCGCCTATGCACTGCTGCTGGTTAGCTTTCCGTTACCGATGAGCCAATGGCCGCTGCCCTTGACGCTGGATTCCATCGAGGGTTGGCGCTCTGTCGCGCACTTGGACGGCTGGACAGGGGCCACAGCTCTGGATGCGTGGCGGAACAAGGGCCTGTTGATGGCCGATGAATTCTGGGCCAGCGGGCAGCTTTTGCCAGAGATGCTCCATGCCTGGGCTTGGGTAGCCGGTGCTTGGTGCCTCGGGGGTGGCTATTTGCTCTGGCGTCGACTCATTCCCTGGCACACACCCGTGGCTTTTTTTGCCACCATTTTTCTTGCCGGAGCGCTGGTGTGGGGATGGGATACCAGCCACCAAGCCCCGCCTTGGCTCCACTTTGCAGCTGGCTCTGTGGTCTTTGCTGGCTTTTTCATTCTGACCGATCCAGTCAGCGGTGCCACCAGTCTGCGCGGCAAGGTTTACTTTGCGATTGGCGTGGGCCTTTTGGTGATCAGTATTCGCACCTGGGGCAGCTACCCTGATGGCGTCGCCTTCTCGGTCTTGTTGATGAATGCAGCCGCACCAGCGCTGGATTATTTCACACGCCCACGGATCTATGGACAAGATAAGGCCGTACGCGGCATGAGACACCAGGAGCCTAAAAAATGAGCCATTCTCCACCGCAACTTGGCCGCAGCCTCTGGCAAAGCAGTATCAGCCTGCTGCTTTTTGCGCTGGCTACGGCGGGGTTAGTCGCCAGCACCTATCTACTGACGACGGACCGCATCAGTGATAACCGTGCTCAGGCCGCTGCGCGGATGATGTATACACTTCTTCCCACTGGTAGAGCCTATCAAATCGATCTTCACCATCCGCTCGAACTCCCTGCGGCACCCGCACTCGGCCAGCAGCAGACCTTTCAAGCCTATATTGCCCTCGCCTCAGACTCACCTGCACTCGAACAAGGCGCGCTGATCCTGCCCATCATCGCCCGCGATGGTTATAGCGGCCAGATCCACCTGCTGCTCGCCCTCAATACCCAGGGTGAAGTGCTGGGCGTGCGTGTGTTGGAGCACCAAGAAACCCCAGGCTTAGGGGATAAAATCGAAAGGCAAAAATCAGATTGGATCTTAAGCTTTAATGGACGCAGCCTGAGCAATACCTCGGGCTGGGCCGTGCAGCGTGATGGTGGCGAGTTCGATCAGTTTACCGGTGCCACCATCACCCCGCGCGCGGTTGTCCGCGCCGTGCATCGTGCCTTGATCTGGCAAGAACAGCACCAAGCTCTGCTCGATTCAGCCTTAGCCAACTGGCAGGCCGAAGCTGAACGGCGCGATCAGGAGACATCACCATGACGCACTACAGTAAAATCGCACAAGAGGGCTTGTGGAAGAACAACCCAGCTTTAGTGCAACTGCTTGGCCTCTGTCCGCTACTCGCTGTCACCAATAGCCTGGTCAACGCACTGGGCCTAGGACTGGCGACCCTACTGGTTCTGCTCGGCTCCAATTTGGTGATTTCTCTGTTACGCCACCAGATTCCTGCCAGTGTGCGCCTACCCGCTTTTGTCATGATTATTGCGTCTTTCGTGACCTGCGCCGAACTGCTGATGCAAGCCTTCACCTATGAGCTGTATCAGATTCTGGGGATATTCATTCCGCTGATTGTCACCAACTGCATGATCTTAGGGCGAGCGGAAGCCTTTGCGAGCAAGAACACCCCTTGGGCAGCCCTATTTGATGGCCTGATGGTGGGTCTAGGCTTTGCTGCGGTCTTACTGCTTTTGGGTGGCCTGCGTGAACTCTTGGGACAAGGCACGCTGTTCAGCGGCATGGATTTACTTCTTGGATCTTGGGCTGCTGACTGGCAGCTCACCTTCTGGACAGACTTTCAGGTGCTGATTTTCCTGCTCCCACCCGGTGCTTTTTTTGGCATGGGTTTATTGATTGCCGCCAAAAACGGCATCGATTTGCGCCGCAAAGCACGCACTTCGACTCAATCGATTTTAGCCAGTGATCGGGATACCGTCGTATGAATGCTCAAAAGCGCCATCAGATTTTTAGTCGGCTCAGAGAAGCCAACCCACATCCCACTACCGAGCTCAACTGGACCACACCTTTTGAGTTGCTGACAGCGGTCCTTCTTTCTGCGCAGGCAACTGATGTGAGCGTCAACAAGGCCACAGCCAAGCTCTTTGTGCTGGCCAATACCCCCCAAGCCCTGTTAGATCTTGGTTTAGAGGGGCTGAAGGAGCAGATTAAAACCATCGGCCTGTATAACACCAAGGCCGAGAATCTGCTCAAAACCTGCCGCATTTTGCTGGATCAACACCAAGGCGAGGTGCCCAAAACCCGTCGTGCGCTTGAAGCCTTGCCCGGCGTGGGCCGCAAAACAGCCAATGTGGTGCTGAACACCGCCTTTGGTCAGCCCACGATTGCCGTGGATACGCATATTTTTCGCGTTAGTAACCGCACGGGCATCGCGCCGGGTAAAAATGTCGATCAGGTTGAGCAGCGGCTGTTGCGTCATGTCCCGCGTGAATTTAAGCAAGATATCCACCATTGGCTGATTCTGCATGGCCGCTATACCTGCCTTGCGCGCAAACCCCGCTGCGGCTCTTGCCTGATCGAAGATTTATGTGAATTCCAAGATAAAACTGAGTAAGATAAAGCAACACAAAAGGCCTTGACGCTCGGCCTTTTTCTTTATCACCGATACACGACAAGATCTATGAGGCCCACCGTGAACCAACAACTGGCAACTGCACGCCGCTCACGCGCGATCACCACTGAAGAAGTCCTGCTGATTTTGTGCCACTCAGTCACTCAGGTATTGAATAACGCTGGAAACGAACAGGTGACCTATTCACCCATGGTGCAAAAGATCAATAAAACCTGCCTACGCCCAGATATCGGCTGTTTTGTTTTGTTTGATGGTGGTTTTTCTGGCTTGGTCATCATCAACTTTACCGCTGAATCCGCGATGGAAATTTATCGCAAATACCTGCTCAGCATGGGTATGCCGGAAAGCGAGCTGGCCCAGTTTCATACCGCAGATGAAGTCGGTAATGTGATGGGTGAAATCATGAACCAGATCGTCGGTGATTTTACCAATAAAGTACGCCTGCAGTTACGGACATCCATCACCCAAAGCCAGCCCAAGATGATGGCCATCAATAAGCAGGTGCAAATCTCAGTCAACACCACGCTAGATCAGCCTCAATCACGCCGAGTGACTTTCAGCACTGAAAACCATAATATCTTCTATCTCGAGTTATCTATGGATAAAACTGAATTTATCAAACTCCATGATTTTGAAGATTCAGAGCTTGAAAACCCAGATGATATTCTTGAGGAAAACCACCGAGATCGTCAGCCATCATCTCAAGCCTCTTCTAGCGACGATGCCCATGATGATTTGATGAACGATCTCGGTATCTAATACCCCCGCCTCACAAGGGCGCTTTAAGCTGTGATATAAGGAAAATAAGAATGGCTACTGCATTTGGTACTGTTTTTATGCCAGAAATGGCAAGAGTTGATTTTAATGGTCAAGAATGGGGCCCCGCAGCCATGGTGCCGAGCGACCAGCTCGTCCTCCACCCCGGTGCACATGTATTACACTACTCCAGCACCTGCTTCGAGGGGCTAAAAGCCTTTCGTCACCAAGATGGCTCTGTCCATGTGTTCCGCATGGATCGCAATATTGCTCGCCTCGCGCAAAGCAGTCGTTTACTGGCCTTACCAGAAATCGACGAAGCGCAGGTAGGTCAGATGATTCGTGACACTGTGGCGCGCTTTGCCGATGAAGTGCCTGCCCCCCCTGGCTCACTCTATATTCGTCCTACGCATATTGGTACAGAGCCAGCGATCGGCAAGGCCGCCGCGCCTTCTACCCAATCCTGCCTCTATATTCTCGTCTCACCTGTTGGCGATTATTTTGCAGGCGGGGCCACTGCACTGCGCTTGTTACTCGAAGATCAAGGCATGCGTTGTGCACCGCATATGGGCATGATCAAAAGTGGTGGCAACTATGCCAGCGCACTGCGTCCGATCACCCAAGCGCGCGCCGAGCAGCAGGCGGATCAGGTGCTCTTTTGCCCCAATGGCGATGTGCAAGAAACCGGCGCGGCCAACTTCCTGCTGATTGATGGCGATGAAATCATCACCAAGGCGCTGGATGAGAGCTTCCTGCATGGTATTACGCGCGATTCGATTCTCACCCTCGCGCGTGATCTTGGGATGCGTGTTTCTGAACGTCAGTTGACAGTCGATGAGCTGCTGGAAAGAGCGGCCAAGCCTGAATGTGAAGCGGCCTTATCCGGCACAGCCGCCGTGCTGACGTCGGTTGGCACGCTGATTCATCACGGTCAGGAATATGCTGTCGGCAGCGGCCAGCCAGGACCGATCACCGCCAAGCTACGCCAAACACTGAATGCGATTCAGTGGGGCGAAGCAGAAGATCGTCACGGCTGGTTAACGCGGATTTAATCCTCGCGGATCAGCACCCGTTCTCCGCTCTCCACCTGATCAAAAAGTGCCACCATGGCATCAGGATGGAGACGGAGACAACCATGTGATAAGGGCACGCCCAGAGGTTGATCATCGGGCGTGCCATGAAGATAGATATACCTTCTTTGCGTATCCACCTGCCCGCCACGATTCACACCCACTTCCTCTCCACACAGCCAGAGAATCCGACCCAGTATCCAGTCACGCTCTGGATGCGCTAGGCTCAATTCTGGCGTCCAGATCTCTCCAGTCGGGCGACGCCCCACCAGCACAGCGCGCGGATCTAAGCCAGCACCGATACAGGCACGAATCCGGTGCCAGCCACGCGGGGTTTGCCCACTGCCCTGCTGCTCACCGGCACCAGCAAAACCACTGGACACGGCGCAGGACCAGATGACTTGGCCCTGGGCATCAAGGCGTTGCAAGCTTTGCCGTGCAAGAGAGATATCCAGCATCTAAGCCGCTGTTTCCGCCATGCGTGGCGGCTGAGGTGGCACTGGGGCATGCATGGCCGCGGTTACCACAGGCAAGAAGCGCGCAACCAGATCCTTCACTCGGGTTTTCTCATCATAATCACTGGCGGCAATATCTTTCAGCGCATCAAGTGATGACAGGGTAAAGACCACCGAACCCAGCATAAAGTGCAAACGCCAGAAGCGCTCAGCATCCGGCAATTCAGGCGTCGCGTTTTTTAACAGCTGGGCAAAGCGATTAAACGCCTTCCCATAATGCTGTTGTAGATAACGCCGCATATGTCCCTGCGCTTGGGTATAGGCCAAACCCAGCAGACGCATAAAAATCGACAAGCTGCCTTTTTGTGCGGGAATACTGAGGGTGGTGCGCGCCAAGGCTTCGAGTAAATCCTCCAGCGTGAGGCTAGGACGCCGCTCCAGCACCTCCAGCTGAGCATTAAATTCTTCACAGAAAGGATCTAGGTAGCGTGCAAAAACCGCCTGAATCAGGGCCTTTTTAGACCCAAAATGATAGTTGACTGCCGCCAAGTTAACCTTGGCCTTACTGGTAATCGTCCGCAATGAGGTTTCGGCGAAGCCTTTTTCTGCAAAAAGCACTTCGGCCGTATCCAAAATACGGACGACTGTTTCTGATTGTGCCATGATGACTCCACTTGAAACGTTTGTTTGAAACATTATCCTTTCAAGTGAAAAAAGCGTCAAGCGGCTTCTTGCCCAGCTAGGCGATCACGCCACGCTTCGACGCTCGCCAGCAAGGCCGGAATCACCAATAAAACAAGCAGGGTTGCCACCCCTAAACCAAACACCAATGACGTGGCCATCGGGATCAGAAACTGCGCCTGTACCGAGCGTTCAAACAGCAAAGGTACCAGACCCACAATGGTGGTCACCGAGGTGATCAATACCGCTCGCAACCTTTGACAGGCCGCCTCGACGATGGCCTGTTCTCGCGCCAACCCTTGATCACGCAGCACTTGATAGAAGCTGACCAGAATAATCGAGTTATTAACGACGATCCCCGTGAGACCAAACAAGCCAAACAGAGAGAGAATCGTCAGCTCAAGACCCAGTAGACCATGCCCGATCACGGCTCCGAGCAAACCAAAGGGAATAATCGCCATCACCACAATCGGTAGCAGATAACTGCTAAACATCCAGGCCAGCACCACAAAGATCGCCACCAGCGCAAACAACAATCCCATACGCATATCGCCTAGGGTTTCCTGCTGATCCACCGCCCGCCCCTGAAAAGACCATTCAACACCATAGCGCTGGGCCAAATCAGGCAGCACTTGCGTGGCCAACCCCTCACGAATCTGGCCTGCATTGCCCTGCGCTCGATCCACCTCAGCTGACACATGAATCGCCAAGCGCGCATCCGCATGTCGCAGCGTCTCAAATCCAGGCTGATAATCCAGCGTCATCAGCTGATCGAGTGGAATCCAGCCTCTTTCAGCCTGCTGCAAGGGCAGCGCCAGCTGTTGCAAGATCGCTGCATTGTGGCGTTCATGATCCGGCAGGCGCACGCGCACTTCGATTTCATCCAAACCTTCTTGATAGACCTGCACCACACTCCCATCAAAAAAGCCGCGCAATTCAGCAGCCAGGCTAGCGGGGGTGTAGCCTAGATGCCAAGCTTCGGGGCGCAGGCGCACCAAAAGCTGTTCACGACCATAGGGTGTATCATCCTCAATCGCAAAAAGACCCGGGATATCCTCCATGCGTCCGGCCAGCTCCAAAGCGGCGCGTTTCAGCGTCATCGCATCGGCACCGGTTAAGCGCACATCCACATCACGCCCGGGTGGGCCACCCGTGACCGCAGTGATGATTACCGCATCCAGACCCGGCGCACTGGGCAGGCGTGCATTCCACGCATCAATCAGCGTCTGATTGGTGACCTCGCGCCGATCCGGTGAGACCAGTTCAACCAATAAGGAGGCAAACTGATCCCCCTGCGCACCGCCGCCTTCAGAGCTCAACAGCTGCCCAAGGCGCACCACCTGGGTTTGCACCAGCCCGCCACCCAGCTCAGCTTCGGCCTCCTGCAGTGCGGCTTCTAAACGCAGCATCAAATCCTCTACCTGCTCAGGCGAGGTGCCAGCCACAAAAGACACATTGGCACGTAAGGTGGTGCCATCAGGACTAGGGAAGAAGGTGAAGCCCACCCGCCCACCGGCAAGGAGGCCAATCGAGACAATCAACAAGCCAGCCGCGCAAGCCAGCGTCAGCCCCCGCTGCTCGACAGCACGGGTGACCAAACGCCGAAAACGTCCATCACGAAAGTGGATTAAGCGGCGCTCAAAAGCAGCTGAAATGGGGTTTTTAGTTTGGGTGGCAGGATCTTGCTCCAAGCCCTTTTTGAGCTGATGCGGCAAAATCAAAAAGCTGATCACCAAAGTCGCCAGAATCACGCAAATCACCACCAGGGGGATCTCAAACATGATCTTGCCGATAATGCCACCGACCAGCATCAATGGGAAAAAAGCCGCCACCGTCGTCAATGAAGAGGCAATCACCGGGCCCAGCATCCGCATCGCACCAGTTTCGGCGGCCTCTTCTGCGCTCTTGCCCTGCGCACGGAGCGTGTAGGCATGCTCGGAGACCACGATCGCATTATCGACAATAATGCCCAGCGCCATAATAAAGCCGAACAGAGACATCATATTGATACTGCCACCAAACAACCACAACGCAATAAAAGCGGCGGTAAAAGCGACAGGAATGCCCAGTGCAACCCGCACCGCCAACTGACCACTTAAAAACAAAAACAGAATACCGACCACCAGCACCAAGCCCGTCAAACCATTTTTGAGCAGCAGGCTGATACGTTCATCAATCAGCTCCCACAGCTGGTCATAGACCACCAATTGTAACTGAGGGGGTAACTGCGCTTGAGTTTCCTCAAGCCAGAGCGCAAACAATCGCGCAGCCTCTAATGCATCGGTACTCTCTGTACGCTGCAACAGCAGCTCCACCGCGGGCTGACCTTGATAGCGCACCAGCGCCTGACCATCGCGCGGACGCTGTTCAATCTGGGCGATATCCCCTAAGCGCACATAGCCCTCACGAGCAGAGGACTGCACAGGCAAGTGTGCAAAATCCGACCAGCTACGCGCCTGCTCCAACAAGCGTAACTGACGCGTTCCTTGATCTCGCCCAACCAGACCCGCTGGCTGATCCTGAGTAAAAGCGCGCAACTGCTGCGCCAGCTGCTGGGGCGTCATCGACAACGCCAGAAGCTCTGCCAAGGGCACCTCGATTGCGATAACTTCATCTGGCAAGCCACCGAAATCCACCCGTTCAATACCACGATCCAGCAAAGCCTGCTCAAACTGGCGCGCCACGATGCGCAACTCATCCATTTCGGCCAAGCCAGTCACCAACATCCGCGCAATCGGCTCATAGCGCACCACGCGCGAAACAACAGGCGTTTCCGCAGCCTCGGGCAGTTGGCGCAATTGCGCCACCCGATCCTCGACCTGCGCGAGAGCCTGCGTCATATCCGTACCATCGTAGAACTCCAGCGTGATCGCGGAGATCCCCAAAGAAGAGGTCGAGGTCATGGATTTCACACCATCAACACTGCGCAGGCTGTTCTCTAGTGGCAAGGTCACGCCCAGCTCGACATCCTCAGCACTGGCTCCAGTCCACACCACGCGCACGGTGACAAAATCAAGTGCGAAATTAGGGAAAAATTGCGTGTTCAGCTTCAACAGTGCCCAGCTGCCAGAAATCAGCATCATCACGATCAACAGCTGACTGGCCAGACGATGACGTAGAAATAGCCTAATCAGCTTCATTCGCCCTGCTCCTGCTGACCTAACCCGCGCTGCGCGCTGCCGCGCTCACTAACAATCTCGATCAACAGGCCCTGCATCGCATTGGGTAGACGTGTGGCTAACAGCTGATCTCCAGCCGTTATGCCTGCCTGACTCACCAACACCCCCGGCTGCCCATCAAGACGATGCTCACCCAACAGCTCCACCTGCAGGGATTCAAGACGCCCATCCTGCACGCGATAAACACGATTACGCCCCTGCACTGCCTCTAAAGGCAGCCAAAAAACGCCCTGCATCACGGGCAAGTCCAACTGAGCATCAATAAAACGCCCTAGAGCCAGCCCATCTGCACGTCCTTGCTCTAACACAAAGGTGGCCATCACGCCTGCACCTTCAGTGGTCAAACTCGCCAGATTTTGTAACCGAAACACCAGCGGCTGGCCATCTAATTCAGTTGTCGCATAGACATCTGTCTGCTGATCTAGCGCTGCGCTGACCTGGGGCAAGGCCGAGATGGGAATACGCGCTTCTAGCTCCAGTTCATCAGGTCGATGCAATCGCACCAGCGGCTCATGGGCCGTCACCCTATCCCCTTCTGCAACCAGGACTTCTTGAATCCGCATCGCGGCAGGCGCACGCAGTTGAGTAGCAGCAAGATCACGAGCAGCCACCTCTTGCTGCGCACGCGCACGACGTAATTGGGCCTCCAGCTGCTGAACCTGCGAGGGATAGTAGGCCAAGGCCAGCTCTCTTTGTAAACGGATTAAGCGCTGTTGACTCAGGGCTTGAGCGGCTTCTTCTACCTGACGCGCAGAGGCACGATCCGTCTGCGCCAATTGCTGCTGACGCTGATACTGACGCTCAGCTAAACGATAAAGCAATTCCTCTTCTTCCAGTGCTTGTTGATCAATCTGCTGCTGTAGGCGTCTTTGCTCCAACTGGCTGACAAGTTCTTGCACCTCGGCTTGACGCTGACGATAAAGCGCTTGGGCATCCAAATCTTCTAACACCAGCAACAATTGACCAGCGGCTACAGCTTCACCACTGCGGACCAACACCTGGGCAACATCTCCTGCCGTACGCGCACGCAATTGAATATCGCTTGAACTCACCAACTGCCCAAACAGTCGCAACTGCGGAGCCAAATCTTGCGGCACCAGATTGAACACCGCGATCGGCCAGCGCCTTTCTTCATCACCCGCTGGAGGTGGCTCAGGCCGTGTTGCCCGCAACAAAACAAAAACCAGCACCGCCAACAATAAGATCAGTAATGGAAGAAAGCGTTTTAGCAGCGACATAGATAAGAAGCCCTTGATATAAGAAAGAGAGCAAGAGTAAAGCAATGATCAAGGCAAGGCTAGACAGACTTGATCGACTTTCGACTTGATCCACAAAAAGACTTAGGTATAGGCTGGATGACAAACCAGCTACTGAGAAAAGCAACAATGACGCTCGAAGATCCCCATTTACAGCTGCGCCATCTGAAGAAAAAAGATTATACACAACTCAAACACCTCATGGACAAGGTTTATGACGACATCGGTGGTGCTTGGCCTGAACACACGATCAACAAACTGGTACGCGATTTCCCTGAAGGCCAGATCGCCATTGCCGATGACGGCAAGCTTGTTGGGGTCGCACTCAGCCTACTCGTCAACTATGCCACCTTTTCTGAGCCTCATAAATATAGTGCATTGATTGATGAAGGCTACTTCATTCGCCATAACACCAAAGGCGATGCGCTCTATGGTCTAGATGTCCTCATTGATCCAGAGTATCGCGGTCATCGCCTCGGACGCCGCCTCTATGAAGCCCGTAAAGAGCTTTGCCGCGCGATGAATTTGCGTGCCATTGTTGCCGGAGGACGCATTCCTGGCTATCAAGAGCACGCTGCCGAACTCAAGCCCACCGAATATCTAGAGCAGGTCGCCAGACGCGAACTGCATGATCCGATTCTCTCTTTTCAGCTGGCGAATGATTTTCAAGTCAAGCGTTTGATGCGCGGCTACTTACCAGAAGATGATAAATCTCTTGGCTATGCCACCTTACTGGAATGGAACAACATCCTCTTTGAACCCGAAGCCAATCTGATTGAAAGCAGCCGGATGGAAGCACGGGTCGGGGCTGTACAATGGCAGATGCGTGAATTTGATTCGGTTGAGGCCGTGCTCCAGCAGGTGGAATACTTTGTCGACGCCCTCTCTGACTATCAAAGCGATTTTGCCGTCTTCCCTGAGCTGTTTAATGCCCCCTTGATGGGCCTGACGGATCAATCCGATTCGCTGCAAGCGATCCGATTTTTGGCCACCTTTACCGAAGTCTTCAAGACCGAGCTGCTGCGCATGGCAGTGAGCTACAACATCAACATTATCGCTGGCTCCATGATTGAAGAAGGCGAGGATGGACGCCTGTATAACGTGGCCTATCTGCTACGCCGCGACGGGACACTGGAGCGCCAGACCAAGCTGCATATCACGCCACAAGAAAAGCGTGACTGGGTCATCGAGGGTGGACATGATCTGCAAGTCTTCCAAACCGATGCCGGTCGCATTGGCATGCTGATTTGCTATGACGTGGAATTCCCCGAACTGGGTCGTCTGCTCGCCGATGAAGATATGGATATTCTCTTTGTGCCCTTCTGGACAGACACTAAAAATGGTTATCTTCGCGTACGCCATTGCGCGCAGGCCCGCGCCGTCGAAAACGAATGCTATGTTGTCATCTGCGGCAGTGTCGGCAACCTTCCTTCTATTGAAAGCCTGGATATTCAATACGCCCAGTCTGCCGTCTTCTCGCCGTCCGATTTTGCCTTTCCTCATGATGCCGTGCTGAATGAAACCACGCCTAACACCGAGATGATCTTCTTCTCTGATCTGGATTTCGCACGTCTCAAAATTGTGCGCAATGAAGGCTCGGTCACCAACCTGAAGGACAGACGCTTGGATCTATTCAGCCTGAAGCGCCGGATGCATAAGAAAAAAACACCCGCCGCACTCAGCGCCGCCTCAACCCATGCGGCTTCGTCAGCGCCAAGCGATGCTGCCTCAGCTTCCACTCAGCCAGTATCACCCAAGCCAGCACGCAAAAAGAAAAAGGCTGCGCCCAGACGCAAGAAAAAACACCACCCTTTAACCGACCACAAACAGTAAAGCTTCTCATCAAGATTCGCTTGCATTCTCCTGAAAAAGAATTATTATTGTTTGCAGTGAGATTTTTCGGGAGAAGCGCAATGTACGTCTGCATTTGTCATGGCATTACAGATTCACAAATTCGCCAAGGTGCGCAACAGGGCATGCAACATGTGCGTGACCTCTACCAGCAGATGTCGCTGGGCAGCCAATGTGGTAAGTGTGTGTGTACTGCCAAACAAGTGCTCAGTCATTGCCAGAGCGAGGCCGAATCCAGCCTCTACCATAGCGCTTAACGCGCCCTAGGCCGCCCCTGCTCTACCTGTCCTAGACAGGTGGAGCTTTTGTCTTGCGTTTAACCTAGCAAAAAGCTAGGCTTATTGACGTTACTTCGGCAAGCCACCTCCTTTTAATCAGCCAGCCGAGTCGCCTCCATCTCTGCGAACCCTTCTCTGCAAAAAGGAGCTTCAATATGCAAGGCAATAAAGCCATCATTGGCCTGCTTAACAAGGTGCTCACCTATGAGCTCACCTCGATCAACCAATATTTTCTTCATGCGCGCATGTTTGGCAATTGGGGCTTTGAGAAGCTCAATAAAGCCGAGTACAAAAAATCCATCTGCGATATGAAACAGGCCGATGCGCTGATTGAGCGCATTCTATTCCTCGAAGGCCTCCCGAATCTTCAACATCTTGAGCGGCTGCGCATTGGTGAAAATGCACCCGAAATGTTCAACTGCGATATGGAATTCCAGAACGAGCAGCTGGCCTTATTACGCCAAGCCATTGCAGCCTGTGAAGAGCACCAAGACTATAATAGCCGCCATCTACTTGAGGAAATCCTAGAAGATGAAGAAGAGCACCTCGACTGGCTTGAAACGCAGCTGCACCAGGTCGAAGCGCTGGGCTTAGAAAACTACCTTCAATCTACGATCAGCAACGACTGATCTTGACCTTCACTGATCGTTATTGAACAGAGGATGACACTATGAAAGGCAACAAAAAAATCATCGCCGCACTCAACAAGCTACTGGCTGGCGAGCTCACTGCAATGGATCAATACTTCATTCACTCACGCATGTATCAGGACTGGGGCCTGAACAAGCTGTTTGAGCGCATCGACCATGAATTTGATGATGAAAAGGGCCACGCAGCGGCACTGATTGAGCGGATCTTATTTTTAGAAGGCACACCTGATCTGGTGACTCGCGAGCCCATCAAGGTCGGCAAAGATGTGAAAGAGATGCTCGAAAACGACCTCGCATTGGAATATGCCGTCGTGCGAGATCTGAAAGAAGTCATGGCACTGTGCGAGAAAGAGCAAGACTATCAAACTCG
>SKOQ01000097.1 GCA_007119985.1 Marinospirillum sp.
GCTCTTAATGGCTCTAGCTTTTAAAAAGATCTGGCCTTGCTCAAGAACGGCAAGGGACAAAGAGGCGGTTTCAGAGGAGGGGAATCCACCCACGAAGCAGGTGGATTCAGATCGGGTTCACAGCTTGGCGAGCGAGGCTAGACCAAAAAAGAATTAAAACGCAGGAACCACCGCACCCTGATAACGCTCTTCTATAAATTGGCGCGAAGTTTCACTTTTCAAGGTGTTGACCAGCACTTGCAGTGCAGGATCTTCAGCACGATCACGATGCACCACCAGAATATTCACGTAGGGAGACTCAGCGCCTTCAATGACGATGGCATCGGCTGCTGGGTTCAAACCCGCCTCCAACGCATAGTTAGTATTGATCAACGCCAAATCCACTTGATTCAACACGCGTGGCAGCGTCGCGGCTTCTAACTCACGAAAACGCAAGCGCTTGGGGTTATCAATAATATCGCGGGGCGTGGCGGTAATGCCAGCTTCTGGGTTCAGACGAATCAAACCCGCTTCTTGCAGCAGCAACAAGGCACGCCCACCATTGGTGGCATCATTAGGCACGGCAATCTGCGCACGCTGAGGTAAATCCTCTAAGCTGGTATAGCGTACTGAATAGGCACCAAAAGGCTCAACGTGGACACCAGCAATGCTGACTAGCTGCGTATTACGGCTGGCATTAAAGTTTTCCAAGTAGGGCAGATGCTGGAAAAAGTTGGCATCCAAGCGCCCTTCATTCACCTGAGTATTCGGCTGGACATAATCGGTAAACACACGCACTTCAAGATGGATCCCCTGTTCTGCCATAGCAGGACGCAGGTGTTCGAGAATTTCAGCGTGGGGTACCGCTGTTGCAGCAACACGGAGTGTTTCGGCTTGCAAGCTAAAAGCCGCAAGCGCTAAAAAAGTGGCCAGAACTTTTTTCACAGGACATCCTCTTCTATGAGATCAACGATATAAAAAAACCAAACACCAAGATTCTACCCAAAAACCCAGCGCAAGAGTAGGCTATTCACCGCTCTTGCAACAGGGCGGCATAGATTAACGGCGCGAATAGCGCACCACCAAGCGATCACCCAAGGTTTGGATCAACTGCACCAACAGCAGCAACAGCACCACGGTAATCACCATCACGTCGGTTTGAAAACGCTGGTAACCAAAGCGAATCGCCAGATCACCAAGGCCGCCCGCGCCAACCACACCGGCCATCGCCGTATAAGAAACCAAGGTGATGGCCGTCACGGTAATCGCGGCAATAATGCCTGGGCGTGCCTCGGGTAACAAGGCATGAAGAATGATCTGACGCGTGGTGGCACCCATGGCTTGCGTGGCTTCAATAATCCCCCGATCCACCTCTCGCAGCGCTGTTTCTACAAGACGCGCAAAGAAAGGAGTGGCACCCACAACCAAAGGAGGAATCGCACCCCACACCCCAAGCGATGTCCCAACCAGCATCACGGTGAGCGGAATCATCACAATAATCAAAATAATGAAAGGCAAGGATCGCAGAATATTGGTGACCAAAGACAGCACTGCATACAAGGGCTTGTTCTCAAACAGCTGCTTCGGGCCTGTTAAAAACAAGATAATCCCCAAAGGCAAACCAAACACCAAAGTAAAAAGCAAAGACCCGCCAAGCATCACCAGTGTTTCACCTGTTGCCCAGCTTAAATCATACCAATCCACATTACTCATTAACGCCGCCAGTTGCTCCATCAGTTCATCGCCTCCAGCGTCACATCAGCCTGTTGTAATTTTTCCAGCACCTGCTGGGCATTGCCGCCATGAAAAGCCACCAGTAACTGGCCGTAGGGCGTGGATTTAATACGATCGATTCGGCCAGAAAGCAGGGTAAAATCAGCCTGGGTTTCTTTGGCAATCTGCGCCAGTAACGGCCGGTAGGTCGCCTCCCCTTGAAAGGTCAGACGATAGACCTGCCCCTCTACCTTGGAGAAGTCTTCGATCAATGCCTGCTCATCCAGCTGCTCAGCTTCATAGACAAAACGGCGAGTGGTCGGGTGCTGAGGATGTAAAAAAACCTCCGCGACTGGGCCTTCTTCCACGATATGCCCCTGATCCATCACAGCCACGCGATCCGCTACCTTGCGCACCACTTCCATCTCGTGCGTGATCAGCACCAGTGTCAGCTTGAGCTCTTGATTGATTTCGAGCAGTAAATCCAATACCTGCTGCGTGGTTTCTGGATCGAGCGCGCTGGTCGCTTCATCACAGAGCAGAATTTTTGGGTCGGTCGATAAGGCTCGGGCGATGCCCACTCGCTGCTTTTGTCCACCAGAAAGCTGGGCCGGATATTTTTTAGCATGGTCTTCCAGACCCACACGGCGTAAAAGTTGGGCAACCTTGGCATCGATCTCCTTCGCGCTATGCAGGCCAGCCAAACGCAGCGGCATGGCAATATTGTCTGCCACCGTTTTAGAACTCAGCAGATTAAAGTGCTGGAAGATCATGCCCACACCTTGACGAAACTGGCGTAATCCAGCTGCATCGAGTTGAGTGACCTCTACGCCATCAACCCAAAGCTGGCCACCACTAGGTGTTTCTAGGCGATTAATCAAGCGCAATAGCGTACTCTTACCCGCACCAGAATGACCGATCAAGCCATAGATCTGACCGCGCGGGATCGATAACTGGCAAGGATGCAGCGCGGTGATCGCCTGCCCTTTGACCAGATAGGTTTTATGAATATTTTGAAATTGAATCACGCTCAGTCTAACCTTATGAGTCATCTAAAAAAGAGAGCTTGAACGAGGAGATCCGATCATGCCCCAAGGTTTCATTCCACCCGAAGACTTTCCTCTTGCTCCGCCGCTGGCTGAAGCCCAAGAGCGACCAAAAGAGGATCAGCTCTATCTCGCCGGTGGTTGTTTCTGGTGTGTTGAAGCCGTCTTTGCCCAGCTTGATGCTAACCTCCAACTGGTCAGCGGCTATTGCGGCGGTACGGCGGCAACAGCCACCTATGAACAGGTATGTCGCGGCCAGACCCAGCATGCAGAGACACTTCAGATCACCTTTGTGCCCGACCAAATCAGCCGTGAAGCCCTGCTGCGTGTGTTTTTTAGTCTTGCCCACGACCCCACCCAGTGGCAGCGTCAGGGCGCGGACCGTGGACCGCAATACCGTTCAGCGATTTTTTATCGTAACACGGCCGAAGAGCAACAGTTACGGGCCTACATAGACCAGCTGAATGCCCTGCCCGCCTTTGCACAACCGATTGTCACGCAGCTTGAGCCTTTTGCAGGTTTTTTCCCAGCAGAAATCGAGCACCAAGGCTATGCCGCCCGTCACCCACAACAGCCCTATATTCAAGCTGTCGCTCAGCCTAAGGTCGAGGCAGTGCGTGCTTTTCTTCAGCGTCAGTAAGCGCGGAGAAGGACAAAAACTGGAGCAACACAAAACCAAGCAAGAGGCCAACAACAGCCCAACAAGAGCAAGGGAGCCTCATCATGGCTCCCTGCTGTTGTGCTGCTCACGGCACAGACACGACTAGTCTTCAGTCGGCTCTATCGCGCCGTTCGTTTCAGGTTCATCAATGACAACGACGGTTGCTGCTGAATCTTCCTCCAGCTCGGCCTCGTCTTCTTCCACATCCTGCACGCGCACTGTACCGCACAGCTGCTCATCATCACTCAAGCTGATCAGCTTCACACCCTGAGTATTGCGCGAGGTGATCGACACTTCATCAACACGCGTGCGCACCAGCGTACCGCGATCGGTGATCAGCATCATTTCCTCACCATCTTCGACCTGAATCGCCGAGACCAAGGCACCGTTACGCTCACTGCATTGCATCGCAATCACACCTTGACCCCCGCGCCCTCTGAGAGGGAAGGCTTCCAAGCGAGTGCGCTTACCATAGCCATTTTGTGAGGCCGTCAAAATATAAATTGGACGCGCATCCTGAGGCTGATCACCAGCGGCGCTTGGCTGGACTTCAGCGATAGACTCGGCCTCACCTTCCTGATCACCTTCCTCCGCCTCCACCCAAGTGGATCGTGGAATAATCAGGCTGATCACTTCAGCTTCTTCTGGCAGGCGCACACCACGTACACCTCGCGCAGTCCGACCCATCGCACGCACCTGGCTCTCTTCAAAGCGAATCGCTTTGCCCGCGCTAGTCAGCAGCAGCACATGGTCTTCACCTTGAGTAATCGCCGCGCCCACTAAACGATCGCCTTCATCCAGATCTAGAGCAATCAAACCACTGGAGCGCTGACGAGAGAACTGATCGAGGCTGGTTTTCTTCACTGTCCCACGCGAAGTTGCCATAAAGATAAAGTAATCTTCGCGGTATTCGCGCACGGGCAAGATCGTCGTGATCCACTCGCCTTCTTCCAAAGGCAGCAGGTTCACCAACGGACGACCACGGGAACCACGGCTGCCAGAGGGGATATCATAGACCTTGAGCCAGTAGACCTTGCCACGAGTCGAGAAGAGCAACACCGTATCATGGCTAGAGGTGACCAGCAGATGCTCGATCACATCTTCATCCTTCATCGCGGTGGCTGACTTGCCACGACCACCACGCCGTTGAGCGCGATAATCACTCAAAGGTTGAGATTTGGCATAGCCCGAGCGCGAGACGGTGACCACTCGCTCTTCTTCGGCGATCAGATCTTCCATCGAGAAATCTTGGCGACTGGCAATGATTTCACTACGACGCGGATCGGCGTATTCAGCGCGGACCTGCTGCAGCTCTTCACGAATCACCTGCATCAACAAGGCTGGATCGGCCAGAATCGCCAGATACTCGGCAATCTTAACTAGCAGCTCTTGATATTCAGCGAGCAGTTTTTCGTGCTCCATGCCCGTCAGACGATGCAGACGCAGATCCAGTATCGCCTGCGCTTGCGCGGGAGAAAGACGATATTGATCCTGCTGCTCGCTCAGCCCTAAACCTTCTGGCAGATCATCTGGCTGGCAGGCCGTAGCACCGGCTTTTTCCAGCATCTGCACCACCTGTCCGGGCACCCAAGCTTGCGCCAGTAAAGCAGCCTTGGCCTCTGCCGCAGAAGGTGAGGCCTTGATTAAGGCAATCACTGGATCGATATTGCTCAGCGCAATCGCCAGACCTTCCAGCAAGTGGCCTCGCTCTTTGGCTTTGCGCAGCTCAAACACAGTACGTCGTGTGACCACTTCTTGGCGGTGACGAACAAAGGCTTCGAGCAGCTGCTTTAAATTCAGCAGCATCGGCTGACCGTCTTTTAAGGCGACGATATTAATGCCAAAAACATTCTGCAAAGCCGTCTGGGTAAACAGGTTGTTGGCGAGGACTTCAGGCGATTCGCCTTTTTTGACCTCGACCACGATGCGCATGCCGTCTTTATCCGACTCATCACGCAGTTCGGCGATGCCTTCGATCTTCTTCTCTTTGACCAGCTCTGCAATGCGCTCAATCAGACGCGCTTTATTCAGCTGATAAGGAATCTCGGTGAACACCAGTGCTTCTCGATTCCCGATCGTCTCAATATGGTGCTTCGCACGCATATAAATTCGGCCGCGCCCAGTGCGATAGGCTTCGACAATGCCTGCGCGACCATTAATAATTGCGCCAGTTGGGAAGTCAGGGCCTGGAATGTACTCCATCAACTGGTCGATAGTGAGTTCTGGCTCATCAATCAAGGCCAAGCAGCCATCGACTACTTCACCGAGGTTATGGGGTGGGATATTGGTCGCCATACCCACTGCGATCCCGGCAGAGCCATTAATCAGCAGGTTGGGAACGCGTGTTGGCAGCACGGCTGGAATTTTCTCAGTGCCGTCATAGTTATCAACATAGTTCACCGTTTCTTTTTCTAAATCAGCCAGCAGCTCGTGACTCATTTTGGTCATGCGGATTTCGGTGTAACGCATCGCCGCGGCGGAATCACCATCAACCGAACCGAAGTTACCCTGACCATCGACCAGCAGATAACGCAAAGAAAAAGGCTGGGCCATCCTGACGATGGTGTCGTAAACAGCCGAATCACCATGTGGGTGATACTTACCGATGACATCACCCACCACACGGGCTGATTTTTTATAGGGTTTGTTCCAGTCGTTCTTGAGCTCGTGCATGGCGAAGAGCACACGCCGGTGCACAGGCTTGAGACCGTCACGCACGTCTGGCAGGGCGCGTCCGATGATGACGCTCATCGCATAGTCTAAATAGGATTGCTTGAGTTCATCCTCAATATTGACTGGATGGATCTCTTTTGCGATTTCAGCCATGCATCTTCGTCCTTCTGAGGTTAAATAGAGATGGTGCCGATTATACCCTTTTGTCGCGCTCAGGTCATCGCACAGGAGACTGTTTCAGTTGATCGAAATCCAGTAAGATGAAGAACATAGAGTCTTTGCTTTCTATACTACTGAATCCACCCCCACAAAAAAGGAGTCTGTCGATGAGCAGCTCAAGTGAAATTGACAAAGCCCGCGCTCTTTCTGAACTCAGACAGTTTCTCAAAAAGCTTCTGCTTGAGCCCGGCACCCTCGAAAAAACCCTCGAGATTGCCCAGCGCCACTATGGTGATCACAAGATGCTGGACAAGGTTGCTGAAGACATCAGCAGCGAAACACTGGTTAAAATCTCCGAAGAGGCCAAAGAACGCACTCTGGCAGATACCCTCTTTCTGGAGTTATTGAAAGAAGTGGTCGAGGAAAGCAAGGCGCTTTACTAAGACCACTGGCGTCAGGCGGCAGAACACCGCGCCGCCTTTTGGATGCGCCAAAGACAAGGAGAAGAATCGTGTCACTCGCTTCAGTGCTTGGGCTCAGCCTTCTGCTGCTCACCCATCTGATGAGCCCTCGCCTACTGAGGCACTCTCACGGCGCTCGCTGGCTAGCACCCGTGGCCGGCGGTGTGTCGGTGAGCTACGTTTTTTTGCAGCTGCTGCCAAAACTCACCTACAGCGATCATCTCTTAACCGAAACAGCGCGCCAGATGGCTGCACGCTGGCAACATCATGGGTTTCTGCTCGCCTTAATCGGACTGATTTTATTTCTTGGCTTAGATCGCAGCAGCCGCCAGCACACATCTTGGATACGCGTACAACGCGCCCATCTGCTCCTTGGCATCTACAGCCTTTACAATTTTATTATTGGCTATTTGCTCCCCGCACACTATGCACTAGGCGGGACTCGCTCAACCTTCTTATTCAGCCTCGCCATGGCACTGCATTTCTTCTTGATCCATCACCTGCTCGCGCCTTCTTTTTCAGCACAGATGACCAAGGTGGCGCAGATCAGCTTTGCACTTTTCTGCCTTATGGGTTGGCTTACCGCGACCTTTCTACCCATTAACTGGGTCTTTTTGGCACTCCTTTTATCGATTCTGGCCGGTGCCATGATCCTGCTGGTATTGAAGGAAGAAATACAAGAAGAGAGCTTGCAGCGCTTTGGACTCTTTATCTTAGGCGCTGCAGGCTATACGCTACTGGTGATGCGGATTTAGGCCCAACCCTGCGCACGCTGGACTTCAGCATGACCTAGGCGCTGCACCAGCTGTTGCAAAATGCCTTGCGTGGCAGTCTCCAAATCGATCTCTGGCCGCCAGTCTTGCAGGCGAGCTGTTTTCAACCCTGCATAGCCACAGGGGTTAATACGCAAAAAAGGGTCCAAATCTGGCGCGACATTGAAGCTCAGCCCATGAAAGCTACAGCCCCGGCGCACCTTTAACCCTAGGGCAGCAATCTTCGCGCCCTCGATATACACACCAGGCGCATCAGGGCGCGCATAGGCTTCAATATCCAGCTGCGCCAAATAGGCCACCAGACTCTGCTCAATCAGGTTCACCAGATCACGCACACCATAATGCAAGCGCTTAATATCCAGCAGTAGATAGATGACTAATTGCCCCGGCCCATGCCAGGTCACTTGTCCGCCACGATCCACCTGCACCACAGGGATGTCACCAGGATTCAGCAAATGCTCTTCCTTGCCTGCCAAGCCCTGAGTAAAAACCGACTCATGCTCTAAAACCCACAATTCATCTTGTGTACTGGTATCACGCGCTTCGGTAAAGGCACGCATCCGCTCCCAAGTCGGGATATAGGCTTGGCGACCAAGATGACGCTCGATTAAGGCAGAATCCACCATGATCACAGCACCATATGCACACGACCTGTTGCTTTTAAGGCCTGAAACAAGCGATCCAGATGCGCGGGGCTCTCAGCCTTCACCGTCACCCGGACAGATTGAAAGCGGCCGTTACGACTATCGACCACCGTCACACTCTGCTGATGGTATTCAGTGGCCTCGCCCACCAAAACATCCAGAATGCTAACTTTAAAGTCAGGTGCGGCCTCTCCCATCACTTTAATCGGGTAATCACAGGGGAAATCTATCTTAGGGGGATTGGCTTCATCACGAGAAGGGGTTTCAACACTGGAATTCGACATGATATTCATACCTACATACTGGGCCAGACAAGAAAACAAGATCTGCCTTGCCAAAGCCATCTAAAAATAAAAAAGAGAGACTGTTTTCAGCCTCCCTTATGCCACGTTAGAACCTATCTATAGCGGTAGAGGCTTAGCTCAGTAGCCCGCTGAAGAACATAATCAAACTATGCCATAAACGCTTAAAAAATCCACCACGCTCTAGATTTTCTAGGGCTACAATAGGCTCTTGCGTCACCACCTGGCCATTCAAACTGATCACCAGCTGGCCAACTTGATCCCCAACCACCAAGGGTGCCTGCAAATTGGGGTTCAACACGATCTCAGCTTGAAGCTGCTCTTGTGCACCACGTGGAATCGTGGCATAGAGATCCTCGGTCAGACCGATACGAACCGAACCACGCGCACCCTTCCAGACCCGCGCTTCATCTAAATCTTGATAGGCTTGATAAAGGCGCGGCGTCTCAAAATAGCGGAAACCATAGCTCAAGAGCTTTTGGCTTTCTTGCGTTCTCGCTTCATCGCTACGCGTTCCCATCACCACTGAAATCAGACGCATATCATTGCGCACAGCTGAAGCCGCTAAACAATAGCCAGCTTCACTGGTGTGGCCTGTTTTCAAGCCATCGACGCTCGCATCGCGCCACAGCAAACGGTTACGGTTGGTCTGGCGAATATTGTTAAAAGTGAACTCTCTTTCGGAGTAGATCGAATAATGCTCTGGGTAGTCCATAATTTTAACACGCGATAAGATCGCAAGATCTCGCGCTGTTGAATAGTGTCCTTCGTCTGGCAAGCCCGTTGCATTGACAAAATGGGTGTTATTCATCCCCATTAAGCGCGCGTGTTGATTCATCAAATCAGCAAAAGCGGTTTCACTACCGGCCAGATGCTCAGCGACGGCGACCGAGGCATCATTACCCGATTGAATAATCACACCGCGCAACAGATCTTCAATAGAAACAAAGGTGCCTTCTTGGATAAACATACGTGAACCAGGCATTCGCCAAGCCCGCTCACTAATCCGCACCATATCATTTAAATCAACCGTACCCTGATGAATCTCATACTCCAGCAGGTAGCTGGTCATCATCTTAGTCAAGCTAGCGGGGGGAAGGCGCTCATCCGCATTATGCTCGGCAATAATGGCTCCGCTATGGGCATCCATCAAAATCCACGATGAAGCCGCCAGCTGAGGTGGCGCAGGAATCATCACCTGAGAGGCCCAGCTAACTGAGCTCATCAATAACCAGCTACTCAGCAGCCACACCAGGAATCCACTTTTTTTGTACAACAACATAACTCTTCCTTTTATAACCGAATAATCTCAAAAAGCCTGCCGGGTCCATCTCTTCACCGCCTGCCTTTGAGTAGAGAGCGCATCTCAATACAGGCTGATATCTACTGACGCACGAGCAGAGGCCGCCCCAAATCACTGGCTTCTAGCTGACGTATGGCCGCCTGAACCGGATCACCTTCAGCCAGGGGCCCCACTTGAACGCGATACAACCTTGGCGAACCCTGGCTCGACAAAACGCGCACGGGAGCTTGGGTCATACCACGTACCCGCTCTTGTAAACGCGCTGCAGCTTCGGCATCGGCCAATGCCGCCACCTGCAAAAAAACACTGGATTGAGCGGTGACCTGTGTCGGGTTCTGCTGCTGCCAAGCCACTGGATCGATCGCCTCAACACGCACCCGTCCAGTGCCTGTCTGCACTATACCTAAGCGATAAGCCGCGGCATAGGAGAGATCAATCACCCTTTGACCAACAAATGGGCCACGGTCATTAATACGCACAATCACTTGGCGCTGATTATCCAAATTGGTGACACGCACATAGGTTGGAATGGGCAAGGTGGTATGGGCGGCTGTCATGGCATACATGTCATAGACCTCACCATTGGAGGTTAAGTGCCCATGAAATTTGGTACCATACCAAGAAGCGATCCCTGTCTGCACAAATCCTTGGCTCGAGGGCAGAACACGATAGGTCTCTCCAAACACCGTGTATTGGGCCGCATTGCCTTGACGACTACGCGGCTCAACACGGGGGATGGCATCAGGAATCCGCGACACATCGGGCGGGTTCGTGGGCAGGCCATCAACACGCTGGGTATAGCGCCCACCGCCAGAGCTGGTGACTCTATCTTGCAGCGTATAAACAGACTGTCCACTTGGCGAGTGAGCGCCGAACACGCCTCCTCCGCCACCGACAGAGCAGCCTGCAAGCAGTGCGATGCCTGCCAATGCCACCAGCCTTACCGCCACGTCACCTCGTCTCATCCCACTTACTCTCGCTCATCGATCAGCTGTCTGCTGCGGACGGGCATTTTAATCCATCCCCAATGCGCTGGCCAGATCATAGACCGCCAGTGCATACATGCGACTATGATTGTAGCGCGTGATCACATAGAAGTTATTCAAGCCTAAAACATAGCGGCTGGATTCATCAGAAGTACGAAAAGCCATCGGGATCACGCGTTCTGTGCTCTCGAGGTTTGCTTCAACACGCACACCGGCCGCACGCACTTCAGACCAAGTCTGACGATTGAAGCGATTGGCACGCAACTCAGGCAGGGCCGATTCATCCCCTGTCAAGCGGAACTCATGCGCCACAGCCGCGCCGCGCTGCCAGCCATGGGCTTCAAAATAACGCCCAACCGAACCGATCGCATCCACAGGATTGGTCCAGATATCGGCAAAACCATCGCCATCAAAATCAACAGCGAAATCACGGTAGCTGGTGGGAATAAACTGTGGGTAACCCATCGCCCCAGCATAGGAACCCATCGGCAGACTGGGGTTCAAGCCGGTTCGACGCGTCAGCTCTAAAAACTCGATCAGCTGTCCGCGAAAGAAGGGCGCACGTGGCGGATAATCAAAGGTCAGGGTCGCTAAGGCATCCAGCACACGATGCCGCCCCTTATTGCGCCCGTAGAAGGTTTCAACGCCGATAATCGCCGTGATCATCTCAGCAGGCACACCATACTCCTGCTCAGCACGTTGCAGTGCGTCTGCATAACGAGTCATAAACTCGCGTCCTGCCTGCGTCCGCGCCTCAGTCAGAAAAATCTGGCGATAGTCATACCACTGCAACACCCGCTCGGCAGGACGCGCAATCAAATCCAGAATATCCTGCCGCTGCCGAGCCTCTGCAAGCGTGCTGACCACCCACTCGCGCTCAAACCCCCGCTCATTGACCAACATATCAATGAACTCAGCTACATCCTCGCGTGTCTCCGACTGGTAGATCTGCGGATGGGCATGCACACCTTGACTGAAGATCAAAAGGATCAACAGACCCAGCCCGATGTTCACACGCATTCTTCCTTTTGGTCTCAATGAGACGGGGATTAATCTGATCACGTTCTCTCCTTCCATTATTTATCAACTAAAGCCTTGTGCGTGTGAATAGACATCAAAATACCGAATCCGATCAATAAACTGATGCTGGATGTGCCACCAAAGCTCACCAGCGGCAGCGGCACCCCCACAACAGGCAGCAAACCACTCACCATACCAATATTCACAAAAAGATAAATGAAGAAGGTCATGATAATGGCTGCAGCCAAAAGACGAGAGAAACTGGTCCCCGCCTGCATCGCTATCGACAAGCCGCGCCAAATAATAAACACATACAAACTGAGCAGAACACAAACACCAATAAAACCCCACTCTTCCGCGAGTACAGCAATAATGAAGTCCGTATGCCGTTCAGGAAGAAACTCTAAACGAGATTGCGTTCCCTGCAGCCATCCCTTGCCCTCCAAACCACCTGAACCGATCGCGGTTTTGGATTGAATGATATTCCAACCCGTGCCCAGAGGATCACGTTCTGGGTGCAAAAAGGTCAACACCCGATTACGTTGATAATCATGCATCATCATCCATAAGGCGGGCAGCGCAGCGGCGGCCAGGCCAATAAAACTCATGATCAGCTTCCAGCTTAATCCAGCCAAAAACAACACAACTAAACCAGAAGCTGCGACCAGCAGAGAAGTTCCTAAATCAGGCTGCATTGAGATCAGCAAGACAGGTACCACAAGCAAAGCAAAAGAGATCATCAGATGCTTCCAGCCTGGTGGTAAATGCCGACGTGCTAAAAAGCTAGCCAGCATCAAGGGTAAGGCCAGCTTCATCAACTCAGAGGGCTGAAAACGAAACCCAGCAAGGCCGATCCAACGCTGTGCACCCTTGGCATCCATCCCCACCAACAACACCGCTACCAGCGCTGCCAGCCCAGCGCCATAGATCCATGGCGCCCAATGCAAGAGCGTACGTGGCTGAATTTGTGCCACCAAAAACATCAAACCCAAACCAAGTATAAAACGGTGCAACTGAGCTTGCGCTACAGCCCAGTGCGCACCTGAAGCACTGTAGAGCACCACTAATCCCATGCCCATCAATAGCAGCAGCGCGCCCAATAACCAAGGGTCGAGATGCAGGCGAGTCAGCCAGTTTTCTTTACGTTTGAGATGCTGCTCAGCACCTGGCAGCTTCCATTGGAAATCACGGGGCATAGTCAGTCTCTCATTGCGCTAAGCGCTCAGGAGTGAGGTAAGCATCAAAAATCTGTCGTGCAATGGGGGCCGCGATCCGGCTACCGCCACCTTCGGCATTCTCTACAATCAATGCTAAAGCAATTTGCGGGCGATCTGCCGGTGCAAAGCCCATAAACAAAGCATGGTCGCGCAAATGTTCAGGGATCGCATCGCGATCATGGGTTTCTTCTTGGCTCAAACCAAAAACCTGTGATGTCCCTGTTTTACCTGCGATACGGTAGCGAGCACCTGCGCCAGCAAAGCGTGCCGTTCCTTCTCGTCCATGCATCACATCCTCCATCGAGCCGATGATATAGTCCCAGTAGGCGTCTTGATCAACATGAATCGAGGCGGGCAAATCTGGATCAGGTCGATTGTCATCATTCATCAATAAATGAGGGCGCACCCACTCGCCACGATTAGCCAACACAGCCGTGGCAGTGGCCAGCTGCAACGGTGTGGTCAGCCAGTAACCCTGACCTATCCCAGTACTGAGCGTTTCACCCGGAAACCAAGGCTGACGATGAACTTGACGCTTCCACTCCCGATTGGGCATCAAGCCTGCTCGTGCGCCGTGTACATCCCGTGCCATCACCTGCCCAAAACCAAATTCGCGCATAGCCAGATCGATGCGATCTATACCCAGCAAGAAAGCGAGATGATAGAAAAAAGTATTGTTGGAAACTTCTATCGAGCGGCGCAGGTCAACTTCACCATGCCCCCAACGACGCCAGTTACGATAACGCCGCTCATCATTGGGGAGCTGATAAAACCCCGGATCATGGATCACGCTCTCCATCTGGATCACTTCTTCTTGCAAGCCAGCTAAACCAATAAAAGGCTTGATGGTCGATCCTGGAGCGTAGCGCCCACGTGCAGCACGATCAAACAATGGCTGCAAGGGATCGCGGCGCAGTTCGTGAAAGGCCGCAGAGTCCAAAGAACCGACAAAAACATTCGGGTCATAACCGGGTGAACTGACCAGCGCCAGAATCCCTCCTGTCGATGGCTCAATGGCCACCAATGCCGCACGCTGCCCTGCCAACACCTCATAAGCAAAGGCTTGTAATTCTGCATCCAAATGCAGATGCAAATCTTCACCAGGACGCGGCGCCTCGGATTCCAGGAGTCGAATCACTCGACCACGCGCATTAGTTTCCACGCGACGAAACCCCACCTGACCCAGCAGGCGATCTTCATAGAAGCGCTCCAAGCCCGTTTTACCAATATAGTGGGTGCCACTATAGGCACGCCGATCAATACGGGCTTGATCTTCTTCACTAATGCGCCCGACATAACCCAGCGCATGAGAAAGGGCTTCACCGTAGGGGTAATCGCGCAACAGCTGTGCGGCCACTTCAACACCAGGCAGAAGCTGGCGGTTCACGGCGAGAATCGCGATCTGCTCTTCAGTGAGCTGATCAAGCAACAAAGCAGGCTCAAAGGGTCGCCGCCGCTGACGGCTTCTCTCTTGAAGCTGCTCCTCACAAGCCGTATCCAATTCTAAAAAGAAGCACACACGACGGATCACCAGCGGAACATCGCCAGCCAGCTCACGCGTTAACGTGAGGCTGTAACTCGGTAGATTATCCGCCAGCAGACGACCTTCACGGTCATAGATCAATCCACGCGTTGGCGGAATCGCCTCAACACTGATGCGATTTCTTTCTGAACGACTGGCATGAATGTCATACTGCCACAGCTGTAAGTAGGCCATTCGGCTGATTAAACCAGCCACCAGCAGAAAGATAAAAAACAGCAGCAAACGCGCACGAAAAAGAAAGATCAATCTTTCTTTTTCTGGGTCTTTAATATGGCGGTGAAATTCAGACATAGGCTCTACACAGATCCGTCTCGTGGCGACACTTAGGAAACCTCTGATTAACTACTGCGCTTGGTGATGCTGCGTTAACATTCGTCTGGAACGAATACTGTCCTGACCTGCGCTCGTGACATTGATCAGAGGTTCCTTAGCGGTGATAAGGATGACCAGAAATCAAGCTCCAAGCACGATACAGCTGCTCAGCCAGCACAACACGAACGAGCGGGTGAGGCAGTGTTAATGCGGATAAGGACCAACGCTGCTCAGCACGCTGTAAACAAGCCTCAGCCAAGCCATCTGGACCACCGATCAACAAAACCACATCCCGCCCTTCCATGCGCCAGTCTGCAGCCTGCTCAGCCAACACTTCACTCGACCAGGCCTTGCCCTGTACATCCAGCGCGATCACCCTTTCCTTAGGATGAATCTTAGCCAGCAAGGCCTGCCCCTCCTGTTCTTTAGCCTTGGCACCTGAGTGCTGGCCACGGCGCTGCCCTAAAGCAAACTCCTCGAACTGGACCTTAAAATCAGCTGGCAAACGGCGCAGATATTCATTCACTCCCTGCTCCACCCAAGAGGGCATCTTCTGCCCAACCGCCAAAACTCTGATTTTCACCCTTCTGCAACCTGCTCTGATGGCAAGGCCAGCTCACCCCACAGCTTTTCTAACGCATAATAATCACGCGCTTCTTGCTGCATGATATGCACCAGCACATCACCGAGATCAACCAGCACCCAATCACTGGCATCCTGACCTTCGACGCTCAAAGGATGGATCTGCTCTTTTTTCAGCTCATCCACCAAGTGGCGCGCTAAGGCCGCAACCTGACGTGACGAGTTGCCCGTCGCAATCACCATTCTATCGGTCACGCTGGTCTGTTCAGTGACATCAAGCACCACTGGGTCTTTCGCCTTTAAATCATCCAGCAGCAGCAGGACCTTTTCAGTCAATGCAGCTGCATCCAGCGGGGCGGGATTCACTTCTTGTTGCATAACAACTCCTCAGTTAAACCACATCAGCCTGATAGAGCTGATGTTCTTGAATGTAATGCAGCACACTGTCTGGCGTGAGATAACGCATCGAGTGTTGCTGCTGCAAACCTTGGCGCAAAAAGCTGGCCGAAATCTGAAGCTGACTCGGCAAGGTCACCTGCACAAGATGGCCCGCAGGGCGCAGGTTCAACTGGCGGGGATCCTGAACGCGCCTCCCAGACGACCACGCGCGCAAAGCAGGGGATTCTTGGTCTGACTCGCCAGGACGCGCAATGATTACCAAATGGGCCAGATCAAGCAGACGCTCCGCGCGCGACCAACTTAGCAGACCAAGATAAGCATCCCAGCCGAGCAGCATCGCCAGCGGCTGAGATGGGCCATAGTCTGCGCGCAGGGCTTCAAGTGTCTCGACCGACCAAGAAGGCCCAGCTCGGCGCAACTCACGATCATCCACATAAAAAAGCGGCTCATCGGCTGTCGCTAAATGCAGCATGGCCAAGCGATCTTGTCCACTGGCTTGGGGTTGAGGCCGATGGGGTGGCACTTGACAAGGAATCCAGTGAACACGCTGAATAGGCAGGCGCTGAGTCAACTCCAGCGCACTGCGCAGATGACCACAATGCACTGGATCAAAGGTCCCCCCGTACATCAGGATCAATGGCTGCGCCAAAGTGGTGTCTGCACCCTCACTGGCGAATATGTCCATCACCTAAAACCACATATTTTTGTGAGGTTAAACCCAGCAGTCCGACTGGACCACGCGCATGAATCTTATCGGTTGAAATCCCGATTTCTGCGCCCAGACCATACTCAAAGCCATCAGCAAAACGGGTCGATGCATTGACCATCACTGAACTTGAATCAACCCGCGCCAAGAATTGACGCGCGCGTGTCCAGTTTTCCGTCACGATGGCATCTGTATGATGAGAGCCATAGTGATTGATGTGCGCGATGGCTTCATCCATTGAATCCACCAGCTTGATGGCTAAAATGGGCGCCAGATATTCGGTTGACCAATCGGCCTCGATCGCGGCATGCATGTCAGGCACGAGTGTCCGACTGCGAGCACAGCCGCGTAGTTCCACTTGTTTTTCAGCATACAGCGCAGCCAGGCGGGGCAAAAGTTGCGCAGCTTGCGTTGCATGCACCAGCAGTGTCTCCATCGTATTACACGTACCATAACGATGGGTTTTGGCATTAAAGGCAATCGCGAGCGCCTTCTGTTCGTCTGCATCCTGATCGAGATAGACATGGCACACGCCATCTAGATGTTTGATCACTGGAATACGCGCATCTTGGGTAATCCGCTCGATCAACCCCTTGCCACCACGCGGCACCAAGACATCGATGTATTCTTGCATCTGGATCAGCTCACCCACCGCGGCGCGATCGGTGGTCTCGACCACCTGCACGGCTTGCACTGGCAGCGACGTCTGCGCCAGGCCCTGTTCAATACACGCCGCGATAGCGCGATTAGAGTGAATAGCTTCAGAGCCACCACGCAGAATCACCGCATTGCCTGATTTCAAACACAGGCTGGCTGCTTCAACAGTCACATTAGGACGGGATTCATAAATAATGCCCACAACACCTAAAGGGACGCGCATCTTGCCTACCTGAATGCCGCTGGGACGGTAGTTCATTTCGCTGATTTCACCGACAGGGTCAGGCAGGCTGGCTACTTGGCGCAAGCCTTCAATCATGCCATCAATCCGAGCACTGGTGAGTTCAAGGCGGTCCATCAGCGCAGCATCTAAACCCCGCGCCGCACCAGCACGCAGGTCTTCTTGATTCGCGGCCAGGAGAGCATCACGACCTTGATCCAACGCCGTTGCCATGGCCCAAAGCGCCTTGTTTTTTTCTTGCGTTGTGGCCTGCACCAAGGACTGCGCGGCAAGACGCGCCTGCTGTCCTAGAGTCTGCATATAGTCTGCAATATTCATGGTGAACCCTATCCCATCCAAAAAAAGATCTCTCGACTCGTTGCAAGCATTCAAAGCCGCCGGAGCCATTTGATTCAAACCGACAACCTTAACCGAATTAAGGCTTAAATTCACTCACTTTCCTTCACCCACAGCGCAGCACAAATCGCCTAGCTTGCTTCTTTTTTCTATTCAGCGGGCAAGGCTCTATGATCGACTTCGATCAGCCCAGCGGCATTGAAATCGACTGAGTGATTCTTCTTGTCATTTTATTACAGCCGCCTTTCCATAACCTTTAACATTGGTTTACAATACATTCGCCAGGGGATAGGCCGGTCTGCCAATGAAGGCTTTGTTTTTTGAAGACCCTGACACCCAATGATTGGGTGCTTACAGATAAACAAAGGTTTGTAGAGTTATGGAACCACTTGAGTCCATACGCGCTTTAACTTGGTGCCAGGTTTTCACCTGCATTTTTTTTGCTCTGCTCGCAGGGTGGCATCTTCACATTCACGACCTACCTCACGCCAGCCTTTATTTGACCGGTTTTATGCTGGTTGCTTTCTTTCTTATTTTGCAACCTGAGCAAAAAGGACTGACTTGGCTTCAATTCGGGCTCCACCTGATTTTTAGCCTCTATACCCTGATTTCTTTTTATTTGCTTTTTCAACTCACAGAACACACCCCGCTCTACTATCTCAGCATTCATCTCGCCTACCCTTTTCTTGCCTTGGCCTTCTTTCCTTATCGCCAAGGTTTAAACTACGTGGTTGGTTTTGCTGTCAGCGCAAACTTTTTACTGATGCTTGAGTTCTCAGGCAGCTTTCGTGCCACCATTTTATTGGCATTTTGGGCTGGCACGCTGCTGGCCACGCTCTATGGCTATACCCACCAGCGCCGCCAGCAAGAATACCTGCAAAGACTCAGACGCGACCCCAAAACCAAGGTGTTTAATGCCGCGCAACTGGCCCAAGACACAGCCAGAGAGCAGCAGCGGGCTCAGCGTGAAAAAACACAACTCTTGCAGCTGACCGTCCAGCCCAACTCTCACCAGGCCCCCACCTTAGCTCAACTTCACCGCATTCAGCAGGCGCTTCTCCCCTATGAGCAACTCTATCAAGATCAACAGGGCCAGCTGACACTCCTGCTTCCGGCTTTCAATGAAGCCGCCGCACGACAAAGACAGCAACACCTGAGCAGCGAATTGCGCGATCTGACTTTCAGCGCTCAGCCTCAAAGCACATCACCAACTAGCGCCGCTAGCTCGACTTCTACTGTCAGGCTGCGCGCATGAGAATCGAGTTCAACCCACCATTACGCCAGCTGGGTGCTTTTATTTACTGGCTGATTAGTTTATTTATGATCGGCATGGCCGTGCAGGTGTATCGCTCGGGTTATTACGAAGCGATTTTACTGCCTAGCCTGCTCACCCCTGTCTTTGCTGCACTCGGTATTTGGCGCTGGGCCATGCCGAGCCGCCTGACCTATGATCCTGCCGCGCTGCTGGCACTGTTTGGATTGATGTTCTTTTTACTGTTACAGCCCACCAGCCCGCATGAATCGAGCCAATGGCAGTATGTGAGCTTCTTCTTTCCTTTTATTGCTTTTTATCTGCTCCCCAATGCCGTCTCTCTGGCGCTGAGCCTGATTCTGCTTGCCGGCCTCACGCACTGGCGCCTCGATCTTGATTCGCTAGAGGCCACCCTTGTTTTTATCAGCCACTACTTATTACTGCTGATGATTGCTTGGCTCTATGGCGTGCGCCATCGTCAAAAAACAGCCAGCCTTGAGCAACTGATTGGACAGGATGAAACCACTGGCTTTTACAACCAACAACACTTGTATCAGCAGCTTCAATCTGAGATTGCACGAAGCCGTGCGATGCAAAAACCCTTGGCTTTTTTGCTCATCGAACTCCACCAATATCCACTGTTAAAGCAAGAGTTCAGCCCATCTAGTGCGAGGCTCTTTCTCAAAGAAGCCAGCCGCATCGCAAGGATGAACTGCCGCACGGGCGATGAGGCCTATCGCTTTGATGAGCAAACACTCCTCCTGCTGCTCCCCAACACCAGCATGAATGGAGCACTGGTGCTGCGCGAGCGGCTGTATCAGCAGCTATTACGGGAACTCAGCTCTGAGCTTGGACCACCTGATACCAGCATCACACCGCTGGTGCTGGCCCCCGGCGAGAATCTCGATCAATGTTGGCAGCGCCTCCACCAGAGCTGCGTTCACTCTCTCAGCGAACGCGTCTAGGATTCCTCACCCCAGCGTGCCACCAACTGCTGCTCCAAGCCCAGCTGATCGAGGACCCGCGCCACCACAAAATCAACCAAATCATCAATGGTCTGCGGATCATGATAAAAGCCTGGGCTGGCCGGCATGATCACCGCGCCCATTTGCGTCAGCTTCAGCATGTGCTCTAGATGCACTTGATGGAGCGGCATTTCACGCAACACCAGAATTAACTGCCGCCTTTCCTTGAGCGCCACATCACCTGCACGCTCAATCAGGTTGTTACTGGCCCCCGTTGCTAAAGCCGACAGCGTCCCACCAGAGCAAGGACAGACCACCATACTGGCCGCCGCACCAGAACCAGAAGCCGCTGGAGCAAACCAGTTCTCACGCCCATAGGCACGCACCTGACCTAGCTGATCAGCATAGCGCTCTGCCAACTGGGCATTCAAACGCTCAGGATCAGAAGGCCAGCGGACAGGGGTTTCCGTCGCCATCACCAGATGCGCCGCTTTGGAGACCAATAGATCAACCTGGCATCCCTGCGCCACCAAACAATCCAGCAACCTGAGTCCATATTGGATGCCAGAGGCCCCTGTCAGGGCCAGCGTTACTCTTTTCATGTCCACTCTCTTTGCTTGAACATCACTGATTATGTTGGGTGACGCATATCGGCAGGCGCTGCATCCGCCGCCTGCGACTGTAAAGCCTGTAACAGACGCTGATGCAGGCCACCAAATCCACCATTACTCATTAAAATAATCTGATCGCCTGGGCGCGCCTCGGCTACTAAACTGGCCAGCAAGCGATCTAAGTCAGTCCAGCAGGCCCCCACTCCTAGCTCAGCCGGCGACCAGCGCATCTGGGGCGATTGATACCAGAAAACTTGATCGGCTGCAGCCACACTCCCAGGCAACTCTGCGCGCAAGGTCCCCAGTTGCATGGTGTTAGAGCGGGGTTCAATCACCGCCAGAACCCGCCCATTGGCGGTTGCTCGCGCCGCCTCCAACGTGGTTTTAATCGCTGTCGGATGATGAGCAAAGTCATCGTAAACATCGACTCCGCCAGGTTGCCCCAAGTGCTCCATGCGCCTTTTGACCCCCGCAAAACGACTCAGTGCGGCGATCGCCTGCTCCGGCAAAACGCCAACATGGCGTGCAGCGGCCAAAGCCGCTAAGGCATTGGCGATATTATGCTCACCAGTGAGTGACCAGCGCACCTGCCCAATAGGTTGCTGGTGGAGCAAGACTTGAAAAACCCGCCCTGCGGCTTCAACGCCGTTCACCTGCCATTCAGCCTCCTCACCTTGGAAGCCTAAGCGCTCCTGCTCACTCCAACACCCTGCATCCACAACAGATTGCAAAGCGGGACTGGCGGACGGAAAAATCACACGACCTTGTGCCGGCACGAGACGCAGTAGATGCTGAAACTGACGCTGTATCTCACCCAGATTGGCAAAAATATCGGCATGATCAAATTCAAGATTATTCAGGATCAGCGTACGCGGCGTGTAATGCACAAATTTCGATCGCTTATCAAAAAACGCGGTATCGTATTCGTCGGCTTCGATCACAAAAAAGGGCGTCTGACCCAAGCGCGCGGAGTACCCAAAATTACGCGGCACACCACCGATCAAAAAGCCCGGCGACAGACCCGCCTCTTCTAGAATCCATGCCAACATGCTTGCGGTTGAGGTTTTTCCATGCGTTCCAGCAACCGCCAGCACCCAGCGCGGCTCACCCACCTGAGGACGCAAAAGGTGATCATGCAACCATTGCGGGCCAGAAACATAAGGCAACTGAGAGGCCAGCAGCGCTTCCACGCAGGGCAGCCCACGGCGCATCACATTGCCGACAATCACCAAGTCTGGGGCAAAAGCCTGCGGATCATAATCAAAACCTTCATGTAGGCTGATGCCAGCCTGGGTCAGTTGATCGCTCATCGGAGGATAAACCTGCTGATCTGAACCACTGACCTGATGGCCCATTTCACGCGCTAAAATAGCTAAAGACCCCATAAAAGTGCCGCAAATACCTAAAAAATGCAGGTGCATATCTCTCCCTCTTGTGGTCATCAGGCCGCTAGTGTAGCAGTTTCATCCCAGCGCACGCTCTGTTGGCCCGCAAGCCAGCATTCGCCCAGCCGTGATCCGCTCAAAACAGCCATGCATTTTAATCAAGGATGGGATAAAATGGCGGCTATTTTGATGGCTTCATGCCGCCCTTTCATTCACTCAGTAGGAGCTTGTTTTCCTATGGCGAAGCAAAACGCCTTTTATGCCCAATCCGGCGGTGTCACCGCAGTTATTAATGCCAGTGCTTGCGGCGTCATTGAAACCGCCCGCCAACACGGCGATGAAATCGGAACTGTCTACGCTGGCCGCAACGGCATTATTGGTGCCCTCACTGAAGAGCTGATCGATACCAGTGCTTTATCCGACCAGCAAGTGCAACAGCTACGCCATACTCCAGGCGGTGCCTTCGGCTCCTGTCGTTACAAGCTGAAAGATATTGATAGCCATCGCAGTCAATATGAGCGGCTGATTGAGGTCTTTAAAGCCCACGATATCGGCTACTTTTTCTACAATGGCGGCAACGACTCGGCTGATACCTGCCTCAAGGTCTCACAACTGGCCGATGCGATGGGCTACCCACTCAAGGCTGTTCATATCCCCAAAACAGTCGATAACGACCTCCCTGTCACCGACAACTGCCCAGGCTTTGGCTCGGTGGCCAAGTATATTGCGGTCTCCACCCAAGAAGCGGCGATGGATATTGAATCCATGTGCGCGACGTCAACCAAGGTCTTTATTCTGGAAGTGATGGGACGCCATGCAGGCTGGATTGCAGCAGCAGGCGGCTTAGCAGGCCAAAAAGAAGGCGATGCCCCGCATCTGATCATCTTCCCAGAGATTCCTTTTGACCGCGCCACCGTCATGGCCCGTGTCGATGACTGCGTCAAAAAATTCGGCTTCTGCGTTATGGTGGTCTCTGAAGGTGCGCGCTATGCTGATGGCACCTTCCTCGCCGATGCCGGCACGACCGATGCCTTTGGTCACAAGCAGCTGGGCGGTGTCGCACCCACCTTGGCGGGCATGATTAAACAGGACCTCGGCCATAAGTTCCACTGGGCTGTTGCCGACTACTTGCAGCGCTCTGCACGCCACTTGGCTTCAGCGACCGATGTGGAGCAGGCCTATGCAGTGGGTGTGGCTGCCGTCAAACTAGCACTGGAAGGCAAAAACTCAGTGATGCCCACCATCGTCAGAACCCAGGAGAGCCCCTACGCATGGGAAATCGGTGAGGCCTGCCTGTCTGATATCGCCAATGTCGAAAAAATGATGCCGCGCGATTTCATTACACCCGATGGCTTTGGCATTAGCGAACTGGGCCGTCAGTATCTCTCTCCTCTGATTCAAGGCGAAGACTGCCCTCCTTATGTCAATGGGTTACCCCAGTACATTCGCCTGCAACATCAGCTGGTCGCGAAGAAACTGCCAGATTTTGAACCCTAGGCCGCTTCTGTTGAACCCTAGATCGCTTGCGCGTCTAGGGTTCTCCAACCCAGCCCCTCGCTGCACCCAGTCGCAACAAAAAAGCCGCTCGATTTTACATCCAGCGGCTTTTTTATCGTCGTGACCCTGACAAGACAGCGAACTTGCTGATCGACTCAGGCCGACCCACCCTCTAGCAGCACAAAAGCCAAGGCCATCTCCTGCTCATCACTTAAAGAAAGATGAATCTGCTTCACACCGAGGGCGTGGGCCTTCTGCTCGGCCACGCCAGAGAGGGCGAGCAGAGGTTTACCCAGCGCATCATTACTGACCTCAAGCTGCTGCCAGCTTAAGCCATCACGCAAGCCAGTACCCAAGGCCTTGAGCA
>SKOQ01000125.1 GCA_007119985.1 Marinospirillum sp.
CAGGCAGGGTTAAACCTTCTTGCCCCATTCAATGAAAAAACAGGCAAGGCTAGTCACATGATCTTTTTGTTTATTGCTGATTTCTTATTGCGTTTTTTAGCCATACTAGGCTTGCTCCCAGCCTTTGGTTTTTGGGCGGCGATGTGCGCTATGGGTACAGATTCAGGGACAAACAAGGCCAAACTCTATAGCCTACTGGCCTTTATTTTGGGCTGTGCCTTGGCTGGCATGTGGTTGTGGATGGCCATCTATCCCGATGTGGTGCAGGACTTGATCCCCGGCCCTTTTTGGCTGGGTGTGCTGCTGGTGAGGGGGCAGGTTTATGCTTTGGCGGCACTGCTGGGCTGGTTCTTTTTCAGGCAATCAATCCAATTAAGATAGGTCAGCGTTGATCTGACCACTACCCAGTGAGTCGAATAGGTAATCTGGAGCCCCAGATTGTGGATTGGTCTGTGCCAGCAGGCTAAGGCATGCTGTTATCAGTCTCTTATTTTTCTCTAGTGGTTGTTTGCATCTAAAAGATGTACATTGCTTAGACAAGCTATACATTGAATAATAAAAAGCTATTTCTTTTGATTTGCAGAAAGCCGTAGACTATTAGCAGCCGATTCCTGAGGAGAGAAAGATGACTATCGCACAAAGGCTGTATCTGGGTTTTGCCGTGATTCTTGCCCTGCTAGTGGCCGTCACCGCGGTCGGTGTGGTGAAAGTCGGGGTGATCGATACGGCGCTCACCCAGGTGAATGATGTCGACTCACGCAAGCAGCGTTATGCCATTAATTTTCGTGGCAGTGTGCATGATCGGGCGATTGCCATCCGCGATGCGGTCCTGGTTGAATCGAGTAGCGAGCGCCAGATTTTTTTGCGCGAAATTCAGCGTCTTGAGGGCTTTTATCAAGAGGCTGCGGGCAATATGGATCGACTCTTTCGTGATTCTGCGCGCATCACGACTGAAGAACAGACTCTGTTGAATCGGATTCAAGCCAGCGAGCGCCAAGCTCTCAGTCTGACTCAAAATACCTTGAACCTGCTACAGCAGAATCAACTCAGTGAAGCCCGTCGCCTTGTGCAGCATGAAACAGCGCAGGCTTACACGGCTTGGTTAGTTGCCATCAATGCCTTTATTGACTATCAAGAAAACGATATTCAACGTCAGGTGAACTACGTACGCAGTGAGACAGGCAGCTTCCAACTATTGATGCTGGCGATTACCTTGGTCGCGCTGATTGTGGGGGCTTTGATCAGCTACAAGCTGGTTTCACGCATGACACAAATGATTGGCGGTGAACCCGAGATTGCAGCGCAGAAGATTCGTCAGATTGCAGCTGGGGATCTCACAGTGCGCATCGAAACCCGCCATCCAGATAGCATTGTGGGTGCCGTCTCAAATATGGCGGCTCAGCTGGCTGAAATTATTCGTGGTGTTAGCGACAACGCCAATCTGATGGCTCAATCCTCGACTCAAATGGCCCAGTCTGCCGAGAGCAATTTACAGCTGGTGGCCAGTCAGCGCGAGCAAACTGAGCAAGGCGCCACCGCTATCCATCAGATGTCAGCCACCGTACAGGAAGTCGCTGGGCACACTGCAGAAGCCGCACGTTTAGCGCGTGGTGCTGATGAAGAAACAGTCAGTGGCGGCCAAGAAGTCGAGCGCACCATTCGCAGCATTGAAGAACTGGCAGCGAAGGTAGAAGATGCCGGCAAGGTGATTGATCGTCTTGCGGATGACAGTCAGCAGATTGGAGAAGTGCTGGAAGTCATTCAAAGTGTGGCCGAACAAACTAACTTGCTGGCCTTGAATGCGGCCATCGAAGCTGCGCGTGCGGGTGAGCATGGGCGGGGCTTTGCAGTAGTTGCAGATGAAGTGCGCTCACTGGCGAGCCGCACACAAGAATCGACACGTGATATCCAGCAGCGGATCGAGAAGATGCAAGCCAGTGCTGCTGGTGCGGTGACCGAGATGGAAAAAGGGCGCAGCATGGCGGTGCAAAGTGTTGAGCAGGCACGACGGGCTGGAGCTTCTTTGGAAAAGATCAAACAGGCTGTCGCTGCGATCAGCAATATGAATATTCAGATTGCCAGCGCCGCTGAAGAACAGTCTGCCGTGGCGGAAGAAATCAACCTGAATTTCACCAGCATTACAGCGGCCTCTGAAGAGGCCATGCAGGGTTCTGAAGAAATCCGTCAAGCGAGCCAAGACCTCTCGCGCAATGCTTGTGATCAGCAGCGCAGCGTAAGATCCTTCAAGGTGTGATGATCTTCTCGTTGATAAGAAAAGGCCCTGCGGGGCCTTTTTTCTGTAATAAATCAGAGTAAAAATTACACTTGCTTACAAAAGAGCAGGAACATCATTGGAGATGACCAGTCGGAAGGAGGACATTCATAAAAATTGAGGTCCCTATGAAAAAGCTGAATCATCTCGTTGGCGCATTTTTATTGTCTTTTGCTTTGGTCGGTTTTGCCCAAGCTCAAGCGCCAGCAACGAGTGAAGCGCACTTTCAAGATCAACAGTTAGAGCAGTTTGTGGCAGTACAGCCTGAGTTAGCTGAGATACGTCAGGATTACTCCCAGCGTCTTGAGAGCCTAGAAGACCCAGCCCAGGCTCAAGCCTTAGAGCAAGAAGCGATTCAACTGATGGTCGAAGCCGTTGAAGAGCAAGGTTTAGATATTGAACTCTATAACAGCATCGCCATGGCAGTACAAAGCAATCCAGAACTGCGTGAGCGCATTGAAAGCATGATGAACTAAGCGGTTGAGCATCACCTCTTATTGAGTTGGATGCTTTCGCCACAAAAAAGCGAGCTCAAGATCACCTTGGCTCGCTTTTTTGTACTCTTCTTTTATACGCTGACCCAGCTCAGCACGTACATCAGCCTGATCGTTGACACAGGCGCGCCTGCAAACAAGAGCGCCTGTGCAATCAATGCCTTAGGCTTGTGAGGCCTTCAGCTCCAGACGACGGCGGTGCAACACTGGCTCGGTATAGCCGCTAGGCTGAACACAACCCTCTAACACCAGCTCCTGCGCTGCCTGGAAAGCAATAGATTGCTCAAAGCGGCCAAACATTGGCTGGTAAAGTGGATCAGCTGCGTTCTGCTCATCCACCACCTGCGCCATGCGTTGCAAGGTTTCGATCACCTGCTCACGGGTGCAAATACCATGACGCAACCAGTTGGCAATATGCTGGCTAGAAATACGCAGCGTCGCGCGGTCTTCCATCAAGCCAACGTTATTGATGTCTGGCACCTTTGAACAGCCCACACCTTGATCCACCCAGCGCACCACATAACCCAGAATCCCCTGCGCATTGTTATCCAGCTCCTGCTGAATGTCTTCTGCGCTCCAGTTGGGCTGCTCGGCCACAGGGATGGTCAAAATATCATCCAGATTGGCGCGTTCACGGCTCATCAGTTTTTCTTGCACCTCGGCCACACTCACTTGGTGATAATGCAGAGCGTGCAATGCCGCCGCCGTGGGCGAAGGTACCCAAGCGGTATTCGCGCCAGATTTGGGGTGCGCGATCTTTTGCTTGAGCATTTCCGCCATCAGATCGGGCATCGCCCACATGCCCTTACCAATTTGAGCACGTCCTTTGAGGCCACAGCTTAAACCGATATCCACGTTCCACTGCTCATAAGCCTGAATCCAGGCTGAGGTTTTCATCTCGCCTTTACGAATCATGGGGCCAGCTTCCATCGAGGTGTGAATCTCATCCCCAGTGCGATCCAAGAAGCCAGTGTTGATAAACACCACCCGCTCTTTGGCCTCACGGATACAGGCCTTCAAGTTAACTGTCGTGCGGCGCTCTTCATCCATGATGCCCATTTTCAGGGTATTGGGTGCCAGACCAATGATGGCCTCAACACGACCAAAGAGTTCGTTGGCGAAAGCGACTTCTTCAGGGCCATGCATCTTGGGCTTCACGATATACACACTGCCTGTGCGTGAGTTACGCAGTGCGCCACGGCCCAGTAAATCCTGTTTGGCGATCAAGCTGGTGATGGCGCAATCCATAATGCCTTCTGGGATTTCGCTGCCATCTTGGAGCAAAATCGCTGGGTTGGTCATCAGATGGCCCACATTGCGCACAAACAGCAGTGAACGACCATGCAGCGTCAGGCTCGTGCCATCCGCAGCGGTATAGGTGCGATCTGGGTTCATTACGCGGGTAAAGGTTTGGCCGCCCTTGTTCACGGCTTCTGCCAGATTACCCTGCATCAAGCCCAACCAGTTGCGGTAAGCCAGAATCTTGTCTTCGGCATCCACTGCCGCGACGGAATCTTCACAGTCCATGATGGTGGTGAGTGCCGCTTCCATCAGCACATCTTTGACGCCGGCGGCATCTGTTTGGCCGATATGGTGCTGACGATCTATCTGAATCTCAAAATGCAGGCCGTGGTGTTGCAGCAAAATGCCTGTGGGCTGGCTGGCTTCACCGGTATAGCCTTTGAACTGGCTCGGATCAGCCAACTGAGTCTGGCTGCCATCTTGCAGGCTGATCTGTAGCTGACCGTCAACGACTGTGTAGCCCGTCGCTTGCTTGTGTGAAGACTGGGCCAAAGGCGCGCTTTGATCGAGAAAATCACGCGCAAAGGCGATGACCTTTTCACCACGGATAGGGTTATAGCCAGGGCCTTTAGTGGCGCCGTCATCTTCTGGCAGGGCATCGGTGCCATACAGCGCATCATACAAGCTGCCCCAGCGCGCATTAGCCGCATTGAGCGCAAAACGCGCATTCATCACTGGCACTACCAACTGCGGGCCAGCCATCAGGGCGATTTCATCATCGACTTGGGTGGTGGTGGCTTGAAAGTCTTCTGGCTCAGGCAGCAGATAGCCGATTTCGCTTAAAAAGTTTTTGTAAGCGGTTAAATCTGGCTTGCCAGGCTGGGCCTGATGCCAAGCATCAATTTTGGCTTGCAGCGCGTCTCTTTTTTCCAGCAGCGCACGATTTTTCGGTGCCAGCTCATGCACTAGGGTGGAAAAGCCAGACCAGAAAGCTTCGCTTGTAACTTCACTACCTGGCAGCACTTGATTATTCACGAACTCATAAAGAGCGGGGTGAACCTGTAAACCGTCGATCTGTACGCGATCAGTCATGGAGAATCGCCTCTTATTCTTGGTTGAAAAAGGATTTCTAAGCACAAAACAGGTGCAACCGCCTGAAAGGAATACGCCGCGAAATGCATTAAACGCGAAGAATTATGTAGTAAATTTTCAGGAAAACACCCATAAATGAAGCAAGAAGATACAGGATAATGCACAGAAAAACATCTGTCATTAGACCAAGAGAGGAGAGGCACTAGAGCGCGCCAAGTGGGGCGCTTCTCTAGTGTAGATGAAGCCGGTGCGTGTTACAGGTAACGCACGCGGAAGTTGCGGCCTTTGAGTTTGCCTTGATTCAGGTGATCAAGCGCGGTCTTGGCTAGTTCGCGCTCGATAGAAACATAAGCCCGTCTAGGTGTGATGGTGATTTTTCCTATTTGTTCGCGCCCCAGTTGTTCACAGGCTGTGAGCGCACCGAGAATATCACCAGGACGCAGCTTGTCTTTTTTACCACCATCAATGATCAGTGTTTTCATCGGTGCTGGCACAGGATCGGCAAGCGCTTGTGTGGTGGCAGGCAAGGCTTCGAGGGAGCAGGCGTGGTGCGTGATGGCACGAATCGCGTCAAGGCGACGCTCATCTTCTGGCCCGACGAGGCTGATCGCCACCCCTTCGGCTCCCGCGCGTCCTGTGCGCCCGATACGGTGAATGTGGGCCTCTGGATCTTGTGCGAGCTGGTAGTTGACCACGAGATCCAGATCAGCAATATCCAATCCGCGAGCGGCGACATCGGTTGCCACAAGCAGGTTTGCACTGCGATGCGCGAACTGAATCAAGGTGTGATCACGGTCTCGTTGCTCCATATCGCCATGCAAGGGCAGGGCAGAAAAACCGGCTTGGCTGAGTGCTTCGGCCAGTTGCTGGGTGTCTTGGCGTGTGGTGCAAAAAATAATCCCCATCTCTGGTGCGCGTTGTAGCAGCAGCGTGCGCAGCGTTGAAAAGCGCTGCTGTTCTTGAGATAGACGATAGAAGTGCTGCGTGATCTTGGGTGTAGAGGCTTGGCTTTCCACCTCGACCAAAAGAGGATCGCGTAAAGAGGCTGCGGCCAGTGTGCGAATGGCATCAGGAAAGGTGGCGCTGAGCATCAGTGTTTGGCGGTGAGTCGGAGTGGCCGCTAAGATCGCATCGAGTGTGTCGCTAAAGCCCATATCGAGCATACGGTCTGCTTCATCGAGCACCAGCATCTTCAGGTGTTGAAGATCAAGGTGCGTGCGGCGCAGGTGGTCTTCAATGCGTCCTGGCGTGCCAACTAGCAGGTGTGCGCCTTGCTCAAGCGAGGCCATTTGTGGGCCAAAAGGCTGGCCACCACAGAGGGTGAGCACCTTAATATTCGGCATGCCACGAGCCAGACGTCGCAGCTCATTGGCGACCTGATCAGCCAATTCGCGTGTTGGACACAGCACCAATCCTTGTATACTCAGTTGCATCGGATCGAGGCGCTGCAATAGCCCTAAGCCAAAAGCCGCTGTTTTGCCTGATCCGGTTTGCGCTTGGGCCAATACATCGCGCCCGTCCAGAATGGCTGGCACACTGAGGGCTTGCACCTCGGTCATCTGTAAATAGCCCAGAGAGGGCAGATTGTTGAGGAGTTCGGGGCGTAGGGCCAAGCTTGTAAATGAAGAGGCAGTCAAGAGCGTTACCTAAAATCGAAGGAGAGAAGAGAAGCAAAGAGGCCGTAGATGAGGCCAGCTTTGACCATGAGGCTAGCATAGCACAGGCCCACGCTTTGCTCTTGGGCTTCTTCTTTTTCAACCATGACATAGGATGAGCCAAGTCAGATGCACATGACAGATGCACTTTATCAACATCTAGCCAGTATCAAGGTTCAACTCCGACTCTGGCCGCAGGCTTTTGCTCAGGCGGATTGGCATGCCTTATCTCATCCTGTCTACCAACAATATCTCCAAGGTTATCATTTTGAGACCGAGTGCACAGCGCGTGCAGGTTGGTTGACGTTAGACTCTGATCGCATTTGGATGCAGGCTTTTCGTCCCATTGATCATCCGGCGCAGGGAACGCTGGTCCATCTGCATGGCTACTATGATCACGGGGCCAGCTATCCTTTTTTACAGCGCTGGTGTTTGGAGCAAAAGCTCATCTATTGCACTGTTGATCTACCGGGGCATGGTTTATCCAGTGGTCCGCGTGCCGCGATAGATGATTTCCAGCGTTATCAGCAACTGCTGGATCAGGTGCTGGATCAGTTGCGTCGTGAGCGCTGGCCGCGGCCTTGGTTACTGAGTGGGTTTTCAACCGGCGGCGCGATTGCATTAGAGCATGCGCTTAAGCAGCTCCAGTTTGATCAGCTGGCACTGGTGGCGCCCTTGGTTCGTCCTATAGGTTGGACCGCCATTCGTCGTTGGCGTCCTGTGCTGCATCTTTTTGTGCGTTCGGTGCCGCGTAAACATCGTGATAACAGCCATGATCAGGCCTACTTGGATTTTGTGCGAGAAGATGATGCTATGCAGCCAAGGCGCTTGCCGCTGGTGTGGGTAAAAGCGCTGGGGCGCTGGATTCGCCGCATTGAAAAACAGCCGCCAAGTAAAGCCCGGGTGATGATTATTCAAGGTGATGCCGACACAACGGTTGATTGGTCCTATAATCTTAGCGTGCTACATCGCCTTTTGCCGAATGCAAAAACCCATTTGATTCAAGGTGCGCGGCATCAACTCTTGAATGAGCAATCTGAGTTGCAAGCCCAGGTCGCAGAGCATCTGCAACACTGGTTAAAATATAATCAATAATGAAATGAAGGGTTATCTATGCAAGGATCATCAGTGACGGGCGCTGTGTCTCGTCGATCATCTTGGCTGGTATGGTTTCTCTTGGCGGTCTTGTTAAGTGGTTGTGCCTCGCATGCGGATCGTATGACCGAGGCGACCACCTTGATGC
>SKOQ01000180.1 GCA_007119985.1 Marinospirillum sp.
TACTGGCTTGCACGCCCCTTTTGCAATCAACAGGGCAAGAAAAAAACCTGTCATTTTTTATGGCTATAGTCGTTTTGCATATCCCCACTTCGCAGACAAACTTTGATGCAGCGCACAAAAAGCTCGACAAAAATTTGACATCATAACCCCCATGAATAAGTTGAGACTAAAGTAGTTTTTTCTAGACACATCAGGCGCAAGGCAAGGGAGAGACGTTATGGAAATGTTATCCATCGGTTCGTCAGAACCACAGACTTGGTTTTGCCATCTTGAACTCAGCGCACTGCATTTGACTTCAGTGCTGCTCGATGCCGAAGGGCGCATTTTAGAATATCAAACCTCCTTGCCCACTCCAGCTGAAAAAATGCCGACCCAGATAGGTCGGCATTTTTTTACAGAGGTCGCGCCCAGCACCAATCATGCTGAGTTTCGTGGCCGCTTTGAGGAGGGTGTCCGCCTGCAACGCTTGAACGTTATTTTCGAGTCTATCTTTAAGGATCAAGGCTATCCGGCGAAAACCGTGGTGCAGATGCGCAAAGGGCCTGAATCAGACACCTACCAGCTTTTATTCAGCTATCTCTGAGGCTGAGCTCACTAAGCGGCCAGATTGATAATCAGCCAAGGCCTGGCGTATTTCCTGCTCAGTGTTCATCACAAAAGGGCCATAATGCGCAATCGGCTCCTGCAAGGGCGCACCCACCAACAGCAGTAATCCACAAGGCTGATCAGCACTGAGCCTGATACGGCCGTGATCGCTATGCAGCTGTGCCAACTGCCCGCTAGACACGCCCTCAGCCAACTCGCCCCGATAGACATAAACCCAAAGCACATGCTGAGCAGGTAGCTCCAGTTCTAATTGACCGGCTGCCGTAAAACGCAGATCGGCCAAGGCCGCTCCTTCGCCTAACTGAGTCAAAGCACCATCAAGCCCACCTTGATTCGTCTGCCAATGACCTGCAATCGCAATCAATTCACCCTGATCCCAACTCAGACGCCCCATCTGCTCAGCGCGGACATCACGATATTGAGGCACGTCCATCTTGCGCGCGGCAGGCAGATTGATCCATAACTGAAAAGCATGCAAACCCTGCTGATCCAACAGCGGCATTTCAGAATGGATCACACCGCTAGCGGCACTCATCCACTGGGCATCGCCTGCACGGACTTCGCCGCGGTGCCCAAGTGAGTCTTGATGTGTCAGGCCACCATGTAAAATATAGGTCAACGTCTCAAAACCACGATGCGGGTGGGGTGGGAAACCGCCAATATAATCTTCTTCTGCATCTGCCTTGAGTTCATCCAGCATTAAAAAAGGATCGAAGCCACCGGAGAAATCATGAATCCGCCACATTTTAACGCCTGCGCCATCTTGGGCAGGGCGGGCGGACCAGCGTTGTTTGATATTGGACATGCTCACCTCATCTCAATGGTTGATATGTCTCATCAGACCTGTTTTGACATCACAACGTTCACTCAGGATTCCTCTTCATTCACTCTGTAGCCTTGAGACTCACAGCTGGCCTCGGATCGAATCGGTTTACAGTGCCTCTAGGCAAACCGAAACCAATGAAAGGTCGTCCTCCAGTACCAGCTCTAAGCCAAGATGTTCAACCAAGGCACTTTCCAATGCAGCTTGCATGCCTTCTCCATAAGGCCAACCCGCTAAAAAATCTTTAAATCCTGTCGTCGCGAAAGCCACTTGTTGCGCGTTATGCGCTTCTAAAATGCCATCCGTCATCATCAACAAGGCGGCGTCTTTTGAGCAGGGCTGCTGATGTAGTTCTTGACTAAAATCACGCTCAGAGAGAATCCCAAGGGCCAAAAAATCTGAGACCAGCGCACGCATCTCCCGTCCTTTTTTGAGCACTAAAGAGGGCAGGCCACCATTCCACCAAGTAAACTGAGTTAAATCAGCGCTGATTTCTACCACTGCTGCGGCTAAAAACCGATCATCCGGCAACAAAGCACAGAGTTTGGCATTCATCTCATTAAGCAACCGATCTAACCCCACGCCTTGATCACTCAGCGTATAAAACACCTCTGCCGTCGGCAAAGCACCCAGTGCGGCAGCTAATCCATGCCCAGTAAAATCACCTAAGAAGATTCGGACTCGGCCATCTGCCAGACGACGGGAAAGCACCAGATCACCACTAAAGCGATCTGCCGCGCGCTGTACGATCTCTACACCGGGTAGGTCGCCACCTTGCACCGAGAGCAGATGCTCGAAGACCTTTTGCGCCAATCGCTGATTCTTCTGCTCTTCTTGAAGATGATTCACCAAAAAACGATGCTGTACCGCCAGCTGCTGATGTAGCTCTTGTAAGCGCTGCAAAGCAAAGATCCGAATCTTAAGTAGATCGGTATTGATGGGCTTGGTCAGAAAATCATCACCACCGGCTTCAATACAAATGCGCATTTCGGCCAGCCCCTCACGCACAGTAAGAAAGATGATGGTGGCAAACTCACCTTCTGGCAGGGCTTTAATCCGCCGCGTGGCTTCTAGGCCATCCATCTCAGGCATGATGATATCCATCAATACCAGTGAAGGGCGGTGCTCAGCGAAGGCGGCCACGGCCTCAACACCATTATGAGCCGTGATGACTTGGTAACCCTCCTGCTGGAAGAACGAGGCCAACAGATGGCGCTGAGGAAGCTGGTCCTCAGCAATCAGAACTTTTTTAAATCCGCGCTGCGCTAAGATTTCCTCTTGATAGACCACACTTCAGCCTCCTGCCTTAATCATTGACAGTCAGAAGCATAGCCTAATCTTGGTGCGCATACACTTTGAACTGCTTACGCAGATCATCAAGAATGCGTGTGGTGTCTTGCACCTGCTGACTGGCCACCAAGGCTTGCTCCGCTTGCGCTGCATTAGTCTCGGCCAAACCCGCTATATTTTCTACCGATTGCGCCACTTCACGCGCGGCAAGGGCCTGTTCTTGTAGCACCTGCTGGATGGCCTCAGTAGCCTGAACAACATTTTTGGTGCTCTGCTCTATTGCGGCCACCGAATCACCCGCTGCTCGGGCCTGATCAACCCCCACTTCCACCTGATCAACACTGCGCTGCATTTCCGTTGCGGCCGCATCGGTTTGTTGCTGTATCTGGGTCACCATATCTGCAATTTCTACTGTCGAGACGGCAGTGCGTTCGGCTAGATTGCGCACTTCATCTGCCACCACAGCAAAACCTCGCCCGTGCTCACCAGCGCGTGCCGCCTCAATCGCGGCATTTAAAGCCAATAGATTGGTCTGATCGGCAATATCCCGAATCGTTGACACAATTTGACCAATTTTCTTTGATAAAGCCTCAAGCTCATGCAAGCGCTTCGCAGAGCCTTTCACTGCCTCAGCCACATGGCGTATATCCTGACTACTGGTATACACCGCTTCCGCACCTTGATGTGCAACCTGACCTGCATGCAAAGAGGTCTCATGAGCTTGCGAGGCATTATCACCAATCTGATCGACAGAAGCGCTGAGTTCTTCTAGCGCAGCCGCCATACCAGCAGAAGCCTGCGACTGTTCAAATGCACCCTGTGAAGTGGCCTCACTGGCCTCATGCATTTCTGCTGCAGCTTGAGCGAGGCATCGAGACGATTGTGTCATCTGAAAAGCGATTTCAAAAAGGCGGTTACGCATAATCATCACGGCGTTGAACACACTGCCAATTTCATCGCGCTTACCAATCGGAACTGGCGTCACAAGATTGCCACTCCCAATTTCGAGTGCGATTTTTTTGAGGCGTTCTAAACGCCCTGCATTGCTGCGTAACACCCAATAGAGCCAACTTAAGCCGACGATGCTGATACCCAGCAGAGAAAACTTAAAGTTGGCCAGCACAGAACGGGAAGCTTCATCTTCGACTGAAAAATACTGCCAAGCACCGATGCTGACTAAGCAAACAAGCATAAAAAACATCGGCAAGAGCGCGGTGGTCGTCAGGCTCAAATTCACATAGGCATCATAAAAACGGGCACGCCAATGAGGGAGAATATAGCCTCCTGAGAGGCGTACTCGACTGCCTGCACGCATCTCTTTGTAGAGCTGCTCTGCAGCCTGTACTTCTTCACGCGTGGGTTGCAAACGCACACTCATATAGCCGCCACCTGTGCGTGGCGTGGCCGTTGCTTTCACCCAATAGTGATCTCCGTTTTTACGACGATTTTTTACCATGCCCTGCCATGCCCGCCCTGCTTTGAGGGTGGCCCACATATCACGAAAGGCTTCTTTGGGCATATCTGGGTGGCGAATCATATTGTGTGGCTGACCAATCAACTCTGCACGGGTGTAACCAGCATATTCAACAAAATCATCATTGACATAAACGATCGTCCCTTGATGATCTGTGTGCGAGATGATCGCGCAATCAGGCCGGACGGGATATTCTTGTTGTGTGACGTGTACCATAAGCCTCGCTCCCTTTCTTCTCAACTTGCTGTCCATGGCATTTTAGAGTTTTCCGGCTCTGCTTCTAGCGACTCTAGAGCCAAATAGCATAAAAAGCACTACATTCTGATACATTCTCGATACACTTGGGATCAACAACTGAAAGAAGCTAGTGAAATGTATCAAAGGTATCAATAACCCGCATCTTTGTCTGGCTTTACCCTCCCATGGACTTTAGTGAACACGCATAAAAGACTAGACTGTGGCGATAACGCGCTTCCCTTTAGTTGACTAGGCTTTTTTATGCGACCCTCCCTGATTTATCTCCTTTACCCGCCTTGCGCTGCGCGCGCGCAACTCAAAAAATGCCTCGTGCAAGAGGGCTATCAGGTCAACATCTTTGATTCACCAGAACAACTGACAGCGCAACACATCAGCCATTCGCCCTGCTTGGCGCTTCTTAGTGCTTGGGCACCGCCTTGCCTGCCTTTTCTGTGGCAAGATTTATGGCAGGCACCACCGCCCTTCATCTTATTAAACGACCAAGAAGATCTGATCAGTCGTTTACAGGCACTGAGATCCGGCGTTGCACTGGTTTTACCTGCAATACCCGATACCGATCGACTGCTAACCTCTCTTGCTGCTCTGCTCGACACAGCGACGGCCTATCGCGTACTGGTCGTCGATGATGATGATCTACAGTTGCAGATTTTTTCTTTCTTGCTCAAACGCGCAGGGCTTGAAGTCCGCACCTTGCAACATCCCTTGGACTTTCTGAACGCCTATCAAGAGTTCCAGCCTGATGTGGTGTTGCTAGATATGCACATGCCGCAGGTAACGGGTCTGGAGCTGGCTAAAATCTTGAATAGTCAGCTCGGTATCGCGCGCAGTAGTATTATTTTCCTTTCCGCAGAGACAGACCCAGAGACCCAGCTTGCTGCACTCGCCGCTGGCGCTGAAGACTACATCACTAAACCACCTCAGCCAGAAGAACTGGTGGCCCGGGTCAAGTTACGCGCCCAGACAGCACGCCGACTCAATCAAATGAGTCAGCACCTTGAACAGCGCCGCCAAACCTATCGGCGTCTCTGCCAAGATCGAGAGCGTGAACATGAGGCCATTAATCGCCACGCGATTGTCAGTGTGGCCGATGCGCAGGGGCGCATTACCTATGTCAATCAACGCTTCTGTCATATTTCTGGCTATCAAGAACAGGAGCTACTCGATCAAAACCACCGTCTGCTCAAGTCCACTCGTCATTCAGCTGATTTTTATCATACGATGTGGTCGCAGATTCGCCGTGGCCTAGTGTGGCAGGGCGAGATTTGCAACCAGCGCCGTGATGGGAGCGAATATTGGGTTGAATCGACGATCATCCCATTTTTTGATGATGAAGGCCGAGTTAAAGAATATGTCTCGATCCGCACCGATATCACACGACTCAAGGAGATAGAGTGCCGATTGAAAGAGGCAGAACAAGAGCAGCGTCAACTGGCTTGGGAAAGAGGCGAACGGGTCAAAGAATCCCTGTGCCTTGCCAATATCATGCGTTTGCTAGCAAAGGAAACACGACCGACTGAACAGCTTTTGCAAAGCTTGGTCGAGCTGATCCCCCAAGGCTGGCGCGATCCTGAGCACACCTCAGCCTGCTTGGAGTTCAAGGGCAAAGGCTATCAGAGTCCGCACTTTCACGCCTCAGAGCAAGTCATGGAAAGTGAAAGGCAATGGGTCGATTTAGAGGCGCAGACACAAACCCTGCGTCTTGAGGTGCATCTCAACGCCGCTACTCTTGTTGCGGAGAAAGACTCTTTTTTAGCGCAAGAAAGAGCGCTGCTTGAGCAAATCATGGATCAATTGATTCAAACCCTCGGTCATCGCCAAGATCGTGCCGCCTTGATGCAAGCCAAAAAAGAAGCAGATCAGGCCAACAAAGCCAAGTCGAATTTTCTTTCCAGCATGAGCCACGAACTGCGCACACCCATGAATGCTATTTTGGGCTTTGCACAGATGCTCGAAGCCGATGATGAGCTCAATGAAGACCAGCGTGATAGCGCGCATGAAATCACGCGTGCAGGCAAACACCTTCTGACCTTGATTAACGAAGTCTTAGACCTATCCAAAATTGAAGCCGGCAAAATCAGCATTTCCCTAGAGAAGGTCATGTTGATTGAGGTCTTTGAAGAGGTGATGGCCCTGCTTCAACCCTTGGCGCAACAAAAACAAGTCACCCTTTACTCTGGCCTCAACACAGCGACAGATCGTGCAATCGCAGTCTATGCGGATCGAGTTCGTCTTAAACAGGTTCTGCTTAACCTCGGCTCCAATGCGATCAAGTACAACCGAGTCAATGGCAAGGTTTGGTTTGAAGCTCAGTCTCAGGGGCAAAAAATACAGCTACAAGTACGCGATACAGGGCAGGGCATTGCCGCAGCAGATTTAGAGCTGATTAGCCAGCCCTTCCAGCGCTTACAAGCTGAGCATTCCAATGTTGAAGGAACAGGTATTGGGCTCACCATTTCACGCAAGCTCGTTGAAATGATGGAAGGTGAAACCGGTATAGAAAGCACCTTAGGCCAAGGCTCAACCTTTTGGCTGCATCTTCCTCAAGCTAAGACCACAGCGGTTATCCATGAGCAAGACCAGCCACACGATCTATCCAGCGAAGCCATGCAACAAGGCTGCACTTTATTGGATACCGATCACCTAGGCTTACGGCTGCTCTCTATTGATGACAACCCAGCCAACCTAAAACTCATCGAACAATTACTAAAAAAGCACCCTTATCAAATCACCTCAGCTCCCAGCGCCAACCTCGGTCTTGAGCTGGCACTGGCCTGCCCACCTGATCTGGTTCTGATGGATATCAACATGCCGGAGATGGATGGCTTTGCACTCTTGTCTATTTTTCAGACCCATGCCGCATTAAAAAAGATCCCAGTTATTGCCGTCAGTGCGAATGCTCAACCACGTGATATGCAACGCGGTTTAGACGCAGGCTTCAGCGCTTATTTAACCAAACCTCTAAGCGCACAGCAGCTCTACAGCACCCTAAAAGCCTACTCAGGTAGGGAGGTCCCATGCCTTTAACCAGTTACTTCCACCAAGCGCGGATTTTGATGATCGATGACGAGCCGGTGAACCTGAAGCTTTTACAAAAGATGTTGAGCGCGCAAGGTTATCAATCCCTGATCTCGATCACCGATCCACGCCAGGTGTTAGAGGCTTATCAAGCTGAACGGCCCAGTCTGATTTTACTGGATATCAATATGCCGCATCTGGATGGTTTTCAGGTGATGGAACAGCTCAAGGCTTTGGAGGATCCTCTGCTGCCCCCAATCGTGATTCTGACCGCACAACATAGTCAGGATTATCTTTTGCGGGCCCTCTCTCTTGGCGCACGGGATTTTTTGACCAAACCCTTTGATCGCACTGAGCTTTTGATGCGGGTGCGTAACCAGCTTGAAGTCCATCAGGCACAATTGCTGCTCCATGACCAGAAGCGCTATCTAGAGCAAGAGGTCAAAAGGCGCACAGCGGAGCTTCACCAAACGCGCAAAGAAGTCATTCGACGCTTAGGCCGCGCCGCTGAATTTCGTGATAATGAGACGGGCTTTCATATTGTGCGCATGAGCAAATACTCTGCCATTCTGGCGCAGAGCCTTGGCTGGAATGCTGAAGAGTGTGACCTGCTGCTGAATGCCAGCCCAATGCATGATATCGGCAAAATTGGTATTCCTGATCATATTCTGCAAAAACCTGGAAAGCTGACAACTGAAGAATGGCAGATCATGCAACAGCATGCTGAAATCGGTGCGACGCTACTGGCCGATGACCCCTCTTCTTTATTTCAACTCGCACAAGAAGTGGCGGCCACACACCATGAAAAATTCAATGGTCAGGGCTATCCCAAAGGACTCAAGGGGGAAGAGATACCTTTATCAGGACGCATTGTGGCTGTTGCTGATGTCTTTGATGCCTTGACCTCAACCCGTCCCTATAAAAAAGCCTGGTCGAATGAGAAGGCCATTGCGCTGATTCAAAATGAAGCCGGTGCTCACTTCGACCCTGAAGTGGTCAAGCACTTTATGCACTGCTTACCCGAGATCCTGGCTGTCCAAGCACAGTATCAAGAAACAGCTTCTGCCTTGTGATAAAAAACAAAACGATAGCCTTGAGCATAGTGATTGACGACATCTCCTAAAGGTGGCGTCATCAAAGAGAGCTTTTTGCGTAAGCGACTAATAGCCAAATCCAGCGCACGACCTTGATGCGCTTTTTCGCTATCGCCCCATAGGCTATCGGCGAGGTCTTCACGACTGAAAAGACAATCTGAGGAATGCAAAAAAAGTTGCATCAAACGGCATTCGGAGGCGGTAAGCTTCACATCTTGTCCGCGAAAGTTCAGCGTCAGCGTGGCGACATCTAAGCTCATCTCTGTATGAGGTGCCTGTAGATCAACCGGCTGATGGCGACGCATCACCGCATAGACTCGCGCCAGGAGCACCGTTTTGCTTAAGGGCTTGGAAATAAAATCATCCGCACCTGAGTGCAAAGCCTGCGCCAGCTCGTTTTCATGCTGAAGTCGGGTCATAAAAATAATCGGTGGGCGCTGTACTTGTTGCGCTAAGAGCTGAACCAGCTCTAGACCGCTCATACCAGGTAAAAACCAATCTACAAGGATCAGATCAAAACTCTGGCCTTTTTCTTGGGCCGCCATGAATAACTCGGCAGACACAAACAAACTGGCCTGATAACCTAAAGACTTGATCCAACTGGCGACCAACCTAGCTTGATCAAGATCATCTTCAACAATCGCAGCACACAGCATATCCATGCATCCTTAGAAATCAGGCAATAAAAATCCTTGTATTCTATCAGGTTTTTATTACCTCTACTGATCTAACTCGACTGACAGCCAAGATTGAGCAACAGAAACCCATGTACACAGATCCTGAATTTCTTATGCTTCAAAAAATGATGCTCGATCGACTCCCAGAGCGCCAACAGCAGATAGAGCAGGCTTGGCAAAACTGGCAAAACCAGCCCAACCAAGCAACAACACATGATCAGCTCGCCTCTTATATCCACCAGCTTGCCGGCGCAGCAGGCAGTTACCAATTAGACAGCTTGTACCAAGCCGCTAAAAAATGTGAGGATCTCCTTAAAAATAGCAGCGCTAAGGAGTCTGTCCACCTCGCTTATGCAGCGCTGATCGCTGAGCTAGAAGCACTGCGCTCAACCCCATAGCGCACTCACTGGTGTATCAGCATCCAGATGATGGGCGATCTGCGCCTGAAAAAGCTCTGCCGTGGCCAGCGCATCAGTAAGCGCATGGTGGGCGCGATAACGCGGCAAGCCATAGCGCGCACGGCTATCGGCTAACCGAATCGAGACAGGTTGAGATCGCCACCAACGCGACCACCAACGCTGAGGCGGCCGATGCCAGCGGGCTTCGAGCTCCATCGTATCAATCATCGGAAACAGCAGCGTTTCCTGAATTCTCGCCTTGAGTGCCTCAGCCAAAAAGGGGCGTTCAATCCCACGATGATGCACCACCACGAGGTGTCCCGCACAGGCTTGCAGCACATCCTCTAAAATTCGATCTAAATCCGGCGCTTGTTGCACATCGGCATGCGTAATGCCATGCAACACCACCGATTCAGGGTTCAGATCGCTCAGGGGTTTGACGATCCAGTGCCGAGCCTGTGCACAGAAAATACGCTGCGTATGAAAAGGAATCAGCCCGATACTGACAATACTATGCTTGCGTGGATGCATACCTGTGGTTTCAAAATCAAGCGCCAATAAAGGCACTTGATGAATGGGCGTATCTGCTGCTACCACACCCGCCTGATAAAAAGCGCGCAAACGTGGATCGCGTGCTTCTTGTGCAGCCTGCTGATAAAAAGCCGGCCAATCTTGGGGCACATCAAGCGTACTCGCTTGAGGGTCTCGTAATTTCTGCGGATCAAGATAAAACATCGCGGGCTTGTCTCCTCATAGTGGATAACGGTACTTGAGGAACTTCTGTGCATGGCTCAAGATCTGGAACGCATCCTTGAGGTTCTTGCGCTCAAAGTCAGAAAGGTTTTCTGGCGCGACATTATTATCTGGCTCCTGTCCTTCTTCGAGCGCCAGAGCCTGATGGCGTATTCTGACCATCGCAATCAACTCCAAGGCATCACGCAAGTCAGGACCACGACCCGGTGGCAGAATATTGGCCTTGATCACATCCTGTAAGCGATCAAAGGAGTTTTGCGCCGTAGAGCCCACCGCCAAAGCATGCACACGTATGACATCCGCGACAGGCGCTGTCCCGCGGCGCTTCATATTGATTGAATGGCGCTGCTTGCCATCCTTCTCCATCACAAAATCCTTGAAAAAACCCAGGGGAGGCGTGCGATTCAAGGCATTACGCGCCATACAGGCAAGAAAGCGCGGATGGCGCTGAGTCAGGCGCAGAATCTTGGTTTTGAGCTGATCGGCCCATTCCACCTGCCCCCAGACACCATCGAGATCAAAAAAGATCGAGCTGTGCAGGAGTGCTTCAGGCGAGGGATGGGTAATCCAGCGAGTGAAATACTCTTCCCAAACGCGAATCGGCTGCCGCCAAGTGGGATTGGTGGCCATAATGCCGCCAGTGCAATAACTATAACCACAGGCATCCAAGCCATCGGTGACAAACTTGGCTAAAGCGGCAAAGTAGGCATCATGCTGCCCCGGATCAAAGCGGTTATCCAGCAATAGCGCATTATCCTGATCGGTGACGATGGATTGCTCATCTCGCGCCATCGAACCTAGCGCCAAGAAGCAATAAGGCACAGGAGGTGGACCCAATTCCTGTTCTGCTAGTTCTAAGAGGCGCTGCTTAAAACTGCGTCCAATCACTGCCATCGCAGAGCCGATCATCTGCGAGTTGGCATCTTCATTCACCATGCGCACAAAGCTGGCTTGGACATCGGCTTTCAAGCTCGCCAGTTCTTCAACGCTCTGCTGCCGAAAGATGCTACTCACCACAAAGAGGCTATTTTTGGTTTCATAGCGGATTAAATCAGCCAAGGCAATCACGCCCACGACCTTGCCATGACGCATCACCGGCAGGTGATGACGGTTGTGGCGCAGCATTTCCAGCATGGCCTCAAAGACAAACTGACGCGCATCAATGGTGATTAAATTTTGTGACATGATCTTCGCGACAGGCACATCATAAGACAAGCCTTCAGCAATCAGCCGGTTGCGCAAATCCTTATCGGTGATAATTCCCACGACCTGCTCAACCCCTTCGGCGGTAATCAGCAGCGAAGAAACCCGCTCATCGCGCATCATCTGCGCCGCCTGCTGCACACTGGCCTGTTGATCGAGCATGACCGGCTCACGGCTAATCAGCCTGACCACGCGCGAAGTCATCAACTGATTAGCATCCTCGCGGCGAGAAACCGCCTGACGCAGGCGAGTGCGATCTTCCACCTCGACTCCATCGGCAAAAAGCTCATACTGCTCAAAAAGCTGTGCAAACAAAGGCTCAGGAATCAAATAGACCAGCGTATCTTCCAGCGCTTGCACCGGGAAGCGCACCTTGCGATGGCGCAGCAGACCAAACTCACCAAAGAAACCACCTTCGCTCAGACGGTTATATAAATCTCCATTACGGCGAAAGACTTCCACCGCACCAGAGCGCACCACATAAAGCGCATCAATTTCTTGGTTGAAGGTGAGAATCTGCGCGCCTTCTTTAAAGTAGGCAATCTCCACCTGCGCAGCGATCTGACCCAGCACTTCTTCAGGCAGGACATTAAACGGCGCATGGGCACGTAAAAAATCGACAATTTCTAAGTGTTCTACTTCCATGCCTCACCTCGGTTCACCTGTGAATCAAAAGCGCCCATACAACAAAGCGGAGCCTGGGCTCCGCCTTGTTTTCATCTTGTTATCCCCGCTGTTGCACTTAGACGGAACGGGGCTCACTGGCAAGGCCCTTCACTAGAGCCACACAAGACATCAGCAGCACCAGCGTGAACGGAAACCCAGTGGATACGGCCATCGCCTGCAAAGCCACCAGGCCGCCACCCAGAATCAACGCAATCGCGACCAGGCCTTCAAAGGTACACCAGAAGACGCGCTGAGGTGTAGGCGCATTCACCTTGCCGCCAGCGGCAATGGTATCAATCACTAAAGAGCCTGAATCAGACGAGGTGATAAAGAAGACCACCACCAAAATAATGGCGATAAAAGAAGTCACCTGCGCCCAAGGCAGCACGTCGAGCATAGTAAAGAGCTGCAAGGGCAAGGCCACCGAAGCCGCATCTTGGAAACCCGCTAGGTGTTGCGAAATAGCCGCTGTGCCAAAAACGGTCATCCACAAAACACAGGCTAATGAAGGAATCAGCAGCACAGCAATCAAGAATTCACGCACAGTACGCCCACGCGAGACACGCGCAATAAACATCCCCACAAAAGGCGACCAGGAGATCCACCAAGCCCAGTAGAAGGCCGTCCAGCCTTGAGAGAAGTTCACATCCTCGCGCCCGACTGGGTTCGCTAATGCGGGCAGGTATTGCAGATAGGCGAGCAGGTTATCGAAGAAGCCAGTCACGATGGCCAGGGTGGGGCCAACAATAATCACAAACAGCATCAGCAAAGCGGCCAGCACCATATTGATCTCAGACAGGCGCTTCACACCCGCTTCAAGACCCGCCATCACCGAAACCAAAGCAATTAAGGTGATACCAATGACAAGCAAGACTTCAGTGGTATTCCCCTCAGGAACACCAAAAAGATAATGCAAACCCGCGGCAGCTTGCGAAGCACCCAAACCTAAGGAGGTGGCCAAACCGAAGAGTGTTGCCAATACCGCCAGAATATCGATCACATGCCCAGGCCAACCCCACACACGTTCACCGAGCAGCGGGTAAAAGACGGAACGGATCGTCAGTGGCAAGCCCTTGTTGAATGAAAAGAGCGCCAAACCCAACGCCAGCACAGCATAGATGGCCCAAGGGTGCAAAGCCCAGTGATAAATCGTGGCGGCCATGCCCAAACGGGCCGCCAGCTCGGCATCACCACCTGCCGCACCCAGTGGAGCCCAATCGGTGCGCACACCATTTTCAATACTGGTTCCACCAAAGGCCGTCGAAAAATGCGATAAGGGCTCGGAGACACCATAGAACATCAGACCAATGCCCATCCCTGCCGCAAATAGCATCGAGAACCAGCCTAGATAGCTAAAATCAGGTGTCGCTTCGGTGCCACCTAGGCGCACACGACCGAGGGGTGAGAAAATCAAGTAGATACATAAAAGGACAAAGACGTTGGCTGCACTGATAAAAAACCAATCCAGACTGGACGTCAGCCAGCCGCGCAGATCACCAAATAAAGGGGCGACCTGCTGTTGAAAGATCAAGGTGATCAGCACAAAGGCAATGACCGCCAAACCTGAAATGGCAAACACGCGGTTATGGATATCGAGGCCAAAGGGCCCAACTTGAACTGCGATATTGTCCTGTCCAATCTGGTAGTCCGTATCGATGGGGTTCACCTTCCCATCAGGTACCATTGGATCCTTGTCAGCCTCTGAGGAGGGCTTCTGATCGTCTATCATCGTCAAATAGGCTCCATTCTTAGCTTAAAAAACATTATTTTGTTGATATGTCTTTTTTACCCTACAGCATTCGCCTTCTCTTCGCCAGTATCCAACGCCTGACAGTTTGAGCCACTTAAAGACGGGTTGAAGGTGCCCCTCGTAGATGAGCGGGAATCCAGCGACGCTCTGCAAGATGAAACAGCAACTCGGTTATAATGGCGAGCAGAGCAGCAGGAATCGCGCCATACAGAATCAGTGTATGATCATTCAACGCCAACCCAGTCACGATCGGCTCACCCAATCCCCCAGCACCAATAAAGGCAGCCAGCGTGGCTGTGCCAATATTAATAATCGCAGCTGTTTTGATCCCCACCAGAAGATTAGGCGCGGCCAAGGGCAACAAGACATGACGCAACTGCTCTGAGCGAGTCATCCCCATACCCAGACTGACTTGGACCAGCAAAGGATTGACTGTCAGTAAGGCTGTGATCGCAGCGCGCACAATCGGTAGCAAGGAATAGAGAAACAAAGCCACAATCGCGGGTAAAAAACCGATCCCCAACAAGGGGATCATCAGCGCCAGCAAAGCGATAGAAGGAATAGTTTGTAACAAGCCAGCCGTATAGAGCACGCCCTGCGCTAAACGGGGTGAGCGATAAACCAGCACCGCCAGTGGCAAGCCCACCACACAGGCCAAAAATAGCGCTAAAAAAGTCAGCTGAATATGCTCAAGTAAATTTTGACCCAGCTTATCCCACTTGCGCCCACTGACTTGGCGTTGATCCGCTTCAATCCAGCCTTCTTCCACAAGAAAATCATGCGCCACCTGGGCAAAGCTCCCCTCTTGCTGTGCAACACGGGCATTCAGTGCCTGCATTCGCTCTTCATTCAGCCGTCCTGCCAAAGCGCTTAAGCTGATTTGCGCCGCCAAAGGCAGATCCGCACGCACCAAGGGCAAAGCCAAGTACTGAGGAAAATAGACCAGATCATCTTCAAGCAGCCGCAGGTTCAGCCGCTGTAAATCGCCATCCGTCGAATAGGCATCAGTCAGTTGAATGCGCCCCGCCTGCACAGCTTCATAAGCCAGCCCGTGCTCAATACCACGGGGCGTCATCGGGAGCTGATAAGCCAAGCGCAAACCCGGCCAGCCATCTTGGCGCTGGATAAATTCATGCGACAAACCTAGACGTAAATCAGGATGGTCACGTAAATCACTGATGGTGACGATCTGGCGCGCTTCCGCCAAAGCTGTCTGCATCGCCAGGGCATAGGTATTATTAAAACCCAGTGCAGGTAAAGCCATTAAGCCTCGTTGCGCCAGCAGCGCATTGAGTTCGGCCAGCTCGGGCGTGCTCTCCATCCCCAGCAGGCTCAAGGCTAAGGTTCCCGTATACTCTGGATAAAGATCCACATCGCCATTCAATAAGGCCTGCCAAGCCACAGAGGTGCTGCCCAGCCCAAGTTGTCGCCTGACTTCAAAGCCATCCAACTCTAGCTTCTGAGCAAAGATCTCACCGAGCAAACGGCCTTCACTATCCATCTTGGAACCAATGGTCACAAGCTGTGCCTGTGCCACTGAGACGCAGCCAATCAGCAGCCAGCCGAGGATGAACAACCGGCGCGACTGGGACAAGGCCTTGCATAGTGTTCCTAGCATCACTGCGCCTCCAATAAACGTGCGACCTGAGGATGCGCAGGCTGGGTTTGAATCTGCTCTGGAGTCCCCATTTGCAGTACAGCACCTGGACCCAGCACTACCAACCAATCGGCCAGTTTCAGGGCTTCTTGCATATCATGGGTAACCAGCACGACGCTACGCGGCTCCTCCGCCTGTATCGCCTGAAAACGCGCATGGACCTCAATTTTTGTGATGGGGTCGACCGCAGAAAAGGCTTCATCCAGCAAGAGTAAAGGTGGATCGAGAAACATGGCACGGCAGAGGCCAACCCGCTGCGCCTGACCTCCGGAGATTTGATGTGGATAACGATCAAGCAATGCCGCATCTAACTGCATAAAATCGAGCAGCTTGTCGAGACGGGCCGCTTGGCGCTCTGGCGACCAGCCTTCTAAAGCGGCCATGACGCTCATATTGCGACGCACGGTCCAGTGCGGAAAAAGACCGATATGCTGGACTGCATAGCCCATGCTTCTTCTTTGCTCAGATAGGCGCTGCCGATCAAGAGGAGCACCCAGCACCCGTACTTCGCCCGCTTGAGGCCAGACCAGGCCATTCATCATCTGCAGCAAGGTGGATTTACCACAGCCGCTTGGGCCAATGAGTGCCGTCACTTTTTGCTGTGGGAGCTGAAGATCCAGATGTTCAAAAACAGATTGATCGCCAAAAAACTGGCTAACTTGACGAAATTCGACGCAAAATTCAGACATAGTGAAGTTCAAGTACAGTGAGTGAATCAGCACTTAAACAGTCAGCACTCAGGGAGTCAAGAAAAAGTCTAGAGACTCAAGCCCACAGCAGCGCGATCCTGTGCCGCTCATTAACTACTCTTCGCACTGGTCAGCAATAAGCCAGCAGCAATAAAAGTGCCACCAAAGGTTTTGTTCAGCAGCGCTTGATGCCGTGGATGCTGTAATAGGCCCAGCACCTTGGCTGCCAAGCCGGTATAGCCCGCCATCACGATCAAATCGACCACCACCATCGTCAATCCCATCAATACATACTGTTCAAGCAATGGCTGCTGTGGGTCCAAAAATTGCGGCAATACGGCAAGAATAAAAACGATCGCCTTGGGGTTACTTGCATTCACGACAAAGCCCCTCCACACCAAACCCCAGCGCGCTCCAGCTTGCACAGCAGTGTCGGTATCACGGTGCAGTTGCACTGGCGCATTCCATTGTTTCCAGCCCAAATACAGCAGATAAGCGATACCACACCACTTCACTAGACCAAAGGCCCATTCCGAGGCCATTAACAAAGCGCCAAGGCCAGCCGCAGCAATCACCAGCTGCAAAATCAGCGCGATCTGTAAGCCGATCGCATTCCAATACCCCACCCGAAAGCCATAATTTAATCCGGCGGACATCGATGCTACAGCGCCAGCACCGGGCGACAAGCTGATCACCCAACTGGTCATAAAGAAGGTCAACCAAATATCCCAACTCATCACTTTTTCCTTTTGCTTGAAGAGCCGTAAAAAAACCAGATTAGCAGGTTTAAAGTGCCGCTCCTACCCGTCTCTGACTTGACCTGATGCCCGCAATACCTGAGTATATTGGTCAAGATTTTAAGCGGAGAAGCCCATGTCCTTTTTTAGTTCCTGGCAGATCACACCACGCTATACCCAGCTGGGCCCTCATTTTTATCAGGTCCATCAACCCGAGACCTTTCAAGGCCCCGCCCATCTTGTCGCCTTCAGCACAGACGCGGCCCAGTTGATCGATATTAACCCCTGCACTGTTGATGAAGCCGCTTTACTGGATTGGATGACGGGCAGACTCAGACTACAGGGCAGCCAACCCATCGCGATGAAGTATGCCGGCCACCAGTTTGGGCACTTTAATCCTGCTTTAGGTGATGGGCGCGGCCTGCTGATGGTGGAACTGACGAACCGACTCGCTCAGCCGTGGGAAGTCCACCTCAAAGGCGCAGGGCAAACAGCCTATTCACGCTTTGGTGATGGTCGCGCTGTTTTACGCTCATCCATTCGCGAGTTTCTGGGCAGCGAGGCCCTGCATCATCTCGGCATTCCAACAACACGCGCACTGGCCGTGGCCACCACGGGAGAAAGTGTACGCCGTGAAAGCTTTGAACCTGGCGCCACCCTGCTCAGATTGACACCCAGCCACCTGCGTTTTGGCCATTTTGAGCATGCCTATGCACAGCAGAACCAAGTGGGGCTGAAGCAGTTGGCAGACTATGCGCTTCAGCATTACTTTCCACATCGCCAAGAAGAGAAAGACGTCTACGCCGGACTCTTTGCTGAGGTGGTCGCCCGCACCGCGCGCTTAGGTGCCTTGTGGCAGACCTATGGCTTTTGTCATGGCGTGCTGAATACGGACAACATGTCGCTGCTAGGTGAGACGCTGGATTACGGCCCCTTTGCCTTTTTAGATCACTATCAGCCCCAAGCCAACTTCAACCACAGTGATCCTCAAGGCCGCTATGCCTTTGATCGTCAACCCAGTATTCTGCACTGGAACCTTGTTCGTCTGGCGCAGGCTCTCTCCCCCTTAGTCGAGATCGATCAGCTCAACCAGCAACTCGCGTTATTTATGCCACAATTTGAACAGCATTATCGTCAAGGCTTAGCGCAACGCTTAGGCGTTGATGCTCAAACAGACTGGCCCCTGATCCAAGACTTCTTAACCCTATGCGGCCAAGAAGAACTCGATTGGACAGATTTTTTACGACGCCTGGCCGAAGGGAAGCAGGCACAAGCACTCAGTTTGACCTCGCAATCAGCCGCATGGCAGGCTTGGTTGGTCCAGTGGCAGCAGGCCATAGAGCCGCGCCATCCTGATGCTGAAGCACGCCACACCTTGCTCTGCCAATATAATCCCTGCATTCTGCCACGCACGCATCTGTTACAAGCCGCGATTGAAGCGGCGGAACAGGGTGATTTTAGCGAAGTGAGGCGACTCCATGCCTTATTGCGCACGCCTTTTAGCGCAAAGGGCCTGAAAACCAGTGATCGACAAGCCCCCGCCAAGGGTTGGCCAATCGCGCTGTCCTGCTCCTCTTAACAGCTGTTCACAATAAAAAGCAGCAGACAAGGATTCAGCCTCGCATTCATGCTCATTTATGCTTTAATACAGGTGTAATCAGATTGATCGCCACTCACCACTTGTTAGAAAGACCTTTGAATTTGAGTGCTTTTTTGCATGAAGAAGTTGAACAGGCAGTATATACTGATCAAGCTGAGCTGAAGCACACCCGACCACTGCTGAAGGATGACTGAATCGATGCGTGCAGATTTTATCAATCCCTTTTTACATGCCATGCTGAACGTGCTGCGCACGATGTGCCAAATGCAACCTCAGGTTGGCAAGCCACTGCTCAAAGAAGATGACTTTGCGCGAGGCGTGGTCACTGGCTTCGTGGATATGATGGGGGAAAGCACCACAGGCTCCTTAGCCATTTCGTTTCCGGCTGCTGTGGCCTTTGATATTGCAGAGCGGATGCTCGGTGAAAAAATCACAGAAGTTGATGACACCATCCGCGACCTGGTCGGTGAGATTACCAACATGGTCTGTGGTGGTGCCAAAAAGATTCTTGCGGAAAAAGGCTATGATTTTTACTTGTCTCAGCCAGTGACTTTTGTGGGCGACAATCACACCATTATGCACAGTGTTTATGGGCCCAGAATTTTATTGCCCTTTCATGTTGATAGTGGTGACTTTGTGGTCGAGGTCTGCTTTCGCGATTAACACGGTGAGAAAGCGCTTAGCGCCCACCTGCACTTTCTTGGCCTGATGCTGATCAGGCCTTTTTTCTGCCCAGCTTTTTAAATCGCACTATTTTTTAGTGCGCAGCAAAATATACACCGCACCTGTACCGCCATCTGCAGGGCGCGCTGAAGTGTAAGCCAAGACTTCCGTCATCTGTTTTAACCATACAGCCACATGGGATTTGATACTCGGTAGCTCACCTTCTCGGTTATAAGCCTTACCGTGAACAAGCAAAAGACATTTAAACCCACGCTGGCGACCTTCACGAATAAAATCCACTAAGGCTGCTCGCGCTGCTTCGACCGTCATGCCATGTAAATCCAAGCCTTCTTGCCAAGGCACTTCGCCGCGCACTAAAGCCTTCCAACTTCTCAAAGGCAAATCCGGCACATGGAAGTTGAGCTCGTCACCTGGATTCACTGGTCGCACCAACCCATCAGACAAACCAATCTGCGCCAAGTTGACAGCCTCTGCCTGTGCCGCCTGTTGACGTAAGCGGGCATTCAAGGCAGTCAGAGTGGGGGGTTGACGTACATCCGCACGGTCATCTTGCAGGCGCTTCACACCCTGCATCATTTGTTGAAAGAGCTGCTGATCGTCAGCAAAATCACTCTCTTCGTTCACGATCGACTCCTTATGTTAGACTGCGAATATCCTAACATGATCACACAGGAAATGTTGCTGCCATGACACCGCCTCTAACCCACCAAACCACCACTTCGCTTGTGCAAGAGCTGCAAACTCTGCGTGATTTTGTACGCTGGGCACTCACACAGTTTCATTGCCACAATCTCTATTATGGACACGGTACCGACAATGCATGGGATGAAGCCCTCCATCTGGTTTTAGGCAGTCTGCATCTGCCTTGGGATACCGATGAGCGGCTGCTGGATGCGCGTCTTACTCAATTAGAGCGCGAAAAATTGATCGAATTGATTCGCCGCCGCTGTGAGGAAAGAACACCCTTGCCCTATCTGCTGGGCGAGAGTTGGTTTGCTGGCTTGCCGTTTAAAGTCGACGCACGGGTCCTGATTCCTCGCTCCCCAATCAATGAACTGATTGAAGAAGCTTTTACCCCTTGGTTTAGCGAAGACACGCCACCGCAGCGTATTTTAGATCTCTGCACCGGCAGCGGCTGTATTGGCATTGCCTGCGCCTATGCTTTCCCCACGGCGGAGGTTATCCTCAGCGATATTTCCAGCGATGCCTTAGATGTTGCGCAAGAAAATATTCAGCGCCATCACCTTCAGGATCGCGTTGAAGCCCGTGCTTCGGATCTATTCAGCGGCTTAGAAGGCGAAACCTTTGATCTGATTGTCAGCAACCCACCCTATGTTGATGAACATGATCTTTCCTTAATGCCCGATGAATATCATCAAGAGCCAGAACTGGCCTTAGCCGCAGGAGAAGATGGCTTAGATCTCGTCCGCATCATTCTTCAGCAAGCGCGTCAGCATCTGAATCCAGGCGGCCTGTTGATTGTTGAAGTCGGCAACAGCCAAGTGCATTTAGAAGCATTGCTCCCGAGGGTACCTTTTCTTTGGGTCGAATTTGCCGCCAATGCCGCCGGCGTGTTTGTGCTCACTGCAGAACAGCTTGAAGCCCATCAGGCCGAGTTCGATGCCTTAACTGAAAGTGCGAGTTAACTGAGCAGATCACAGGCAGACCCATCTAAACGAATCAGCTTCTGGACTCTTAGCGAACAAACCTGAACTCTTAGCGAACAAAGTAGGTGCAATCTATGTCAGGCAATACTCTCGGTCGTCTTTTTACTGTCACCACCTTTGGCGAGAGCCACGGCCCAGCCTTGGGTGCTATTATTGATGGCTGCCCACCGGGCCTCGCCCTCAGCGAAGCCGATCTGCAAATTGATCTGGATCGCCGTAAACCCGGCACCAGTCGTCATACCACCCAGCGCCGCGAGGCCGATCAAGTTAAAATCCTCTCCGGCGTTTTTGAGGGCAAGACCACCGGCACACCCATCGGGCTGCTGATTGAAAATACCGATCAACGCTCGAAAGATTATGGCGAGATCCAGCATCAGTTTCGCCCAGCTCACGCCGACTATACCTATCAGCAAAAATATGGTGTGCGTGATCATCGCGGTGGTGGGCGTAGCTCCGCACGTGAGACAGCGATGCGCGTGGCGGCGGGGGCCATCGCCAAAAAGTACCTGCTGGAAGAGTACGGGGTACGTATTCGCGGCTACCTGAGTCAGCTGGGGCCAATTAAAATCAACCAATTCGATTGGGATGAGGTTGAGCGCAATCCATTCTTCTGTCCTGATGCCAGCCAAGTTCCGGCTATGGAAGACTATATGGATGCACTGCGCAAAGAGGGTGAATCGATCGGCGCTCGGATCAATGTTGTTGCAGAAAGCGTCCCCCTTGGCTTAGGTGAGCCCATTTTTGATCGACTCGATGCCGATATCGCCCATGCCATGATGTCCATCAATGCCGTCAAGGGCGTTGAAATTGGGGCGGGATTTGCCAGCGTTGAGCAAAAAGGTAGTCAGCATCGTGATGAAATGACACCCGAAGGTTTTCTCAGCAACCAAGCTGGCGGCATTCTCGGGGGCATTTCGACAGGGCAAGACATTACCGTCAGCATGGCTCTAAAACCCACCTCGAGCCTACGCTTACCCGGACGCGGTGTCGATCGCCAAGGGCAAGCCTGCGACATCATCACCAAAGGACGCCATGATCCCTGCGTTGGCATTCGTGCCACGCCGATCGCAGAGGCCATGCTGGCACTGGTGCTGATGGACCACCTGCTCCGTCATCGCGGCCAAAATGCGCGTGTCCACTCCACCACCCCCATTATTCCACCCAGAGCAATTTAATTTTTTTGCTCTTCACAGCAGCTTATAAATGGCCTATTGACGCAGATAAAAGTTTTTTCTTCTTTTATCCTAGCAATAGGCCAGTTTTATGCTACCTTTTAATCCTCTGTTCTTTTTAACCGCCATATCGCAGTTGCGTTAAGCAACACTTCTTGGTTAAATAGAACCAAAGTCGGATGCACTAGCACAGAGGTTGTCACGTGAAAGTGAACGTAGAAATAGATATGACGCCAGACGAGTTCCGCAAAGCAATGGGGCTACCCGATGTTCAACCCCTGCAAGAAGAACTGATGCGCAGAATCCAAGAGCAGATGGAGGCTGGCGTAGAAGGCTATGATGCGCTATCCCTCCTCAAGCCCTTTGTTTCCCAAAGCTTTGATTCAGTGAACACCTACCAAAAAATGATGATGGATCTGATGTCAAGCTACGGAAAATCAAGCTAGGTCATCATGGACATCTTAACTGAATACTCTATCTATTCAATGACGACTTAAAAGCGAAATTAAAGAAAGAAGAGTCTTTCATTAAGCTTTAACAAAACTGTCTTTCTATCAGCACAATCAAGATTCAGACTGGTTGTGATTGATTTAAAATGAGCAGAACTTGAACAAGATGTACAAGGACTGTTCAATATATAATGGGCTGATGCCCACCACTTGAAGTAACGGAGTAGACTATGATTCAAGATAAAGCGATGCAAGACAAGATGATGAATGCCTTCACTGAGCAAACCAAAAACCTCTATACCCCAATGCGTAAAATCAACGCCTTGCTGGTCGAGAACATGGAAAAAATGACTGACTTCCAACTGGAAGCCCTGAAAGCTTACAGCCACATGGGTCTGTCACAAATGAAGCAAGCCACTGAAGTCAAAGATGCTGACACAGTACGCGATTACAGCGCTTCACAAGCTGAAATGATGAGCAGCCTGAGCAAGAAGATTCTTGAAGATGCGAAAACCATGGCTGACATGAGCATGGAATTCAAAGCTGAAGTTGAAAAAATTCTTGAGCAGTCTCGCAGCCAGGCTTTCAACAAGGCCGCTGAAGAAACCAAAGCTGAAGCTAAGCCAGCGGCCAAGCCAGCAGCCACAGCCAAATAAGCTGAGCGCGACGCATGTTCAGTTCACGCCAGCAATACTGACGTGAACAGCGATAAGGGGCCTCTGAGCCCCTTTTTTATCTGGACAGTCAGAGGGTGAGACGCATGAGCGATCAAGTTTCAGATCAAGGGCAGGAAGCCTATAATCCTGCAGAGATGTTTGAATGGATGACCAAAGCGAACGAGCGCTATCAAGCTGTGATAGAACAGCTTGTCAGTCGTCATGAGGGCGGAATGAGTGATTCTTCTATGTCCGTCATGAGCGATATGACAGCGCATTTTCAATCGCTTGGAGAACAGCTCACGAGCAATCCAATGGTCTTGTTTGATGAGCAAATGAGCCTCATGCAAGGTCAGATGGA
>SKOQ01000111.1 GCA_007119985.1 Marinospirillum sp.
CCGCAGGACTGTCGGTCTCTGCCAATGGAGGCAAGCGTCAATCTGGTCACGCACCAGTTGCTGCCTGAGAAGTTGGAAGCCTCGCCCGTGGCGCTTGAGCGCTAGGGCGGGGAGCGTCACATGGAGAAGGAAGAGCCACAGCCGCAGGTGCTGGAAGCATTGGGGTTAGTCAAAGTAAAGCGCGCGCCTTCTAGCCCTTCTTGGTAATCCAACGTCGAGCCCAGTAGATAAGGGTAGCTAAGTGCATCCAGAACAAAGCGCGCACCCTCTTCTTCTATGACTGTATCATCGTCCTGGATTTCTTCTGCAAAATCAAAACCATATTGAAACCCAGAGCAACCTCCGCCTGTGACATAAACACGCAAAAAAAGATCTGGATTCTGCTCTTCTTCGATTAAAGTTTTCAGCTTTTTAATCGCTGCGGGCGTCACAAAGAGCGCTTGAGGGGTAAAACTAACGGCAGAGGACATAACATGACTCCAGTATAGACAGGCCTAAGCCTGCCTTAACCAAGTAAAACTGTCAAGTATAACGCTTACTTCTTGTCAGCCTCTGACGGAGGTGCAACCTGTGGCATGGCCTTAGGCTCAGGCTTATTCAGCGCCTTTGCTTCTGGCGCATCTGTGGCCACTTTTGGTTTTTCACGCGTCACTTTTTTAGGCATAGCTGGCTTATCGCCGCCTTTACCGCTGCTCTTGTAACGATGCTCTAAACGGCCATCAACCTGTGCACCCATCACCATTTCAACGGTGTTGTAGAAGATATTACCTTTGACAACCGCCTTAGCTGCCAGCTCTAAATGCTCACAAGAATGAACGTCACCAACGATAGTGCCATTCACCACCAAGTGGGGCACTGATACCTCACCTTCCACTCGGCCTTTATCGCTAATGCGCAGAACGGCCTTAGAATCGTCATCTGCGATAATATTGCCATGCACTCGGCCATCAATATGCAGGCCGCCTGAAAAATGAATATCACCCACTATCTCCGCTTTACTCGAGATCAGGGTATCAAAGTGATTCGCCGCGGGAGCGTTTTTTCCAAACATTACAAGGCCTCCTGGCTTGACCAATCAAATTCTGTTTCTATGCGCATAGCACGGCTTCCGGTCGATTGTAAAACAACTCGAACCTTTTCTGGCTCGAAGTCCTCGGGTAGATGAATCTGTCCAGCCACATTCTGGAAGAAGCGGAAACGAAAGCGGACACTCAAATCATCCACTTCAGGAGAGACATCCTTCAATGGCAAGGTGACATTTTGTGTTTCCCCTCGCGCCCCGACCAAGCTGATCAGCGCACGCCCTTCTATAAATGTATTGTTATCGGTGACCTGAGTGATCACCAACTGATAATCATAAACGCGATTGGTCGCGGTTGGGCGGATTTCAAGGCGATCAATTCTTAGGCCTTGATCTATCTGCTCAGGCGCCATGACACGCTGGTAGAAGTGTAGCTCGTTTTCAAGCTGTGCAATACGGGCGTTCAAATTCAAAACCGTTTGCTGGACTTCTTGATAAGCACGGCGATCAACCGCGTTACCGCTCTCAGCAGCTAGCACACGTTGACGCAATTCTCTCAGCGCCTGCGACTGTTCACGGGTCGTCACCCTCAGCTCATCGCGTTCGATGACGGCTGTGCCACGCTCGTGCCAAATAGACCACTGCCCATAATAATATCCACCCACAGCCAAAGCGACCATCAGCAGTAACACGGCGGAACGTGTAAAGAAGCGCCGCCAAGGGTGGTAGGCTACGATTTCTAAACGCTCGTCTTGTCCTGTTCCTTTCTTCATTGGTTCTCTTCCAGTTTGTTCAAGCGAGACTGCCTTAGCCTCGCTTTTAAGGCATCAATCCTGGCGCGGTAAGCCCTAGAGACTCATCTAAACCAAACATCAGATTCATATTCTGAATGGCCTGCCCGCTCGCCCCTTTGACTAGGTTATCGATGACTGAAAGGATCACCAGTAAATCCGAATTTTGTGGACGATGGAGCGCGATACGGCACAAATTACTTCCCCGCACACTACGCGTTTCTGGGCAGCTACCCCAAGGCATGAGGTCAACGCAAGGCATCTTGTCATAGCGTGCCGCATAAAGCTGCTGAATTTCCACATCATTTCGTTTCAAGTTGTCAGTATTGAGACGCACGTACAAGGTAGAATGAATGCCGCGAATCATTGGGGTCAAGTGAGGAACAAAAGTCAACCCCACCGGCTGCTGGGCAACATCACTCAAGCCCTGAGTGATCTCTGGGTGATGGCGATGACAGCCGACAGAGTAGGCCTTCATGCTTTCTGTTGACTCACAGAGCAAGGAGCCGATTTTAGCCGTCCGCCCAGCACCGGAAACACCCGATTTGCAATCTGCAATGATGCCATCAGTCTGAATCCAGCCAGCTTCAAGTAGCGGCGCTAAGCCTAGCTGGACAGAGGTGGGGTAGCAACCCGGAACAGCAATTAAACGTGCTTCACGAATACGTTGATGCGCCACCAGCTCCGGAAGACCATAAACAGCCTCAGGAAGAAGGTGCGGCGCGCCATGAGGCTGGCCATACCACTCTGCCCACTCTTGTGCATCCCGTAAGCGAAAATCAGCAGACAAGTCGACAACGCGGGTGCCCGCTTCCAATAAAGCTTGCGCCATACTGTGTGCAACACCGTGGGGAGTCGCAAAAAAGACCAGATCACACTGCCCCATACGCTCTACATTGGGCTCAGAAAAAAGGAGTTCAGGATAGTGGCCACGCAGATTAGGGTACATGTCTTCAACACGCGTCCCTGCATCCGAGCGTGAGGTGATCAACACCACCTCGGCCTGCGGGTGCTGAGCCAGCAAACGTAAGAGTTCAACACCTGTGTAGCCTGTTCCACCTACAATACCTATCTTGATCACACTGCTCTCCTTACCAAGCCAATGGATGCGACTGGTTGCTTAAGATGGAAGAAATAATACACAATTTTAGTGGGTAAGTATGCTGCTAGGCTCGGCATTTTCCCTTCCTCTTAGATTTGAGTTATCCTGTCGACTCTTGATTTCACCCTAGCCGATAAAGTGAGCAAAATGAGCTATCTATGGATGAAGGCCTTTCACATCATGGCCGTGGTCACCTGGTTTGCCGCCTTATTTTACCTACCGCGCCTTTATGTATATCACACCCTCGCGCTACAAGAAGGCGATCACAGAGGCGCTGAACGCTTCAAAACCATGGAGCGTAAACTTTACCGCGGCATTATGACGCCCTCGATGTGGGTTGTTATCCTGCTTGGCATAGGGCTACTGAGCATCAACTTTAGCGGATATCTTGGTCAAACATGGATGCAGATCAAGCTCTTTTTAGTCGCGCTTTTGATCGGCTATCACTTTTGGTGCGGTCATCTGCTGCGCCAATTTGCGCAGGACAAGAATCGCTATAGCCATGTCTGGTTTCGTGTTTTTAACGAGCTTCCGGTTTTTATTTTGATCTTCGTTGTGCTTTTGGTCGTGATCAAACCTTGGTAATCCGCACTTGAGGTGAGCAACCAGCATGATCGAGCCAGGTATCCCTTTACATTTTCAAAAGAACTACCCCAGCGTTTTGCTGATTGGTGGCCATGACCCCAGTGGCGGAGCCGGTATCATTGCCGATGCTCAGGCAGCCTTGGCCATGCGAGCCTGGCCGCTCACCTTAGTGACCTGCCTGACCGCACAAAACACCGAACGTTTTCATAGCCTGATACCTCAATCACCTGCTGATTTTTTGCAGCAACTGGATCTGCTACTGCAAGATTTCCAGCCAGCCGCCGTCAAGCTTGGTGTTTTGGGTAGCCTTGCACTCCAAAAAGAAATCACCAGCTGGCTCAAACAGGCCCAACTACCTGTAGTGATCGACCCAGTGATGGCCTCTGGTTCAGGTACAGGCCTACTGGAAAGCCGTGAACAACTCCATCACCTCCGTGATCATCTCCTGCCTTTAGCTCAGGTTGTCACGCCAAATACTCCTGAGCTGCAGCAACTGGCACCCCAGTACACAGAAGTCGATGCTCAGGCCAAGGCCCTGTTGAAAAGTGGCTGTCGTGCCGTTTTAGTGACCGGAACCCATGCACCCACAAGGACAGTCAAAAACCGCCTTTATCGCCAAGGGACATCGCAGGTTATGACCAGCCGCTGGACACGCCTTGAAGGTGAGTTTCATGGTTCAGGCTGCACCCTTGCCGCTGCACTGGCCGCTTTGCTCGCACGTGGCGAGGCCTTGGATCAGGCCGTCACTCAAGCCCAAGATTTCACTTGGCACAGCCTTGGGCAGGGCCTCCAGCTCACTCAAGGGCAAAAACTCCCTCTGCGCACAACGGACTTTTTTAATGATTAGCGCCGGCTTAACTGGACTCTACGCCATCACCTCAGCGCAGCAGCTGGAAAGTGACTTTTATTTATTAAGCAGCACTCAAGCTGCCTTTGAGGGTGGCGTACAGATTTTGCAGTATCGCGCCAAAGGACAAGATGCGAGCCGTACGCTACGCCAAGCGCGTCTACTGGCCAAGCTCTGCCATGAATACAAGGTGCTCTTTTTGATCAATGATGACCCCTATCTCGCCAAAGCCTGCGGCGCTGACGGCGTTCATCTTGGACAGCAAGATTGCTCCATTGCCAAAGCGCGCCAATTACTAGGGGCGCAGGCGATCATCGGCCAAACTTGTCATGCCAGCTTCGACTTGGCTCAGCGAGCAAGGGAACAAGGCGCCGATTATTTGGCCTTTGGGCGTTGCTTTGCCTCTCAGACCAAACCAGAAGCCCCTTCAGCCCGCTTGGAGATCTTCCAGCAAGCCGCCACACTGGGATTGCCACTGGTCGGTATTGGCGGCATTACGCCAGAAACCACTGGAGAAGTGATTCGTGCGGGTGCCCAGATGATTGCCGTATGTGATGGCCTGATGAATTCACCTAATCCGCAGCAGGCGGCCCAGCAGTATCAACACGCCTTACAAGAGGCGAATTCTTTTCTTTTTAATGAGGTACAGCATGACTCGCTCAGCCGAACTTTTTGAACGCGCCCAGCACTCTATTCCAGGTGGGGTCAACTCACCCGTGCGCGCTTTCAAAGGAGTGGGAGGCACCCCCATCTTTATTCAAAAAGCCAAGGGGGCCTATATGTATGATGAAGATGGCCAGCGCTATATCGATTACATCGGTTCTTGGGGACCCATGATCACCGGCCATGCAGATGAAGACATCCTCGATGCTGTGCGCCAGCGCCTTGAGCTGGGCCTCTCTTACGGTGCACCCACTGCGCTCGAAACAGAAATGGCCGAAACCCTCTGCCAGCTCGTTCCCTCCATGCAAAAAGTGCGCATGGTGAACTCAGGTACTGAGGCCACCATGAGCGCCATTCGTCTTGCACGCGGCTATACAGGGCGGGATAAAATCCTCAAGTTTGAAGGCTGCTACCACGGCCATAGTGATTCGCTGTTGGTTAAAGCCGGATCAGGCGCGCTGACTTTTGGTGTCCCCACCTCGCCTGGCGTCCCTGCTGATTTTGCTCAGCATACCCTGACACTGCCCTACAATGACGTCCAAGCTTTAGAGGCCTGCTTCGCCGAAATCGGCCAAGAAATTGCCTGCATCATTGTCGAACCTGTCGCTGGCAACATGAACTGCATCCCTCCTCAGCCCGGCTATCTCGAAGCCTTACGTCGTGTATGCGACCAATATGGCACACTGCTGATTTTTGATGAGGTGATGACTGGCTTTCGTGTCGCCCTTGGCGGTGCCCAAGCCCATTATCAAGTCACCCCCGATCTGACCACCCTCGGGAAGATTGTCGGTGGTGGTCTGCCTGTCGGAGCCTTTGGTGGCCGCAAAGAGGTCATGGATCACCTTTCACCGCTCGGCCCCGTTTATCAAGCGGGAACACTTTCAGGCAACCCTCTCGCCATGGCCGCAGGCTTGGCACTCTTGCGCAAGATTCAAACTCCTGGCTTCCATCAGCAACTGAGCGACTATGTGGCTCGTCTCTGTGCAGGTTTAGAAGCTACCGCCGCTGAGGCGGGTGTGCCCGTCATCACGCAAGCTGTTGGCGGTATGTTTGGGCTCTTCTTCACTGATCAGCCAGCTGTCAACAACTTCAATGATGCCACGGCCTGTGATATCCAAGCCTTTAATCGCTTCTTCCATGCCATGCTCAAAGAGGGCGTTTATCTAGCTCCTTCAGCTTATGAGGCCGGTTTTGTTTCTTCTTGCCATGGTGAAGAGGAGCTGCAGCTGACCCTGAAAGCCGCACAAAAAGCTTTTGCCACGCTGAAAAACAGCTAAGCTTGGCTTTATCTGGATCGCAAAGGGCCTGCCTTACTGAAGGCCCTTTGCTCTCTAATGACCCTGATTGACCTGACATGCCAAGTGGAGAGCCCCGTGTCTGAAGCCCTAATTCATGCGATGCAGCAACCCGCCACCTATCCACACCCTGTGGATCAAGTCGTGATGCGCGAAACCCACATCTCCTGGGTTTTTCTCGCCGGAGACTTTGCCTATAAAATCAAAAAGCCGGTGAATTTTGGTTTTCTTGACTATTCCACGCTCGAAGCGCGACACCACTTCTGCCAGCTTGAAATGCAACTCAACCAGCGCCTCGCGGCAGACATCTACTTGGATGTCCTTCCCATCTCAGGTGATGCCAGTACACCTGTGCTGGGTGATGCCAGCGCACCTTTTGAATATGCGCTCAAGATGCGCCGTTTTGATGATGAGCAGCTGCTGAATGCATTGCATCAACGGGGCGAGCTGCGTGAAGAGCACCTGATTCAGCTGGCCGATCAAATTGCCGAATTCCATCTTCAGCAACAGCCAGCCACCCCACCCGAAGACCTCGGCACACCTGCTGCCGTTTGGGCGCCAGTGGCACAAAATTTTGAGCAGATTCGCGCTCTGCTCCAAGATGACAGCGCACTGAAACAATTAGAACTGCTCGAAGCCTGGTCGAAAGACACCTTTGCGCGTTTTGAGGATCTGATCATCGAGCGGCGCGCCAACGGCAAGGTCTGCGCTTGCCATGGTGACCTGCATCTAGGCAACACCACGCTCTGGCAAGGGCAGGTGCTCGCGTTTGACTGCATTGAATTCAATGACGCTTTTCGCTGGTGTGATGTGATCAGCGATCTGGCTTTCTTGCTGATGGATTTAGAAGATCGCGGTCTTCAGGGCATGGCACAAATCACCCTGAACCACTACCTAGAGCAAACAGGCGACTACCAAGGTCTGCAGCTTCTCTGTTTCTACAAGGTCTATCGTGCTCTGGTGCGTGCCAAGGTCGGCCTCTTTCGTCTGGCACAACCTGGCTTGGACGATGAAGACAAGGCCGCCATCCTGCGTCAATATCGCAGTTACACCGATCTTGCCGAAAGCTACACGGATTTCCATCCACCCTACCTGATGATCACCCACGGTTTTTCAGGCAGCGGCAAGAGCACGTTGACCACCAATGTCGTGCGTGAACTTGGCGGTATTCGTATTCGCTCTGATGTCGAGCGCAAGCGCCTCTTTGGCCTCAAACCTCAGCAAAAAAGTCATGCCGAGCTGGCTGATGGCATCTATACCGCTGAAGCCACCGCGCAGACCTATCAGCGTTTAACCGAGCTAGCCGATCTGGGCCTGCGGGCCTGCTATCCAGTCACGCTGGATGCGACCAACCTGAAAAAAGCCCAGCGCCACCAGCTGTTGGCAGTGGCGGAAAACCTTGGATTGCCGTCTTTGATCATCTCGTTGAAAGCGGATGAGGCCACCTTAAGACGCCGTCTCAAAAAACGCATGGATGAAGGTGAGAAGGTGGCTGAGGCCGATTTGAAGGTCTTAGAACTACAGCTGCAAACCCATGAGCCACTGGAAGGAGAAGAACTCACCTGCTCAGTCACTGTGGACACCGATGCTCCGGCCGCCAGCCAGACACTCGTGAAGCTGATCCGTGATCATCTGCGTCTCGGTGAGGCCGCCCAGCA
>SKOQ01000223.1 GCA_007119985.1 Marinospirillum sp.
CTCAGCTGGCTCAGCACAGGTGTTTCACTGTAAGCGCGCAGGCTCAACTCATAGGCCACCAAGCCAGTACGCGGCGCGGCAATCAGTGGGCCGATAATGATAAAAATCACCACCGAGATGGCAATACCAATACCTGGATGCAAAAGCTGGGTCATCTTTGCGACACCACCACCGGCGCGCGCCACGGCAAACAAGCCCAACAGCGGCAGGCCGACAGCCGTCAGCAAGAAACCAAGCATCGCAGGCCACATGGCCTCACCGGCCAGCATCCCAGCCATGGTTGGGAAGATAATATTCCCAGCACCTAAAAAGAAAGCAAAGGTCATAAAGCCTAAGCTGATGAGATCGAAGGGTTTGAGTGTTGAATTCAAAATAACCTCTAGCGTCTGCTTTATTGTTGAGCTTATCCAGCAGGATAAACCACTAGGGTAAAGATTAAGCGGAAAGCATTTTTACCACTCAAGGGCTGAATGGCAACCAAAAATCCATATTTCTGCATAAAAAAGCCGTTTCAATGCAAAAAATGAGCCAGAGGCACGCCCCTGGCTTATCTTGACGATCCGCTGCGAGTCCTCCAAGAGCTTCGGTCTTGGCCACTCAGGTTTTCTAGGGAACCTCTGATCAACGTCATCAGCGCAGGTCAAGCTAGGCCAGCTTCAGCGCAGCATCACCAAGCGCAAGAGTTCATCAAAGGCCTCCTAACGAAAGTTCTTTTCAATAAACTTGGTGATCTCGCCAACAATACCGGCCCGAAACACCAGCACACAGATCACAAAGATGGCCCCCAGGATCACATTCACCCAATCCCCTAGCGCACTTTGTGCCAGTTGGTGTTCTATGCCGACCACAAAGGCCGCACCCACCAAGGGGCCGAACAGGGTCCCGACACCACCGACCAGCGTCATCAACACCACCTCGCCTGACATATGCCAATGCGCATCGGTTAACGAAGCCAGCTGAAAAACCACCGTTTTGGTCGCACCAGCCAAGCCAGCTAAGGCCGCAGAGAGCACAAAAGCCACCAGCTTGTAAGCATCGGTGTTATAGCCAAGCGAGGTCGCGCGGGCTTCATTTTCACGAATCGCCTTCAACACCTGCCCAAAGGGCGAGTGAATCGTGCGCTGAATCACCATAAAGCCGAACAGGAAAATCGCCAGCACAAAATAGTACATCGCCAAATTATTGGAGAGATCGATCAGACCAAACAGATGCCCGCGGGGAACACCATGCAGCCCATCCTCGCCTCCAGTAAAATCGGCTTGCAGATAGAAGAAGAACACCATCTGCGCCAGCGCCAGCGTAATCATCGCAAAGTAGATGCCTTGACGCCGTATCGACAGCACACCAAAGAGCACGCCCAGCACCGTCGCAGCCAGTGTACCCACTAGAATGCCAACCTCGGGCGTCACAGAATGCTGACTCAGCAGATATCCCGTGTAGTAGCCGCCAGTGGCCAAGAAGGCCGCATGCCCAAAAGACAGCAAACCGGCATAGCCCAGCAGCAGATTAAAAGCGCAGGCAAAAAGAGCAAAGCAGAGGATTTTCATCAGAAAAACTGGATAGGTGACCCAAGGGGCCACGAGCGCGAGCAGCAGTAAAAAACCGTAGAGCATCCAGCGTCTTTTTTGCTGCTGCGCGGCCACAGCATTGAGTGTCTCGGCAGGTTGATGCATGGTTAAGCCTCCTTCCCAAAAAGCCCAGCTGGGCGAAGCAGCAGCACTAGAATCATCACCAAAAAGATGACCGTATTCGAGGCTTCTGGGTAATACACCTTGGTGAGACCTTCAATCACCCCCATAGCTAGGCCGGTGAGAATCGCGCCCATAATCGAGCCCATGCCACCGATCACCACGACAGCAAATACCACGATCAGTAGATTCGCGCCCATCGCCGGTGCCACTGAGTAGATCGGGGCCGCCAACACGCCTGCAAAAGCCGCCAGCGCCACACCAAAGCCATAGGTCAAGGTGACCAGCAAAGGCACATTAATCCCAAAAGCCTGCATCAGCGCCGGATTTTCAGTACCGGCTCGCAGATAGCCCCCTAGCTTGGTTTTTTCGATCATAAACCAAACGAAAAAGCAGACCACCAGTGCAATCCCAACCACCCAGGCGCGATAGTAGGGCAAGAACATAAAGCCCAGATTCATGCCACCACGCAAGGCTTCAGGCACCGGATAGCGGTTACCCGATACCCCAAACCAGTTGGTAAAAATCCCCTGAATCATCAGTGCCAGACCAAAGGTCAGCAGCAGACCATAGATATGATCAATATGGGCAATGCGACGTAACAGAAAACGCTCGATCAACATGCCCGAGATCCCCACCAACAGTGGGGCAAGGAACAAGGCCATCCAGTAGTTCACGCCGAGCAGATTCAGCAGCAACCAGGCGGCAAAAGCGCCCAGCATATACTGGGCTCCGTGGGCAAAGTTAATAATCTTGAGGAGGCCAAAGATGATCGCCAGCCCCAAGCTCAGCAGGGCATAAAAAGCACCATTGATCAGGCCAAGAAGCAGCTGCCCATAGAAGGCAGCAGCTGGTACGCCAAATATCATCGTCATCTTGATATCATCCTTTTTCGCAGCAGGAGAGGATCGCGCTTAGCGGTTCACCAGTGAGCAGACACTATCAGCGAGGGGACGATAGGCTTCATCGCCAGGGATGGTACGGACGATCTCGTAAAGATCCCAAGGACCTGTCGATTCAGCTGGAGTTTTGACGCGGGCTAGGTACATGTCATGCACCATACGGCCATCTTCGCGCACATAGCCGCCTTGCGCGAACATGTCATTGATTGGATTCTCAGCCATCCAGGCACGCACATCTGCAGCACGATCACTGCCGGTGGCTTCTACGCCGCGCAGATAATGCATGGTGCTTGAATAAATCCCTGCCTGAACCATCGAGGGCCGTGCATTGGTGCGAGCATAAAAACGATCTGCCCAAGCGCGTGCTTCAGGATTCATATCCCAATACCAGCCGGTGACCAGCTGCGTTCCTTGCGCTGTTTCCACACCTAAAGCATGCACATCATTTAAAAACAACAACAAGGCAGCGACCGTCTGGCCTGAATGGGTCAAACCAAACTCACCGGCGGTGATAATCGAATTCACTGTATCTGAACCCGCATTAGCCAGACCGACCACTTGCGCACCGGAAGCTTGCGCTTGGAGAATATAAGAGGAGAAATCGTTGGTCGCTAAGGGATGACGGACGGTATTGACGACACGCCCACCCTGACTTTCTACCACGGCGCGCACATCATTTTCTAAGGCGTGTCCAAAGGCATAGTCGGCGGTCAGGATAAACCAGTTTTGCCCCCCTTCGGCCAGAATGGCGGCAGCGGTACCATGCGCCAAGGGATAGGTATCATAGGCCCAGTGAATATGATTAGGTGTGCAGTGTTCATTGGTAATACTGGAGGCCGCCGAGCCATTAACCAGCCCCAGTGTATTGGTGCCGTTCATCACGCGCGTGGCGGCAATGGTCACGGAAGAAGCTACCAGACCTTGCACCATATCCACATTGTCGCGTTCAATCCACTGGCGCACCGTGCTCGAGGCCACATCTGGGCTATTGCGATCATCGGCACTGAGAATGCGGATCGGCTGACCATTCACTCGGCCACCAAAATCTTCGACGGCCATACGCAGGGCTTCAAGGCCATTCGGGCCGCCTAGATCACGGTAAATACCTGACATATCAGCCAAATAGCCAATACGGACTTCATTGTTGGACAGTTGTGCCTGAGCACTGCTGACACCCAGCAGGCTGACAAGAGAAGCGGCAAGGGCAGTTTTGATTATTTTCATTATGAAGCTCCAGAGAAGATCGGTCTTTTATTTTTGTTGTGGGTTCTGAATGAAGCTGTTGCCTTGTGTGTTAGTTTTTCTGCGTTGTGAATCCTCCTTAGCCAAGTCAAAAAATCAAGTGCGACGGTGGCGCAAGGCTAAACACCGAGATAGGTATTGAGCACCTCTTTTTTACTCTCCAGCTCATGCTGGTGGATCTCTTCGACGATCTGCCCATGCTCCATCAAGTAATGGCGATCGGCAATTGGGGCCGCAAAGCGAAAGTTCTGCTCCACCAACAAGATCGTGAGCCCCTTGGCTTTCAGCTGCATCAGCACCTCGGCCAGCTTCTGCACAATCACCGGCGCGAGACCTTCAGTGATCTCATCCAACAGCAACAGATTAGCGCCAGTGCGTAGAATGCGAGCCATCGCCAACATCTGCTGCTCACCGCCTGAAAGACGCGTCCCTTGGCTTTTGCGCCGCTCATAGAGGTTAGGGAACATGGCGTAGATTTCTTCAAGGCTCATCCCACCACTGCGTACAGTCGGGGGCAGCAGCAGGTTTTCTTCTACATTTAAACTGGAGAAAATGCCCCGTTCTTCAGGGCAATAGCCCACACCCAGTCGGGCAATCTGATGAGCAGGCGTCTCGATCGTCTCACGACCATTGATCATGATCGAACCCGTCCGTCGTCCCACCATATTCATAATCGACTTCAGGGTGGTGCTGCGCCCTGCCCCATTGCGACCCAGCAGGGTGACCAGCTCGCCGCGCCTAACCTGTAAATCGAGGCCATGCAGGATATGGGATTCGCCATAAAAGGCATACAGATCGGTGATGCGCAACTGCTCATAAGCGTGAGAAGTCGTGTCAGTTGTGTTATCGGTTGCAGGCGACATTAGTGGGCTCCTTCAACAGTGGCTTGTTCACTGCCCATATAGGCTTCGCGTACCTTGGGATGCGCCGAAACACTGGCATAGTCACCCTCTGCGAGCACGGCACCACGCGCCAAGACCGTGATCTTGTCGCAGAGTTTGCTCACCACGCTGAGGTTATGCTCGACCATCAGCACCGTGCGTCCTTTAGCTGCTTGGCGGATCAGCTCGACGACACGATCGACATCCTCATGCCCCATGCCCTGCGTTGGCTCATCAAGTAGCATCACTGTGGGTTCCATCGCCAGTGTGGTCGCCAGCTCCAGCGCACGCTTACGACCATAGGGCAGCTCAACGGTGATGTGCTGGGCGTAGGCAGCCAAGCCAACTGATTCCAATAAGGCCATCGCACGATCATTGAGTTGATTGAGCACCTTGTTGGATTTCCAGAAGTGAAAGGAGTGACCCATTGGCCTTTGCAGAGCCACACGGACATTCTCTAGCACCGTCATTTGCGGAAAAACAGCTGAAATTTGAAACGAACGCACCAGACCCAAGCGCGCGATTTCATTCGACTTCATTTTGGTGATGGATTTGCCGCGATAGAGAATTTCACCGCGTGTTGGGGAAAGATATTTAGTGAGCAGATTAAAGACGGTGGTTTTACCCGCGCCATTGGGGCCAATCAATGCATGAATCTGCCCCTCTGTCACCTGTAAATCGACCGCGTTCACCGCGGTAAAGCCACGAAACTCTTTAGTGAGTTGTCGCGTCTCCAAGATCAACCCTTGGCTCATAGTGCATCCTCTTGCTGTGGGCTTTTGCCCTTTTGTTTTTATTTCAGCAGGTGGTTCATGCTGGGCCTTGCCGCCGCCCAAAACATAACCTTGACGTAAACGTAAGCTAAAAAATAGCGACTCACAACTTTTTTTCTGGTCATCGATGCTTCTTGCGTGACTTAAAAAGCGGAAGGCGTTCTGTCATTCACGCCTTCCGCAGCCTCAGAATGCGTCTTAGCGCAAAAAGCCGGCCTCTTGTAAGGAGTGCTGTATTTCAGGGAGGATCGAGAGATCATCTATGGTCGAAGGGGGCGCATACTCTTCACCGGCGGCGAGCTTGCGCAAGATGCCGCGCAGTATCTTGCCCGAGCGGGTTTTAGGCAGGCGCTCCACCACCAATGCGCGCTGAAAACAGGCCAAGGCCCCGATCTTTTCACGCACCAGAGCCACCAACTCCTGCTCCAACTGCTCTGCAGGAAGATCAACACCATCCTTGAGCAGGATCAAGCCCACAGGCAGCTGCCCCTTCAGCGCATCAGCCACACCGATGACGGCGCATTCAGCGACGGCCGGATGGGTGGCCACGACTTCTTCCATCTCACCCGTTGAGAGGCGATGCCCTGAGACATTGATCACATCATCTGTTCGCCCCATGATGTAAACAAAGCCCTCTTCATCGATATAGCCGCCATCTCCGGTATGGTAGTAGCCAGGAAAGCGCTCTAGATAGGCACTCAAATAGCGCGGGTGATCTCCCCAAAGGGTTTGCGTGACTCCCGGCGGCAAGGGCAACTGGATCGCAATCGCCCCCATTTCGTTGGGTTCAGCCTGAGATCCATCTTCACGCAACACCTGAACGTGATAACCCGGCACAGCGCGATGGGTCGACCCCAGCCTGACTTCTTGTTCGCCGAGTCCAGTCAGCGGTGCCGTGACCGGCCAGCCGGTTTCTGTTTGCCACCAGTGATCAAAGACCGGCTTGCCCGAAAGCTCTTTTAACCAGTGGTAGGTGGGTGAATCGAGTTTTTCTCCGGCCACAAAAATATGCTTCAACGAGGAGACATCATAGCGACCAAAGAGCACCCCCTCTGGATCTTCTTTGCGTATGGCACGAAATGCCGTTGGCGCACAAAAAATACCATTGACGCGATACTGCTGAATCACTCGCCAAAAGGCCCCCGCATCAGGCGTGCGCACTGGCTTACCCTCATAAAACAGACTGGTGCAGCCGCCCATTAAGGGGCCATAGACAATAAAAGAATGCCCAACCACCCAGCCGATATCCGAAATCCCCCACCAGATATCGCCTTCTTGCATGTTATAGACTTGACGCAATGCAAACTGGAGCGCTACGGCATGGCCGCCATGATCACGCAACACACCCTTAGGTCGTCCAGTGGTACCCGAGGTATACATAATATAAAGAGGATGCAAGGCTGGCAGCGGCACCCAGTCAGCCGGCGTCACGCCCTCTTGTGCGGCCATCCAATCCAGATCCCGCTCAGGATGCAGCTGGGCAAGCGCGGCTTCTCTTTGCAGCACCAGTACACGGTCTGGCTGATGCTCGGCTTCTTCCAGCGCGGCATTCACCAGCGGCATATATTCAATCACCTTATCAAACTCGATCCCGCAAGAGGCCGTGAGCAGCAGCTTAGGCTGCGCATCGTTGATGCGCACTGCCAGCTCATGCGGCGCAAACCCACCAAACACCACTGAATGCACGGCACCAATACGCGCACAGGCCAGCATGGCAATGGCGGCCTCGGGCACCATAGGCATATAGATAATGACCCGATCACCTTGCTCCACACCCTGGGCTTTCAGAGTGCCGGCAAACAAGGTGACGGCCTCTAAAAGCTGCTGATAGGTATAGCTACGCTGGGTAAGGGTCACGGGGGAGTCATAAATCAAGGCCAGGCGCTCACCCTGACCGGCTTCAACATGGCGATCAAGAGCCAGATAGCAGCTATTCAGCTCGCCATCAGCAAACCACTGATGTGTACCATCAGGCTGCTCAGTCAGTATCTGGCTAGGGGGACGGGACCAATCAATTCGCTGAGCCTGCTCGGCCCAAAAAGCTTGTGGATCTTGGAGTGCGCGCTGACGCGCGATCTGCGCTTGCATTATCTTCACCTCTGACTTGTTTTTATTGTGAGGTTTAAGAACCCAAGGGTCACTGCGATTCCAGCGACCCTTGGGTTCAGTGTGCGATCGGCTATTTTAAGGGTGCGTCACAAAAAACTGCTGCAAACTGGAGAAATCCAGCCCCCCCTTACCCTGCTGGGCGTGGAGCGCAAAGAGGTTGCGCGCCATGGACCCCATCGGAATGGCCGATTGGCTTTTGAGGGCCGTCTCCCAAGCCAAGCCGAGGTCCTTCGCCATCAAATCCACTTGGAAGCCACCCTGATACTCGCGTGAAGCAGGCGCCTGTTCCATCACACCCGGCCAAGGATTATAGACATTCAGCACCCAGTTACCGCCCGAGC
>SKOQ01000191.1 GCA_007119985.1 Marinospirillum sp.
CAGCAGGTGGCCTTATGGGCGCAGCAGCTGACACAACCAGTGGACTGGCTGATCAATACGTCAGGTATCTTGCATGATCAGGCGCAGGATCTTCAGCCAGAAAAATCCCTGCAGCAGCTCAAGCGCCAGTCCTTGATGACCAGCCTGACGCACAATGCGTTCAATCATCTTGTGTTGCTCCAGCAGTTGCAGCCTTACTTAAACAAGCAGCGGCCTGTGGTGATCGCTTCCTTATCGGCGCGCGTGGGCAGTATTGGCGATAATCGTTTAGGCGGCTGGTATGCCTATCGTGCCAGTAAGGCGGCCTTGAATCAGCTGATGCATACAGCCGCGATCGAGTTGCGGCGCACCCATCCTGGTAGCCTCTGTGTGACGCTGCATCCTGGAACAACGGACACACCGCTTTCTGCCCCCTTTCAGGCGCGCGTGCCAGCTGAGCAGTTATTTGATGCAAAGCAGTCTGCAGCTTATTTGCTTAAGGTGCTGCGTGGTTTAACGCCTGAGCAGACGGGTGGCTTTTTTGCTTGGGATGGGCAGCCGATTCCCTGGTAGTCGGTACAGATTAGAGGCCCAGTCGCTTTTTGTTGTAGGATAGCGCTTTTGATGCGAATGAGAGGAGTGCCCGTGGCGCAAGAGGCTTTGGTCGATATCGGGGTGAATCTGCTTGATCCTGCGTTTGATGCTGATCGAGAAGCGGTAATCGCGCGAGCGCAAGAGGCAGGCGTGATTTGGCAGGTGTTAACTGGCACCCAGCTGAAGTGCAGCGAGCAGAGTGTGGCGCTGGCGCAGCAGTATCCTCAGCAGTTGCGCGCGACAGCGGGAGTACACCCCCATCACGCGAGCACATGGCAGCCGGATTGGCAGCAGACTTTGGCCGCTTTGTTGGCCGATCCCTTCTGTGTGGCGGTCGGGGAGACAGGCTTAGATTACAATCGCCTTTTTTCGCCGGAATCAGCCCAGTTGCTGGCCTTTGAGGCGCAGCTTGAACTGGCTGCCGAGATGCAAAAGCCCCTTTTTTTGCATGAGCGTGATGCCGCTCAGCCGATGTTAGAGCGATTGCACCACTGGCGCGATGATCTGGCCGGCGGCGTTTTGCACTGCTTTACTGGTGATAAAAAGGCCCTGTTTGGTTATCTGGATCTGGATCTCTATATTGGCATTACTGGCTGGATCTGTGATGAGCGGCGGGGTCAAGAACTGGCCTCGCTGGTGAGATCGATTCCGGCTGATCGTCTGTTAATTGAAACCGATGCACCCTGGCTGTTGCCACGCACCATCAAACCGAAACCCAAAAAAGGGCGTAATGAACCGGCTTTTCTGCCTTGGGTGGTCGAGAAGCTTGCCGCTGAGCGTGGTGAAAGCCCAGCGCGCGTGGCCGCGATCACGACCGCCAATGCGTGCCGTCTTTTTGCGCTTCCCCTTGCTGAATCCACTGACCCATCAGGAGAACCCCTGTGAGCTTTCCTACATTTATTGCGATTGAGGCGGCAACGCAAGAGCTGGATAGCCCGCCTTTGCATATTGCTTGGTCTTTGCCAACTGGGGAGATTAAACAGGCCCGCATTGCGGCAGATGAATCTTGGACACAAGAAGATCAGCCCCTCTGGGAGGCCGATGCGGCCGAGGCCTATGCACCGGCTGAAATCGTGCGTGAATTCCTCTATGACCAGCAGGATGAAGTGCTTTATCTGACAGAAATGATGCCGGCTGAGGCCTGGTTGAGTCGTCTGTTTGATGCCGCAGGTCAGGAGATGAGTTTTGAACTTCAGCCTGCTGCAGAGCTGATCGGTGATGCCTCCCTTTGGCAGCAGACCTACCGTGAAACACTCGATTTTCTTGGCCTCGATCCAGAGCGGGCAGAAGATCAAGTACGAGCCTTGTTAGAGGTGCATGTATTGCTCAGCGGTGAGCAGCCAGAGATCAGCAGTGAGAGCGCAGCTGATTTCTAAGAAATTTCTGATTAACTAATGCACTTGATATAGACGCAGTGAATAGAGATTAAACGCCAGTCGGGCGTTCGACTTCATGAGGTGTAAGATGTTTACCGGTATTGTTCAGGGTGTGGCCCCACTTCGCTCTTTAGAAAAAAAGCCCCAGCTGCATACACTGGGTTTGGCGATTCCTGCTACCCAGCGAGAGCAGCTCACGCTCGGAGCGAGTATTGCGCTCAATGGCGTCTGTCTGACGGTGACCCACTGGGACGAAGCGGCGGTGTATTTTGATGTGATGATCGCCAGCCTGCAGTTAACGAACCTAGGCCAGCTGGCGGTGGGCGATCAGGTGAATTTTGAGCGTGCTGCGCGCTTTGGTGACGAGATCGGCGGCCATGCCATGTCTGGGCATGTGATGGGCTGTGTCACCCTGTGTCAGCGGCATGAATTAGATGCGGACAATCTACGTTTGGATTTTAGCCTGCCGCCCCAGTGGAAGAAGTATATCTTCAATAAAGGCTATATTGGGCTGAATGGTTGTAGTTTGACCATCGCAGAAGTCCACGAAGATCGTTTTAGCGTGTATCTGATTCCTGAAACACGCCGTGCCACGACTTTTGGCCTGTTGCCTGAAGGCAGCCAGGTGAATCTGGAAATCGATCCACAAACCCAGGTCATCGTGGATAGCGTCGAGCGGGTATTAGCCCAGCGTCAGCTTGGAGAAATCTAGTCATGGCATTGCCAGCATCAGCCGCCTCGATGGCCTTGACACGACGTCCAGTGCCTGATGACTGGATGGCGGCGGGTCTTGAGGCCGAGTTACAACAGCCCTATGTTGACCAGCTGCGTGATTTTCTACGTGCAGAGAAGCAGGCGGGCAAGCAGATTTATCCACCGAGTCATCAGTGGTTTACCGCCTTTTGGCAGACGCCGCTGAGTGAGGTCAAGGTGGTGATTTTAGGGCAGGACCCCTATCACGGCCCAGGGCAGGCACAGGGTTTGAGTTTTTCAGTTCCTTCGGGGGTGCGAGTGCCGCCTTCTTTGCTCAATATTTACAAGGAGCAGGCGCGGGATCTCGGGATTCAGCAGCCCGCGCAGGGGGATCTAACGCCTTGGGCGCAGCAGGGTGTGCTGCTTTTGAATGCGGTTTTGACGGTGGAAGCGGGTCAAGCGGCCTCGCATCAAGGACAGGGGTGGGAAAGGCTGACAGATCGGGTACTGGAGATCATCAACCAGCACAGCCAAGGCGTGGTGTTTTTACTCTGGGGGGCTTTTGCGCGTAAAAAAGCAGCGCAGATTGATCGTCAACGTCACCTAGTGCTTGAAGCGCCCCACCCTTCGCCTCTTTCTGCTCATCGCGGCTTTATTGGTTGTGGGCATTTTAGTGCTGCGAATCAGTGGTTGATCAGCCAAGGGCGGACACCGATCAATTGGCAGCTGCCAGCAGCATCTACTGCTGGCGAGCGGCCATCCTGAAGGCGGCTAACGCATCTGCACTTCACCATCGCGCAAGAAGAAGGTGACCTTGCCCAAATCATTGCGGGGTGAGAACTGGGCTTCATCAATCTCAAGGAGTGTGCCAGGAAAGCAGGTTTTACGCACATGGATGCGCGCATGCTGGCGCTCCTTGATTTCTTCTTGAATCTTCGCAAGCCGATCATAAAGACTGTTTTCCTGAGCCTGCAGCTGATTACGGGCTTGGAGGATTTGTTGTTTCTTCTCTTCGGTAATTGGTTTGCGCAGCTGCTTAATTTTGGCAACCAGCTCTTTGAGCTTGCTTTTTTGGATCTCGATCTGTTGAAGCTTATGGTTGATCTTAGTCGATTCTTGCTTGAGATCGTCCGTCCCGCCGACGCGTAGATGGGTTTGCACGTTGGCGGGTGCGCCCGAGATGCCAATATCAATGAACTGATTAGCTTCAGCCAGGCCGCCAACAATGGCTCCCTTACCGAGCAGATGGATTTTAATGCCGGCTTTGATGTTCGAATGGAGTATCTGTTTTTGCACCACGACTTCTTGAGCGGCCTTCACCTTGGCTTCTTGAATAAAGCGTGCCTTGACGGTGACGCCTGCATGTAAGTAGGCCTCAGTCGTGCTTTCGTTCGCATCCTTGAGTGGTTTGCCGCGCTCCTCTTTGGCTTTGCGGCCGATCACGCCGCCGCCGATTTCAATGCTGCCACCGGCTTTGATATAAGCCGCTTCCACCAAGCCACCGACCTTGACGTCTCCAGTGACTTCGATCTTCATGCCAGGATTGACATTGCCCTTGACGAAGACGCTGCCATCAAAACGGACGTGGCCAGATTTAAGGCCCACTTCTTCCAGCTTGAGTACCTGCTCAACCAGTGCCCCTTTTTCATGAACCACAGGCATTCCTGCTACGCTGGAGAGAAGAAGGTCATGGTCATCCGGTGCAAGCTTGACGGTCTCGTCTTTGGCTGACAGGGTGATATCTTTGCCGTTACGGCCTTTAATCGTCTTACCGGTGACCGTCCAGCCTGTTTTGCCCTGAGTTGGTGGATGACGACGCACGAGCGCTTGATCTGCATCGACATGCGGGAAGTCGCCGAGCTCAAAGAAATCCACCTGCCCTTCAGCATTCATCTGTGGGCGACGATCCATGATTTCATCGATCAGCGGTTCAAGCCAGGCGTCATCGCCATCATAGGCGCTTTCACCATAGGCCACGATCTGGCAGACAGGCAGCCCTGTTTGACGTAGTTGCCGACAAGTGGTTTCAGACGTCAGCTCCGCAAGGCTTTCATCGATCAAGCCGCGTACAATGTGTGCTTCTTGCAAGGCTTTATTGAGTGTTGCGCTGCTGATGTCTTGGCCTCGGCCCTGTGGTGGGAAGAGCACAACACTGGCTAGCATTTGATTGGGGCTGAGATGGACTTCGACACGAGCATCGACAGGACCACCCAAACGCTGCTCGCAGGCTTCACCTCGGCGCATGGCATCCAAGAGCACAGCCAAGGCCGCAGATTCGATGGGATAATCGGCAGCAGGAAAGCCAGCTAAGTCCATGATCTGTGGGAAGTCTTCAGGTTCAAACGGTTGTACCATGCCTGTGGGTTGATGTGTCGCCCAAATGTCCCCTTGCTCATCTTCTTTAAAGGTGAGTCCAAGCTCTTCCGGAGTCGGAATGCTCAGCATCAGATCTGTGTCGTCTGGTTGCTGTCCCATAGATGTTCCCTTGGCTGTACGAGGCTGAGTGCATCACGAGCAGGAGTGTGTGATGCTTTCAGTTTAAAAACCTTGATCTTAATAGTCATTTTAAGTGAAAGATAGACATAGTAACGCCACATCTTCAACTCTGGCATCAGTCTTTTGTGACGCTTTGTAGCAACTTAAGGCAAAAAGCCAACTGACTCCTTGAGGAAGAAGGTTTATCATGCAAATTATCTTGTTGACTAGAAAGAGGGATGCCGCATGGCGATGACACGCAGAGCCAAAATCAGACGCGCTCGCCAGTTGATTGCACTGACCTTGCTCGCTGAGTTGAAGACCAATCAACGTAATTTGCTCTCGCTGATCTTAGATAAAGCGACCTTCTGGTCCGAAGATCGCCAAGCCTTGCGCTTGCCGCCTCTTCCTCAGGCTGTGCAGATGCAAATCGCACGCAGCCAAGGCCAGCGCCTCTATCGTCTGCGTGAGGCGGTCTTCCATCTGGCTCCGAAAAAGAGTCCAGAAGCACGGCACCTTATTTATCGTGATGATGTTTATCAGCCCCGCCTACCCGGTGGAACGCGTCGCCATTGAATCCACTCTTAGGCTGTTGTGGACTGAGTGAGCTGGATCAGAATAAGAGGAGATTATAGGATGAAAGGTCAAGCGGTTTTATCTCTCGATGAGTTAGGGGTGCTCTTGGTTGAGCCCTCCTCAACACAAAGAAAAATACTGCAAAGTCAGCTGAACGCCCAAGGGATAGAGCAGCTAGAGGTCGTTGGATCAGCGCGTGAAGCCTTGATGAAAATGCGCACCTATGTCCCTGATCTGCTGATCACCAGTCTCTATTTGCCTGATGCTCAAGCCCATGAGCTCTTTGCCTTGATGCAGCGTGATCCACGCCTGCAGGACGTGGCAAAAATGGTGGTTTCCAGTGAACAAAAACGCGAGAACCTTGAAGCCGTTCGCCAAGCTGGTGTGCTGGCGCTTCTCCCTAAACCTTTTAACCGCCAAGATCTCGTGCGCGCACTCTCCTCAACACTGGAGTATTTGACGCATGAAGAAATGGATCTCGAACTCTATGATGTGACTCAGCTGCGCGTGCTGGTGGTCGATGACTCACGCATGGCGCGTAATCACCTGATGCGCGTGCTCAGACAGATTGGCGTTGAGCACTTTGATGAGGCGGCTGATGGACAGCAGGGCATCACACTGCTGGAACAAAATACCTATGATCTGGTCGTCACTGATTACAATATGCCGGTGATGGATGGCGAAGCTTTGATCAACCATATCCGCCAGTCTCCCAACTATTCACATGTGCCTGTGATGATGGTGACTTCAGAAGATGAATCGCGTTTGGCTTCTGTACGCCAGTCTGGTGTTTCTGCAATTTGCGATAAGCCTTTTGAAGTCCACCAAGTGAAGCAGCTTTTAGTGGCCTTACTCGAATCTGAGTAGATTTTGGCCACTGTGTCCTTAAGAAACCAGCGATGCAGGAAGCAGGCTGGGCAGAGCAAAACAGCATAAGCCAACAGGAAGGTGATGAGATGATATTGAGGAGTGGGCCTTGGACTTTTTGGCAGCACCAGCAGGAGAAAGCGTTAGTCTCAGCCTCGGGGATGACCCCGAAGTCGGTAAGCTGGTCAGTCGAGGGCTCTTAACTTGTGAGCCGAGTCTGCCGCTGAAGCAGGTTGCACAGCGGATGCATCAAGCCAATGTCAGCTGCATTCTGGTGATGGAGGCGCAACAGGTTGTTGGTATTTGGAGTGAGGGTGATACGAGGCGCCTCGATTTTAATCGGCTTGACTTGCTTGAAATGCCGATTAGACAATGGATGAGTTCGCCTGTTACCAGTATTGAAGCGCATCTACCGATGAGTCGCGCTTCAGCAATGATGAAAAGCCAGCATCTACGACGCCTGTTGGTGGTGGATGCAGATCAACAGCCTTTGGGCGTGCTGACACAATCCGATATCGTACGTCATCAAGGTGTCGAACACTACCTACTGATGCGCAGTGTTGGCTCGAGTGTCACGCGTGAGCCCTTGCGCCTCTATGGCTACCTCTCTTTAGCCGAAGCGGTGCAGCGTTTGCGCGATACAGGTCGTGAGGCCGCGATCGTCGAGCGGGGGCGAGGTCTACCTCCTGGGATTATTACAGAGAGAGATCTGATCAAGCTGCTGGCGTCCTCTGAGCGTCCTGCAACCTTGCAAGAAATCGCAGATCGCCCCCTGCTATGCGTGCCGAGTGATCTGAGTCTCCTCAGTGCGGTTGATCTGCTGCGCGAGAAGGGGTATCGCCATCTGGGTGTGATGGATGCCACGGGATCAGATCAAGAAAACTTGCCCTCGGGACGTATCTGCGGCCTGCTCTCTTTTAGCGATATTCTCGCCAGTATTGAATCTGAATATGTTCATCAGCTGCGTGCGGCCATTGAGGCACGTGACCAGGCTTTGCAGTCCTCAATGGAAAATCTGGTATTGGCACAGAAGGTGATCGAGGCTTCCTTGGATGGCATATTGATTACCGATGCCCAAGGCGTGATCCAAGCGGTGAACCCCAGCTTTACTGCCTTGACAGGCTATGCAGCAGAGGAAGCCATCGGCCAAACGCCTAAGCTGCTCAGCTCAGGTTTGCATGATGCTGCTTTTTATCAAGAGATGTGGGACAGTCTACAGCAGCATGGCTACTGGCAAGGCGAAATCTGTAATCGGCGTAAAAATGGTGATTTATATACTGAGTGGCTCACGATTACAGGCATACGTCATGCTACGGGAGAAATTCGCCAGTTCGCGGCTATTTTTAGCGATATCACTGAGCGCAAGCGCAAAGAAGAACAGATTCATAGCCTTGCTTATTATGATGAGCTCACAGGTTTGGCCAATCGGCGTTTACTCCAAGATCGCTTAGATCTGGCTTTAGCGAATGCGAAGCGCCATCAACATAAACTGGCTGTGCTTTTTTTAGATTTGGATCTCTTTAAGCGCATCAATGATACCCTCGGCCATCAAGCCGGTGATGCGGTGTTGAAAGAGATCGCGCAGAGGCTGAGCCAGCTAGCGCGAGGAGGAGAATCTGTAGCACGTTTGGGTGGTGACGAATTTACGATTCTGGTGCCCGAAGTGCAAGCGCTGATGGATGTTGAGCAGCTGGCAGCACAGATTGTGACTTCACTTTCTCAACCTTTAGTCATTGAGCAGCAAAGCCTTGTTGTCTCAACCAGTATTGGTATTAGTGTTTATCCTGATGATGGGCAGAGTGCCGAGATATTATTGAAACATGCGGATACGGCTATGTATCGCGCTAAAGAGGCGGGGCGTAATCACTTTTGTTTCTATAACGCCGTGATGGGCGAACGCAACTATGCTGATTTAGCGCTAGAGCATGGTTTAAGGAAAGCGCTGCGCCAACAGGCGCTGTTTGTTGTTTATCAGCCTAAGATTGATGTGGTGAGTCGCCAGTGGGTGGGTTTGGAAGCGCTTGTTCGCTGGACAGACGAAGCGCTAGGGCCGGTTTCTCCTGCCGAGTTTATCCCGCTGGCAGAAAAACTTGGGTTAATCGAAGAGCTGGGTGAGTGGGTGTTAGACGAGGTCATTCGTCAGATGGCCGCTTGGCCGCAGCAAGTGCGCATTCCTGTTTCGATCAATGTCTCGGCTCGCCAGTTGTTAGATGCAAACTTTGCAACCCGGATTGCTCAGCGCTTGGCGGCCTATCAGCTTCCTGCACAGCGCTTAGAGTTGGAGCTCACTGAAAGCTGCTTAGTCCTCGGTAAAGAATCTGCACAGCAGCAGCTCTTGCGCGATTTAAGGTCTCAGGGTATTGGTATCTCAGTGGATGACTTTGGTACTGGCTATTCCTCCTTATCTTATTTGCGCCAGCTTCCGCTTGATACGATTAAAATCGATGCCAGCTTTATTCGCGAGCTGCCAGGAAATCGTGAAGATGCGCAGCTGGTTTGGGCCATTATTGGTATGGCGCGCGCGCTGGGTTTAGATCTTGTTGCTGAAGGGGTTGAAACAGCGGCCCAAGCAACATTGCTAGCGGGTTTGGGTTGTAGTGTCTGCCAAGGTTACTGGCTGGCACGTCCAGCTTTGGCCGATCAGGTGGCGCTGTGGATGGAGGCTTGTGGCCCAGAAGCCCAGTGGCAGGGCTTTCCCGCAGGATGGGAACCTTTTGCGCCTAGCGAGTCAGCTCCTTAGCTGGTAAAAAGAGGCAAAAAAGGCCATGCTGATGTTTCATCTTGGTCAAAAAGGAGAAGGTCATGCAAACCGTAATCGATTTAATGAAAGATCAACTGCATAAACAGCAGTTGCCGCTGGCAAGCTACCAAAAGCAATGGTTGGAAGCCATGGAAATGCTGATGGAAACCGAAATGAGTGCCCTGCGCACTTACTGGGAGGCTTGGTTTAATCTTTCTAAAACCTGCTTGGTAGGCCAAGATGCACAAAATCCGCTTGATTTAGGGCATGGCTGTGCTGATATGTTCTGTGCTTTTAATAAGGCCTTGTTGGAGCATCATCATCAGCGCCAGAAGATTGCCCAAGATTGGCGTGAACGCATTACTGAAATCATGTATTAACCTTGTGAAGCTGGTGAGCCTGTGTGCGCTGACCAGCTTTTTTCCTTTCAAGGAGTCTGAGTGAAAGTTTATTTGGCAGTGGGCAGTGTTTATGGTGGTGCGGCTGAAGTCGCAGAGGATTATCAACGCGCTTTATTAGAAGCGGGCTTGGCAGCAGAGCTTGATGAAGCGCCGCGGGTTGAGTGCTTGGGTGCAGAGGATATCTTGCTGGTTGTGACGTCAACCACTGGGCAGGGTGAGCTACCTGATGCGATCCAGCCTTTCTTTCAACAGCTAGAGCCTTCTGCAGCCTTGCTTGCCGGTCGGCCTTTTGCGGTGGTTGCGTTGGGCGATTCATCCTACGGTGCCAGCTTTGCCGCAGCCGGTCGTGCTTTTCAGCATAAATTAGAAGATCTTGGTGCCCGGCCAATTCAGCCTTTGCTGGTGATTGATGCTTTAGAGCACTTTCAGGCTGTCGAGGGCGCCCAGGTAGCGATTCAGACGCTGGTGCAGGATTTGACCAGAGGATAGGCGGTAGAATAGGTGCTTTGGGGCAGAGGGTGTCTTGGGGGGTGATGACAAGCATGATGTCCTAGAAAGGATTAATAAACATCACCATGACCAAGAGTGCTCCCAGCACCAGCAAGATATCTAAGACCCAGCGACTAATTGAGCGTTTGCGTTTTTTCGGTTGCGCTTGAACGACTTGAGTGCGGGCGCCACGCGCAGCAGGTCGCTGTGCCGTACGAGATGAGGCCGTATTTTTTTTCCGAGGCGCAGCGGATTTGCGCCTCTGCATCTGGCGCTTGAGTTCCTTTTCTTCATGCTCTTGCTTGCGTCTGAGGGCATCCTCCTTGAGCTTGGCCATATCCACCATGTTTGAAACTCCCATCTCTTAATTCTGGCCGGCTAGTTTACAGCTTCATGCCAAGGATGACTGCAAAGCCCTGTGCTTTTATGTCTCAGATTCGTTGCAGGCTTAGTTGATAATGCGGTAGCAGGGATGGTATTCCTTGCTGGCCAGCTTCATTCTTCCTTGTGCAACAAAGGCGCGCAGCAGCTGATCTAAAGACGCCATTATAGCGGGTTCACCCTTCAGCTCAAAGGGGCCATGCTGCTGAATGGCTTGAATACCTGAGGCTTTGACATTACCAGCCACGATGCCAGAAAAGGCGCGCCTGAGTTGTGCTGCCAACTCTTCAGTAGGCTGATTACGGTGCAGCTGCAACTGGCTCATCGCTTCATGGGTAGGATGAAACGGCTGCTGAAACAGAGGGTTGATCTTGAGGTGCCAGTTAAAGTAGAAGGCATCTGAATGTTGGCAGCGGTAGTGGGTTACATCCTCAATCCCTGTTTTTAAATAACGCGCTATTTCGGCTGGATTATTCATAATAATACGGTATTTGTGGCGTATTTCTTCGCCGAACACCTGGACTAAGAAGGCATCAATCTGCTCAAAATAAGCACGCGCCGACTCAGGTCCTGTCATGACGATCGGTAAGGGATGCTGCTGATTCTCACGGCTACTGAGCAGGCCCAGCAGATAAAGGATTTCCTCTGCTGTCCCCACGCCACCAGGGAAGATAATAATGCCATGAGCAAGGCGAACAAAGGCCTCTAGACGTTTCTCGATATCCGGCATGATGATCAATTGATTAACAATCGGATTCGGTGCCTCAGCGGCAATAATACCCGGCTCAGAAATGCCGATATAACGCCGCTGCGTGGTTCTTTGCTTGGCATGGGCCACGTTGGCACCTTTCATCGGGCCTTTCATCGCGCCAGGGCCACAGCCGGTACAAATATCCAAGCCTCGCAACCCAAGATGATAGCCGACGTCCTTGGTATATTCGTATTCTTCACGTGAAATGGAATGACCGCCCCAGCAAACAACGAGATTGGGAGAGAGGTTGGTTTTAAGCACGCGCGCATTACGCAAAATATGAAAAACAGCTTCTGTGGCCGCACTGGAGTCTTCTAGGTCATAACGTGGGTTTTGATCAATTTCATTGCTGACATAAACCAAATCACGCACCACCGCAAAAAGATGTTCACGGATACCGCGGATCATCTGGCCATCAACAAAAGCCACTGCAGGTGCAGCAGTCAGGCGTAGCTTAATGCCCCTGTCTTGCTGCAGGACTTCAATGTCAAAATCAGGGTGTTGATCGAGCAGGGCTTGGCTGTCATCTTGTGGGCTGCCGCAGGATAAAACGGCCAGTGCACAGCGGCGCAGGATTTCGTGATGACCATTACTGGATGTGTCTTTGAGTCGATTGACTTCATCTTGAGATAAAACTTCAAGGCTACCCTCGGGGGAGACTACTGCATTGACACTGGTGCGTGTAAAGGTCATACCCACTCTCTCCGTATCGAATCATGGCTTTTCTATCATAAAGCATCTTCCGTTTCTTTGCTGCCCTGATTTTTTGTGAGGTTTTTGCTTTTTTGTCGCGCTGCAGCAGGCTTTATTTCTTATTTATCTTTTATGTGTGGTTTTTTAGGTTCGTGCTATATCGATTTTATAGTTGATTTAACTAGTGTTCTGCTTGGGCAAGCAAGCGGTTGTTAGTGCCAAGGTCGAATAGTGCTCGCGCGCGAAGCAGGGTAAAAAAGCAACCACTGATGTTTCACACTGACAAAAATAGCAAAGTGAGCTCGGTGTCCGCGCAGGGGAAACCAACTCCGCAACTCATAATGATAAATTGATAAGGAACGCAACAGTGCTCTTAAAACGCAAGCATGGTGAAGAACACCCTTATTGGCCGGCAGGGCCTTTTAAGATACGCCTACCCTTTATTCACTATCGCTGGGAAACAGCCGAGACGATTCAAGCTCTGGTGATGTTTGTGGTCGCGATGGGGATGATTCCGCTGCTTGAACGCTATCTGGGTCTGCCCTATGACGTGGCACTGGCCTATGTTGTGGTGTGCGGGATCGGCTTTATGCTGCCCAACTTGCTCGGCGTACCCTTTGTTCCTGGCTGGATTACACCAGCGATTCCAGTGGTTTTGCTCTACTTAGGCGATTTTGAGCCAGGTCCAGATGCGATAGTGGCTTTGGTGGCACTACAGCTGGTTGTTGCCTTCGTCTTTTTATTTATGGGTGTCACCCGCCTAGGTAGTACCTTAGTCAATAATATTCCTAATTCTATTAAGGCGGGTATTTTGCTCGGCGCGGGTATTGCTGCCATCTCGGGTGAAATTAGCATCGGTGGTCGCTTACATAACACTCCGATTTCTTTGATTATTGGTGGTTTGGTAACCGCCTATGTGCTCTTCTCTCTGTCTTTCCGTGATTGGACTGAAAAACACCGCTGGGCCAAATTGATTGCAGGTTACGGCATGGTGCCAGGCATGCTGCTGACTATGATCATCGGCTGGTCTGTTAAGGAATACCCGCTGCCCGATATCGAGTGGGGAGTTAATGTGCCTGCCTTTGGTGAGATCTGGAACTGGTTGCCCTTTACCTTAGGCTTCCCGACTTTGGCGATGATGGCTGCTGCGATTCCAACGGCGATTATTGCGTATATTATTGCCTTTGGTGACATCATCGTCGGCCAAAGCTTAATCAAGCGCGTTGATCATCTGCGTCCTGATGAGAAGATTGAAGTCAACGTTGACCGTGTTCACCTGATCACCGGTATTCGTAATGCCATTCATGCTTTCTTTGCGCCCTATCCTGGTTTGGCTGGCCCACTGTTTACTGGTGTTATGGCGACGATTGCAGAGCGTTATCGCTATGGCCGTAATGCCATGGATACCATTTACTCTGGTGCGGGTGTGTTCTGGATTGTGGGTTTTATCGCACTCTTTTTACTGCCGCTGGTCACTGTCTTCCGTCCTGTGCTGCCGATTGCCTTGTCGATCACACTGTTGATCACCGGCTATCTGTGTATTGCTGTGGCGGTGGAACAGATTGATAACGCCACCTCAATGGGTGTGGCGGGTGTCATGGGTGTGGTTTTGGCCACACACGGCGCTGCTTGGGGCTTGGGTGCCGGTCTGGTGATGTACTTCCTGATTGAGTTCCGTGGCCGTAAAAAAGCAGCTGAAGATACAGCGGAACCCATCCATGTGGATGATAATATGCCGCAGGATAATGAAAAACCCAGTTGATCACCTGTGGAAGTTGGATTGATCATCTGACATCAGCGTCATTCGGCATTACAATAAAGCCCCCCGGCCCTAGGCCTGGGGGTTTTTTCTATATTTAGAGTTCACCTATGTTTAATGCGCTGTATTTCAAAACTTTTATTAGCTTGGTTGAAACAGGGAGCTTTACGCTCACTGCACGCCGCTTAGAAATGACGCAACCTGCGGTGAGTCAGCAGGTGCGCAAGCTAGAACAGTATTTTGGCCTGCCGCTTTTAATGCGCCAAGGGCGCAGCTTTGAGCTGACTCCTGCTGGCCGTCAGGTTTATGACTATGCCTTGCGGCTTTTTGCTGAGCATGATCAGTTTCGCCATCGTCTTGAGCAGGATCTCGCAGAGGGTGGAGAGTGCCGCTTTATCTGCCCAGAGCTGGTAGGCGAGCTGTTTTATCCCTTTACGCTGGGTTATGTGAAGAACTACCCGCGCCTGAAGTTAGACCTGCGTTTTGCAACCAATGCGCAGGCGGTGCAGGAGGTCTTAGAGCGAAAATCCGATGTTGCCTTGGTGAGTGAGTTTACCAAGCACCCTGATCTTGTGCTGCAAGAGTATATTCAGGAGCCACTGATTATCGTGGTGCCGGCAGATTTTCAAGGCAACAAGTTGCAAGATTTGCTCAGTCTCGGTTTTATTGAACATCAGCAGGGTGCTCATTTGCTCTCTTCAGTGTTACGTGTGAACTTTCCTGATGAGTTTCGTGGGCAGCGTCAGGTCACGCAGCGTGTGTTGATCAATCAAATGCACCTGGTGCTGGATGCGGTTGCACGCGGTTTGGGCTTTACCGTCGTGCCGCGTAGTATCTGGGAGGCCTCGACCTGGCAGCAGTTAACCCGTGAGTGGCGTTTGGCGACGGAGGTAGAGTGGTCGATTTATCTGGTGCATCATCGCAAGCAGTCGGTGAGTGAGCGGAGTCGCTATCTGCTGGATGAGTATTTGTTATGGCGGGCAGGTCATCAGCCACATGGTGTCAAAGATGCCGAATGAAGCAAGCTACCCTGCATAGTGCAGGGTAGCGGCCGAATTAACCCTTGTAGGCGGCAGCGGCTTTGACGATAGCAGCGCGTGCTTCTGCTGCTGGGCCCCAGGCCTCAACCTTCACCCATTTACCTTCTTCTAAATCCTTGTAGTTTTCAAAGAAGTGGGTGATTTGCTTGCGCAGCAACTCAGGTACGTCTTCGATATCGTGGATATCATTGTAGAGGCTGGTTAGCTTCTGGTGAGGGACGGCCACCAGCTTCTCATCAACACCACCTTCGTCGGTCATATTGAGCACACCGACTGCGCGGCAACGAATGACACTGCCTGGCTCAACAGGGTAAGGAGTGATCACCAGAACATCGAGAGGATCGCCATCATCGCCCAGTGTTTGGGGAATGTAGCCGTAGTTAGCTGGGTAGAACATGGGCGTTGCCATGAAACGGTCAACAACTAACGCATCCATATCCTTATCAATTTCATACTTCACAGGGGAATGATTAGCAGGAATTTCGATGACAACATAGATATCATCAGGCAAGGATTTTCCAGCTGGAATTTTGGTATAGCTCATCGCGTTGACCTTTTGCAGTGGTTGATTTTGCGCTGGAATTATACGCACCCTCGACCCATAAAACCAAGCACAAGGCAGGCTATCAGACCAAGGGATAAGCTTTTTTCTCACTTTTTCAGCACAATTGAGACCAAGGGATAAGGTGCTAGGCTTGGAAGCCGGCGCCAGTCAGAGGATACTCTTGCAGAGTCCAATCTCAGAAGAGATGCAGCAAGGTCAAGCTTGGATACAAAATCGGTGGAGCAGGTTGAGAAGAGGTCATGCATTTGGATGAACTAAAAGTCAGTTATGGGCAGGCTTACTTGGCCCAAGACCGGCGTCATGCACGCTCTTCAATGGCCGTGAGCTACCCCAGAGATTCGCAGCTGGCGGTCAAAGGCGTCGTCGGTGTGGTGTCTGATTCGACTTGGCGCAACACCCTTGCCAAGCAGGCGGGGGACTTGTGCGTACGCGGTTTTATTGCAGATTACTATGCCACACCCGATAACTGGGATGTCAAAACTTCAGCCAACCGTGTGTTGGCCGCTTTAAATGCTTGGCTTTTTGCGCAAAGTAGAACCCTGAGTCATGGAAGCTATATCAGTTCGATGAGTATAGCGGTACTGCGTGGCCAGCAAGGACACCTTTTTCATATGGGCGATACGTTGGTGTATCGCATTCGGGGTGGAGAAGTACAGCAGCTCACCCGAGAGCACACGACTTTCCTAGGTGGCTATCGCTATCCTTCGCGTGCACTGGGGATGGGTCCGAGCGTGGATATTGATTATCTGAATTTTAATCTGCGCCAAGGCGATTTATTTCTGTTTACTACCCAGGCCGTCAAAGGCACATTGATGCCCTCTGATTTGGTGCAGCTAGTGCGCCAGCATCCTGAAGATCTCCACCAGACTTGCGATGAGATTCTCAAGCAGGCGATTGAAAAAGCCAGTCGTCGTGGCTATTCCAGCCATAATTTTTGCTTTCAATTGGTGCGCGTTGATCAACTACCACAGCAGCAGCAAGAGCAAGATCTGGGCAGTGCTTATGCCAGTTTGCCAGTGCCGGATGAATTGCGCGTCGGGGATGAGATTGATGGCTATCAAGTTCAGCAGGTTCTCTCGCGTAGCCTGACCAGTCGCCTGTATCTGGTGTTAGATCTCCAGACCCAAGTCCAGCGTGTACTCAAAGCACCTTCGCCCCAGTTGGCACGCAAAAAAGAATTGATTCGCCACTTTATCTTGCAACAGTGGGTCGTACAGCGCGTCGGCTCGCCTTATATTGCTAAGGTGGTGGATCTTTCTCGCCCCCGCACCCAGCTCTATTATTTGATGGAATATATTGAAGGCCAATCGCTTGCGCAGTGGCGCACAGCTTATCCAGAAGCCGATTTAAAGCAGAAGATAGATTTAATCGAACAGCTGACCAAGGCAGTGCGTGCTTTACATCGTCAAGATGTGATGCATCAAAACCTCTCTCCAGACAACATCATGGTGGATCGTGAGGGGCGGCTAAAGCTGGTTGATTTTGCTGCTTGTGGCTTGATCAATGATGCGGATATGGAAGGGCTGCCGAGTTTGTTGACCTTGGCGCGGCGTGTCGGACTGACACCCTATTCTGCACCTGAGTATTATTTGGATCTGGTGCCGGGTCCGCGTGCCGATCAGTTTTCGATTGCGGCCATCGCCTATGAACTGTTGAGCGGCCATCCTCCTTATGCCGGACAACTTGAGCAGCTTCAGCAGCAGGTTGATACAACGCGTTTGCACTATCTGCCCTTAGCTCAGCAAGCTCTTGAAGTACCGCCATGGATGGATGTGGCACTGCGTAAAGCCCTCCAGCCAAATCCAGAGCTGCGTTATCGCCGCCTTTCAGAATTGATCTATGATTTGAAGAAGCCACCCGCTGCTTATCGTGCGTCTTTAGAAACGGCAGAGCAGCGCCCCTTGGCTTTTTGGAAGGGATTAGCAGGGCTGTTATTGCTGTTATTGCTGTTGAGCTTGTTTTATTGATGTGCCTGCATGTTAACCTAGGGGAAGCCTTTGATGCACCACTGCGCTAGGTGATGCTGCGCTGAAAAGGTGTCCTGAGCTGATCACGAAAAGGAGAAAACCATGTCTGATCAAGCCGAGCGTTTGGCTGCCCTTTATGATGAGTTGGTTGAAAAACTCTATCAGGTGCAGCAAGAAGTTGAGCAAGCCAGCCAGCAGATCAATCTGGAAGCGGAGATCCAGCGTCTTTTGGATGCTGAGCAAGAAGTGGAGCGTGTGACGGCAGAAGAAGCCAGTTTGTTGCAAGCTTGGCTCAAGCGTGATTTGGTCGACCTCCAGAAACACCTCGCCACCACAGGCAGCGGCGTTGCTCAGTGGTTGGCTTTAGAGGGTGCGGTGCTGGGGGAGCAGGTCATGCATTGGCTGCGCCAGATCGCAGACCCTTCTTTGCTCGATGCCCGCACTCTTGAGGAAGATCTGTTGAGTCGTGAAGATCCTACCCTCTATCATGCAGGCGAGTTGGCTATTGCTGGTGCTTTTGTCTGTACTCAGTGCGATAAGCCTGTTGAAGTCGCTTATACCCATCGCCTAGAACCTTGTCATCGTTGTGATGGGCGGGTGTTCTTACGCCGCAGTGCAGAGGCATCGGCTTAACTGCGGCTCTTGGGCGTTGAAGGCAAGGCTGAGTCAGCCGTCTCAGGCTGGGGCGGTTGACGTTGTACCAGCCTAGCGATCAGCAGCAGCACAAGGCTGATGCCACCAGCCAACCATGAACCCCAGAGCATAAAGGGCGTGTGCCCTGTCCGGGGTTGAAGCTGTCCGATCAATACCCCTTCTTCAAACTGAGGGAGCTGCTGGGTGATGCGCCCTTGGTAATCGATCAAGGCGGTCACCCCATTATTGGTGGCTCGAGCCAGAGGCCGTGCAGTTTCTAAGGCACGCATTTGGGCTATTTGTCGATGCTGCAAAGGCCCGATTGAGGCACCAAACCAGCTGTCGTTCGAGACAGTGAGCAACCAGTGACTCTCTTGCGCTTGGCGTGCTGTAAAGTCGGCATAGGCAATCTCATAGCAAATCAGCGGAGCAATCTGGGTGTGTGCAAAGCTTAATTGGCCACCTGGAGGCGAGCCAGGTTGAAAGCTGGACATGGGGAGATCAAAAAAAGCGATCAGTCCGCGTAAATAGCGCTCTAAAGGCACATACTCACCAAAGGGGACCAGTATACTTTTATGATAAACCCCAGTGGCCCCGCCAGCTGTAATCAAGCTGTTGTGAAAGGCCGAAGTGCTGGTTTCGCGCGAGACTAGGCCAGAGATTAAGCCTGTCTCTGGTCCTGCATGACTCAATGCACGCGCAAAAAAAGGAGCGGCTTGTTCGGGCAGTAAAGGTAATGCCGTCTCTGGCCAGAGGAGCAGATCGACCTCCTGCTCTGCAGCTGCCTCACTTAAGCGCAAATACTGTTGGATAATGCGGCCTCGTAGCTGCGGATTCCACTTGTCTTCCTGCGCGATATTCCCCTGTACTAGCGCGAGTTTGAGTGGATCTCCTTCAGGCTGGGTCCACTGCACCTGCTGCAGTAGCAGACCTGCGATCAGAAGACTAGCGAGGCTTGCACCGCTGATCCAACGGCGGCTGGAGGCGGTGAGGCGAGTCGATTGAGGCAAGCCATCCGGTTGCCATAATGAGAGCAGCAGTAGGCCCAGCAACACGCAGAGCGCTGAAACACCATAAACCCCCAGAACAGGTGCCCAGCCAGCCAGTGGACTGCTGATTTGACTGGTGCCCAATAAAAGCCAAGGGAAGCCGGTGAGAAACCACGAGCGAAAAATTTCCATCACGACCCATAAGGCGGGCCAGCTGAGGAGGACCCAGCGCCGAGCAAAAAACCGCTGCCAGATCCAGGCGTGAAGCGCAAAAAAAAGCGCTAATCCAGCCACAAACAAGCCTGTTAAGAGCAGTGCCAAGGGAACCGGCGCATGGCCATGCTCATGAATACTGACATAAACCCATGAGGCACCTGAAGCGAAGAGTCCTAAACCAAAAAGCCAGCCCAGCCAAGTGGCGCGCGCGATAGACTGCTGATCGAGGATCAGCAGCAGTGCCAAGGGGGCCAGCCAAGCCAGAGGCCAGAACTCAAAAGGGGCCGCAGCCAGAGTCAGGGAGGCACCGCTCAGCAGTGCCAGTAGAGCAAGTCGCATGTCAATCCTTGGCGAGCCGAGAGGGCTGCGCGGCTAGTCTTCAGGGGGGAGGGCCGCTATTTCCTGCGCGCTGAGTTGACGCACTTGGAGCAGGCGAATACGGCGATTATCGGCGTTGATGACTTTAAACTCAAAGCCAGCTAAGACGATGGCCTCGCCGCGTCGCGGCAGATGGCCAAACTTTTGCATCACGATACCGCCGAGGGTATCGAACTCTTCATCACTGAAATCAGCAGAGAAAAAGTCATTAAAATCTTCAATGGGCGTTAAGGCGCGCACTAAAAAGAGGCCCTGTTCAGTTTGGCGAATATCGGCTTCTTCTTCCACATCATGCTCGTCTTCGATATCACCCACGATCTGCTCGAGTACATCCTCAATCGTCACTAAGCCAGCGGTGCCACCATATTCATCGACCACAATAGCCATATGATTATGGGTTGCACGAAACTCGCGTAGCATGGAGTAGAGCCGCTTGTACTCAGGAACAAAGGTGGCCGGTCTCAGCAGTTGGCGCATATCAAAATTGGCCAGCGCTTCGGGATCAGTGATCAAAGGCAGTAGATCCTTAGCCAGTAGGATGCCGAGCACCTCATCCGTCGTTTCACCGATAACGGGAAAGCGTGAGTGGGCAGATTCAATCAGCAGAGGCAAAAAATCGCGCGGATGCTGGTCAATTTTGACCACCACCATATGTGAGCGAGGAATCATCACATCGCCCACCTGCATATCGGTGAGCTGTAAAGCCCCTTCGATGACAGTGAGGGCTTCGTAATCGATCAGTTGGCGTTCTGAGGCATCCTTTAAAAAGCCGAGCAGCTCTTGGCGATTTTTGGGTTCAGTCGAAAAGGCACTGAACAATTTATCCAGCCAGTTTTTAGGGGGCTGCCCCCGGCTCGATCGCTCTTCGTTCATGACGTTTGTTGTTTCACCTTCGAGTTCACTAAGATTAAGCGGTGTCTCTGTTCTTGAATCAATCTGGTCTCAGCCATCATCAGGATGTAGCTTCTTGGTAAGGATCAGCAATACCAAGCTGCGCCAAGAGTTGCACCTCAAGGTGCTCCATTACCTCGGCTTCATCCTCGGTTTCATGATCAAAGCCTTGTAAATGCAACAGGCCGTGGATCACTAAATGCGCCCAGTGGTGCAAAACAGGCTTGCCCTGTTGCTGGGCTTCTTCCAGTACTTTGGGCACGCAAATGATGAGATCACCCAGCAAACTTAACTCAGCCTCGGGCGGTAAATCAATGGGGGCTTCAAACGGAAAAGACAAGACATTGGTCGGCGCGTCCTTACCTCGATAAGCGGCATTCAGGGCTTGGCTTTCTTCATGGTCGACTAAACGCAGGGTGACCTCAGTCGCGGGCTGGTCTGCAGCATAGGCGAGATCAAGCCAGCGTTGGAAATCTGCCTCACAAGGCAGGGTCTCAACAGGGGCTTGAGTGGCGATTTGTAGATCCAGTTTAATCATGTCGCATGCGCTCTTGTGGATGAGAGGCTTCTTCAGCTGCTTCGGCCAGATCATAGGCTTCGACAATACGCTGCACGAGAGGATGGCGGACGACGTCTTTGTTGGCAAAGTGGGTCATACCGATGCCGGTGACGCCCTTCAACACATGCATCACATGCACCAGACCTGATCGGGTGCCACGTGGTAGATCGATTTGCGTGACATCACCTGTAATCACGGCGGTGGTGCCAAAGCCGATCCGAGTCAGGAACATCTTCATCTGCTCACGTGTGGTGTTCTGGCTTTCATCCAAGATGACAAAGGCATTGTTCAGCGTGCGACCGCGCATGAATGCCAGCGGTGCGACCTCGATGATGTTTTTTTCAATCATTTTGGTCACCTGCTCAAACCCGAGCATTTCGTAGAGCGCATCATAGAGCGGGCGCAGGTAGGGATCGATCTTCTGCGCCAGATCACCTGGAAGAAAGCCGAGCTTCTCACCTGCTTCGACCGCAGGGCGCACCAGCAGGATGCGGCGGATTTCATCCTTCATTAAAGCTTCTACAGCACAGGCGACAGCGAGATAGGTTTTGCCTGTCCCAGCCGGACCTATGCCGAAGTTAATATCTTGGCTGCGAATACTGCGTACATAGGCTTGTTGATTCTCACCGCGTGGCTTGATATGCAGCTTCGGGGTGCGAATTTGTACCGCTGCGCCAGAAGGCAGTCCGACTTCCTCTAAGGCTTCAAGGCCGGCTTCTTGCAGGTGAAGGTGGATCAGCTCTGCGTTTAGCTCTTCTTGCGCACTGTCTTTGTAAAGCTGTTCAAGGAGCATGGCCGCTGTTTGGGCACGCCGTGCTTCACCTTGAACTTGAAAAGCATGACCACGATGATGGATGGTCACGCCGAGGCGTTTCTCCATCAAGCTTAAGTGGCTGCTTTGCGGTCCACAGAGGGCAGCAAGACGCTGCGCGTCCTCGGGTGCCAAGGTGAGCTGGATCACTCTGGCAGAGTGGGGATGATCCTGACTTGGGTCCACGACATCAGATGAGGTCACAAGGGTTCCTTATTCGGCTAAACGGCCACGTAAAGAGTTAGGGTAGGCTTCTTCAATGATGACATCAACAAATTCACCAATATAGTCCAGAGGGTGATCGCTGGTCACGTTGACGACGCGATTATTTTCAGTACGACCAGAGAATTGCCCCGGATCTTTGGGTGCTAAACCCGTCACCAGAATGCGCTGGCGCGTGCCGACCATACGACGACTAATCTGCATCGTCTGCTGGTTGATCCGCTCTTGCAGGCGTTGCAGGCGCTGTTTTTTGACGGCCTCAGGTGTGGCATCTTCTAAATCAGCGGCGGGTGTACCTGGGCGGGCGCTGTAAATAAAGGAGAAGGACAGATCAAAGCCGATCTGCGCGATCAGGTTCATGGTGTCTTCAAAATCGTCATCTGTCTCATTGGGGAAGCCAACTATAAAATCAGAAGAGAAGCTGATATCAGGACGATTGGCGCGAATGCGTTCCATCTTTTCCACATATTCTGCACGCGTATGGCCGCGCTTCATCGCCGCGAGAATGCGGTCTGAGCCTGTTTGGACAGGTAGGTGCAAATGGCTGACCAGCTCGGGGACATGGCGGTAGACCTCAATCAAGCTGTCTGAAAATTCGACTGGATGTGAGGTGGTGAAGCGAATGCGATCCATCCCTTCCACCGCAGCAACACAGGTGATCAGCTCAGCCAGATCGATTTCTTCACCCGCGGCATTCAGACCACGATAGGCATTCACGTTTTGACCAAGCAGATTCACTTCACGCACGCCCTGATCGGCCAGCTGTTGTACCTCGCGCATGACATCTTCAAAAGGACGCGAGACTTCTTCACCGCGTGTATAAGGCACCACACAGAAGGTGCAGTACTTGGAGCAGCCTTCCATAATCGAAACAAAGGCCGTGACACCCTCCACCTTGGGAGCAGGAAGGCGATCAAACTTCTCGATCTCAGGAAAGGTCACATCCACAACCGGAATTTTGCTGCTGCGTGTGGCATCGATCATGTCAGGGACACGATGCAGGGTTTGCGGGCCAAAGACCAGATCGACAAAGGGGGCGCGTTGGCGCAGCTTATCCCCTTCTTGGCTGGCCACGCAGCCACCCACACCAATCAGCAGGTCGGGATTTTTTTCCTTCAGTAAGCGCCAGCGCCCTAGCTGATGGAAGACCTTTTCTTGCGCTTTTTCACGGATGGAGCAGGTATTGAGCAGAATGACATCGGCTTCGCTTTCATCATCGGTGAGCTCTAGCTGGTGGGATACACCGAGCAGATCGGCCATGCGCGTGGAGTCATATTCATTCATCTGACAGCCATGGGTTTTGATAAAGAGCTTTTTGGTGGTGGGTTCGCTGGCCTGGGTCATAAAAGCACACAACCTATAGTGAGGAGATAAAAAGAAGAGGCGGATTATACAGTCAGAGCGGATCTGAGGGCTAGTGAACAAATTTTCATCAGTTTATGCTAGTGTTGCAGCCTAGGGGCGTCGCAGGGGTTACTCTAAAGATGCTCCCAGGTTTATCCACAGAAGGTGTGGATACATCGGCATCTGATGGATGGCCCTGCTAAGGAGGCTGAGTGGATAGAAGTTACTGGGAAAAAGTGTGGCGAGAAGAAGACTTGGGTTTTCATCAGCCGCAGGTCAATCGCCATTTGCAGCGTTTTTGGCAGAGGTTACAGCTTCCCCCGCAAGCACGGGTTTTTGTGCCTTTGTGTGGAAAAAGTCTCGATCTAGACTGGTTACTGTCCGAGGGCCATGAGGTGATTGGCATCGATTTGGCAGAGCAAGCTCAGCAGGCTGTTTTGGCCCGTCACTCAGCTGCGGTGCGTTATGCCCAGCAGCCACATTTGCATCTGGCGTGGCAAGAGCGTTTACTATTTGTGGTGGGTGATGTTTTTCATCTTAAAGCAGATTTATTACGTTCAGTGGATGCGGTTTATGATCGTGCTGCGTTGGTCGCCCTGCCCACGGCAGTGAGAGAAAACTATGCACTTTTTTTGGCCCACTGTTTGAAGCCAGGTGCACAAATTTTATTGGTCGCGCGTGAAGAAGCTGCGCGCAAAGACGGCCCGCCTTTTAGTGTGGATGCGCAGGAGGTCGAGCGCTTATATGGTGCCAACTTTGCCATAGAGTGTTTGGCAGAAGAAGTGAGAAGCGATCAGGTGATCGAGCGGGTCTTTGCGTTGGTGCGTCATTCGCCTTGGGCATCGGGTTTTTTGCCGGTCGAGGCACAAGAAACCCAAGCTGGCTGAAGCGCTGTTATTTTGACAGTGACATCAACATCAATAAAAAGGCCTCCAAGATGGAGGCCTTTTTTGTCGTTGAGCAGAGGCTCATTGGTGATGTTGGCTCACCAAGCGGGTGTAATCTACCAGAATCCGCCCGGTTTCATAGAGAATGGCTTGATCTAGCGGTGTGGGCTCTTCACTGCTGAGATCGACTTCTTCGAGCTGACTCAGCTGCTCTAAGCCAAGGCGTTCACGGCGACGGTTTTCCATTGCTAGCTGCTCATCTTCATCCTGCTGTTGCTCGCGCTGGCGCTCAGTGAGATTGAGGCTGATACTGGGCGCGCCATTGTGGCGACGCAGCCACTCGGATTGCTCTTGCAAAAACAAGAAGTTGGCATCCTCTTGAATACGTTGTTGATGACTGGAAAGCAGCGTTGCGATCAGCGGTGCTGGATCAGCATGGCGACGGGTGACCGCTGGCTGCACCTGGTCCCAAGCCAGCGCGTTAGGTGAGGCGCTTTCGCCGATGCGATCAGGATCAAACAGAGGGGGGAAGGCAATATCTGGCTCGACACCACGATGCTGGGTGCTGGCGCCGGAGATGCGGTAGAACTTGGCGCGGGTAATCTTCAGCTGGCCATAGCTTAAATCCAAAATGGTCTGCACTGTGCCTTTCCCAAAGGAGCGCTCACCAACCACGATGCCACGGCCATAGTCTTGGATGGCACCGGCAAAGATTTCCGAGGCTGAGGCTGACAGGCGGTTAATGACGACCGCCAAGGGGCCTTCATAAAAGACGCGCCCGCTGGAATCGCCCAGCACATTAATATGGCCATCCGCATCCCGAACCTGCACGGTGGGGCCGCGTGGAATGAAAAGGCCCACGAGGCTATTGGCCTCTTGCAAGGCACCGCCACCATTGTTGCGCAGGTCGATGACCAAGCCATCAATGCCTTCATCCTGCAGCTCACGAATCAGCCGCGCGACATCGCGGGTGGTGCTGCGATACTGGGGATCATTATTACGTTGGCCTTCAAAATCAAGATAGAAGGTGGGGATCTCAATAATGCCGATGTGGCGTGTTTCGCCCTCTTCTTCGACCTGAATTCGGCGACTACTTGCAGCTTGGTCTTCGAGCTCAACGGCATTGCGCTCGATTTCAATGACACGGCGTGCTGTATTGTCTTGGTTGAGCACCTCTAGGCGGACAATCGAGCCGCGCGGGCCACGGACCAGATCAACGACCTCATCCAAACGCCAGCCAATGACATTTTCTATCTCGCCTTCTGCCCCTTGTGCCACGCCGATGATACGATCATTTGGACGCAACTGACCTTGACGATCGGCTGGGCCACCAGGGACAAGGCTGACCACCTTGGTATATTCGTTCTCGGTTTGCAGCACAGCCCCGATGCCATCTAAAGAGAGGCGCATCTGAATATTAAAGCTCTCGCTGCGGCGTGGTGAGAGGTAATTGGTATGCGGATCCACGCTGGTGGTAAAGGCATTCAAAAAACCTTGGAAGATATCATCCGCATTGGTTTGGCGCAGGCGGCTGAGTTGATTCTGATAGCGGCGCACCAAAAGATCTCGGGCTTCTTCGATGCTCTGATCCGCATCCATCAGGCTGAGTAATTCATGCGTCAGGCGTTGTTGCCAGTAGGTATCGAGTTCTGCTTGATGGGTAGGCCATTGTTGCTCACGGCGATCGGGCATAAAGCGCTGGTCTTGATCAAAGCTGAATTGGTCTAATTCTTCTTGCAGCTGGACTAGGTTACGTTCTAGACGGGCTTTGTTTTTGTTGGCGATATAAACAAAGACTTCGAAAGCAAATTCAAGATCACCCTTCACGAGCGCCGCTTCAAGTTCAGCGGTGCGCTCTAAAATAGCTTGGCGTTCTGCTGCGGTCAGCAGAGCCTTGTTAGGATCAAGTTGGTCGATGTAGTTTTCTAGGGCTTGCTGCTCTAACTCAGCATCTAAAGCGACGCTGGCAAAGTGTTGACGCACTAAGGTGCGGGTCACTTCACGTGCGACACGGCGCTGCTCAGCAGAGGGAGCGAGCTCCTCTAGTGGCGTGTATTGGCGAGTGGAAACTTCTTCGGCCACGAGGGGCGAGCTTAAACTGAGGGTCAGCCAACAGATCAGCAACCCACGCAAGAGTTGCGTGCGCATCCTTTGGTTACTCCTATTCTTTACAGGGTTATTTTTTACAGGGTGATAAAAAAACATCTTTTTGCTCAATACGACTAGCCTAGCGATCTGAGCTGCAGATAACATGTTACTGGCTTTAGAGTACGCAGAACTCAATAAGTTTGATCGGCTGTGATCAGGCGTGCTCAGTTCATGACTGAATAAGCATACCCCATCAAACCACGGATAACAGCCTCCTGATGGGGTTGAATGAAAAAAGCAGCAAAAAATGACACGACATCAACACGGATTCACTGAGTGGCTGCCCTTGGCGGGTGAGCACACCTGATGAAGAGGTAAAAGAGGTTTGACTATGCAAACACCCGCGTTTAATCAAGGCTTACTGCGCTTTTTGCAGGCTTCGCCGACACCTAGTCATGCTGTCTTACAGATGCAGGCTTTGCTAGATCAGGCTGGTTTTGTTGGGCTGAAGGCTGAAGATCATTGGGAGCTAAAAGCGGGTCAAGGTTACTACTTGATTCAAAGTGGGCGCTCTATTTTGGCCTTTCGTCTTGGTCAAGCTGCGTTGGATCAGGCGGGAGTCCGCATGATCGGTGCCCATACGGACAGCCCCTGCTTGAAGGTGAAGCCACTGCCTGATTTACAGCGCCACGGCGTGAAGCAGCTGGGTGTCGAAGTCTATGGTGGCGCGCTGTTATCCACCTGGTTTGATCGAGATCTGTCTTTAGCCGGTGAGGTGCATTATCTGAATGCCAATGGTGAGCTCTGTCGAGCCTTGGTTAATCTGATCGAACCCGTCGGCGTGATTCCCTCCTTGGCCATTCATTTGAATCGTGAGGCGAACAAGGGTGTTGAAATCAATCCACAAAACCATCTGCCCATGGTCTGGGGTTGTCTGCCTAAAGGGCAAGAAGGCTTGGCTTTGCGTCAGCTCCTTGCGCATCATCTACTGGGTGAAGGCTATGAGGTGAGTGAGGTGGTTGATTATGACCTCTGCCTCTATGATACCCAACCGCCCGCTTTAACCGGCTGGCAACAGGAGATGATCACCAGTGCGCGCCTCGATAATCTCCTCTCCTGCTATCTGGGCGTGCAGGCCCTGATTCAGAGTGAAGCTGGTCCGGCGACGCAGCTACTGGCCTGCCATGATCATGAAGAAGTGGGCAGCGCCTCAGCCGTGGGTGCTGAGGGGCCGGCGCTGGAGAACCTGCTGCGTCGCTTGGCCGGTGATGAGCTGGTTTATCAGCGTCTGATGGCAAAATCGATGTTGGTGTCCGCCGACAACGCCCATGCGATCCATCCGAACTATCCTGAGCGTCATGATGAAAAACATGGGCCTCAGCTGAATGCTGGCCCCGTCATCAAGCACAATGCGAATCAACGCTATGCCACCAGCAGTGAAACCGCCGCCTTGTTTGCTGGCTTTTGCCGCGAGGCGGGTGTTCCAATGCAGCGCTTTGTGGTGCGCTCAGATATGGCGTGTGGGAGTACGATTGGGCCGATCAGTGCAACGCAACTGGGTGTGCGTGTGGTAGATGTGGGTGTGCCTCAGTGGGGGATGCACTCGATTCGTGAAACGGCGGGAGCGCTGGATGCTTGGTATCTCTATCGCGCGTTGCTCGTCTTTATGCAGCAGCCACAATTGATGATTCAGCCAGCTGTCGAATAACCTGCTGCGGCAGCGCAGATGGCCCCACCTCTCTGATGGAAGTGGGGCCATCTTGCGTTGAAAAGCTAACCAAGAACGAAAACGGCCCTTGATTGGTTTCTCAGAGGGTGCTGAGTTACGGCGCGCGGGATGAATGCTGCTCCAGCTGCGTTGCCAGCAGATTCCCGACTCGCTCAGGCGATCCTGTATGACGTGCAAGCAGGTTATAGGTGAGCGGAACCACCAGCAGTGTGAGCAGGGTCGCCAGTGCGACACCCGAGAAGACGACCAGACCAATAGCTTGGCGGCTTTCGGCCCCAGCTCCAGAAGCCAGCATAAGGGGTAGGGTGCCGATCAGCGTCGTGGTGGCGGTCATCAGAATGGGTCTTAGGCGACGACGCGCCGCTTCAATAATGGCGTCATTAAACGCCAGCCCTTGATCGCGCAGCTGATTGGCAAACTCCACAATGAGAATCCCATTTTTAGCCGAGAGCCCAATCAGCATAATCATGGCCAGCTGAGTGTAGATATTGATACTGCTCCCTGACCACCAGAGTCCGAGCATGGCTCCGGCGAGCCCGAGTGGAACAGTCAGCAGCACCACAAAGGGGTGAACAAAGCTTTCAAATTGCGCCGCCAGCACCAGATAAACGATGATCAAGGCCATGATGAAAATCCATTCGATGGCCGCTGAGCTGGTTCTGAAATCGAGCGATTCGCCCTTGTAATCAATCACGGCATAGGGGGGCAGGCGCTCAACGGCCAAGGCTTCTAGATAATCGAGAGCCTCGCCCAAGGAATAGCCTTCACCGACACTCCCTGAAAGGGTCACCGCCCGCTGACGGTTGTAGTGAGGAAGGCGCGCGGCTTCACCCACTTCTGTAAAGCTGACCAGTTGATCCAAGCGAATCAGTTGTGAGCCACTGGATGAATGCACGAGGAGCTGGCCGAGTTCATCAATAGAGGTCAGGCGACTAGGCGTACCGGTTAAAAAGACATCGTATTCGCGCCCTCGCTCTTCAAAGCGTGTGATGCTGCGGCCACTGAGCATGACTTCGAGCACCTCTCCGATGGCCTGGCTTGAAACCCCCAGCTGAGCTGCACGCTCACGATCAATATGTGCACGAATTTGAGGCTGAGTTTGATCAAAGTCGATATCTAAATCTTGAATCCCAGCAAAATCGCCAGCGGCTTGACGCAGGTCTTCGGCCCAGCCCAGCAGTTCATCATAGCTACTTCCCCCAATCACCAATTGGACCGGGCTGCCACTGGCTTGGCCCAGCGGTGAGGTAATGCGCGGAAAAATCACGACATCAGGCAAGTCGGTAAACAGGCTGCGTAGTTCGTGTAGCAGATCGAAGGCATTTTGTGGCCTGTCTTTCCAAGGTGTCAGGCTCAAAATTAAAAAGCCGGAGTTATCGCCTTGTGTGGAGAAGCCCGGAGAGCGCAGCGTGATACTGCTGACATTGGGGCCATCCAAAAAAGGGAGCAGGCGCTGTTCAACTTCTAACATGCTGGCGCGCATTCTTTCTGCGCTGGCGCCTTCTTGTCCACGCACAAAAACAAAAATAGAACCCTGATCTTCTTGAGGTGTAAATTCTCTTGGCAACTGCACGAAGCCCCAGGCCGTCCCACCTAGACTCACGAGCAGCAGTAGGACAGCGATCCAGCGCTGTTGGAGTCCACGCTCGAGCAGGCGTTGGTAGATGTTCTCCAGCCATGCCAACCCACGCGCTAACCAGCGTTGCTTTTCTTTGGGGGGATGGGCTTTGAGCCATTGTGAGCAGAGCACAGGAGTGAGGGTTAACGCGATCAAGCTCGAAAAGGCCACTGCTACGGCAAGGGTGAGCGCGTATTCACGGAAGAACTGTCCGACGGTGCCTTCTAAGAAGATAATCGGCACAAAGGTCGCAATCAATACCAGTGTTGTGGCGATGACGGCAAAGCCCACCTCCTTGATCCCCACCCAGGCCGCCAGCAGAGGCGGTTTGCCTTCATCCAAATGCCGGTGGATGTTCTCCAGCACCACGATGGCATCATCGACCACCAAGCCGATGGCCAGCACCAGGGCCAGTAGGGTCATCAAATTGATGCTAAAGCCAAACAGATCAATACCAATCAATGTGGCGATCAGCGCCACGGGGACGGTTACGGCGGGAATGAAGGTGGCACGCGGTGTACCTAAGAAGATAAAAATGACCAGTACTACCAGCAAAAGCGCCAGTAATAGCGTGGTTTGTACCTCGCTCAGCGCACTTTCAATAAACAGCGATGCATCAAAGGTGGTAGTCAAACTGGCCCCTTCAGGTAAGAAGGGACGAATCAGTTCGAGTTCATCCTTCACGGCCTGGACGACTTCCAGTGGATTGGCGGTTGAGATCGGTTCGATCGCCAGCCCCACAACGGTGCGTCCATTCGAGCGAAAAATCTGGTTGGTGTTTTGTGCGCCCAGTCCGATCTGAGCAACATCACCTAAGCGCACTGGTGCGAGATCATCGGTGCGCAAGACCAAGCGTGCAAAATCCTCGGGACGGTTAAAATCCCGTGCGACTTGAAGCTGAAGAGTGCGTTGCGGTCCTTCGAGTTCTCCAGCCCGCAGTTCAATATTTTCTTGGCGCAGGCGTTGGATGACATCGGAGGCTGTCAGCCCTCGCGCATTCAGCGCATGGGGGTCGAGCTCAACACGCATCACATAATCCTGCGCGCCGAGAAGTAAGACGTTACTGACCCCGTTGACCAGACTGAGCCGATCTTGCAGTGTACGCTTGGCGTAGTCGGTCAGCTGTAGGCTGTCCATGCGATCACTACCCAGAATAATGTACAAGATGGCATCGGCGACCAAGCTGCGCTGCATCACCAAAGGGCTGGTGGCATCTTCTGGCAGCAGGCGTGTGACGCGCGCAACGGCCTCGCGCACATCATTGGCAGCCGTGTCGAGATCGCGGCCTTCTTCAAAAGTAATCGCCACGCGCGAAACACCTCGCGTGGAGTTGGATTCAATAAAACGGATGCCTTGAATCCCTGAGAGTTGGTCTTCGATGGGCGTCGTGACCTGAAGCTCGACCACCTCGGCGGATGCCCCTGGAAAGTTGGTCGAAATGGTAATACGCGGTTGCACCACTTCAGGATATTGACGCAGCGGGAGCTGAGACCAGGCAATTAAACCAAAGACGATCAGCAAAAGATTGATGACCAGAGCAAAGACAGGACGACGGACCGCGATTTCAGAGAGCTTCACGATTAGACGCCCTCCGCCGGCAGTATTTGCAGGGCGAGGGCTTCTGGGTGGGGCTCAGGAGCCATAACTGGGCGCACAAACATCCCATCACGCACCTTGACCACACCTTGATGAATAATCTGTTCATCGGCATTCAGGCCACTGAGCACTTCAGCCCAGTCGGCGGTGACACGACCGACCTCGATCAGACGACGGCGCACTTGCTGGCTGGCATCCATGACAAACACAGCCACTTCAGGGCCATTGTAGCTCAGGCTGCTGACTGGCACTGTCAGCGCTTCCCGTGGACGAATCTGGAGTTGGATTTGGGCAAACATACCAGGACGCAGCTGTAAATCAGGGTTTGCCAGGCGGCCGCGAATTTGTAACTGCCCCGTGGTGGGATCAATACGCGTACCGATGCTATGAATCGCGCCTGAAAAATTTGTTTCTGGCCAGGCCGCAACCTGGACTTGCAGTGATTGGCCGGGATAAAGGTGGGCGAGATGCTGTTCAGCGAGGGTGAAATCAACTCTGAGTGGGTCCAGTTGATCGAGCGTGGTTAATCGAGCCCCATTATCGACCAGCTGCCCAACAACCAGATCCTGCTCGCCCAAATGCCCGCTAAAGGGCGCCAAAATTCGGTAGCGCTCGCGCTCTGCGCTCAGGGCTTGTTGTTCAGCGAGCAGGCTTTCGACACGGGCTTGCTGACTGGAGAGCTGTTCTTGGGTGATGGCTTGGGTTTGAATCAGTCGCTCAAAGCGGGCCAGCTGCTGGGTGGCTTCATTGAGGTTGGCTTGAACTTGGCGTTGCTGAGCTTGCAGGCGGCGATCATCCAGCTGCACCAAGAGCTGCCCAGCTTCCACCTCAGCCCCGTCTTCGAGTTGATGCGCCAAAACCAAGGCGCTGACTTCTGCCTTGAGTTCGAGGCTATGCAGGGCTTGTAAGCGCCCACTGGCAAAGAGGGGTTGGTGAATAGCGCGGACTTCGGGCTGGGTCAGCGTGACGGCCACACGCGGGCCCTGCGCCCAGCTCACAGGTGCACTCAAGAGAATGAAGGAGAGTAAAGCCAGAATCCAGCCTTGGTTGCACGCGAGGCGCAGACTAGATGATAAAGACATAACAGCATTCCTTGTAGCAAGCAAAAGAGAGAGCAGCGATAAGCCATACCGAAGAGTCTAACACTGACTTGTCTCGATTCTATGTCAGTCTTCTCGGCGTTTCTTTGACCTGCACAGAGCCAAGGCGTTCAGCGGTGATTACGCGCGGCGCTGCAATTGCGGTTGTGCGACTGGGCGACCTAAAAGATAGCCCTGCATCGTATCGCAGCCATGATGGCGTAAAAAACGATCCTGTTGTGCGGTTTCGACGCCTTCTGCTAGCACTTCGACTCCCAAGCTATGTCCGAGATTGATGATACTGAGGATAATCGCATCATCCTTGCTGTTTTTGCCAATATCACGAATAAAACTCTTATCAATTTTGATGCGATCTAAGGGCATCAGTTTGAGTCGATTTAAGGATGAGTAACCTGTTCCAAAATCATCCAGCGCCAAACGGTAACCAGCCAAACGCAAAGATTTGAGTTGCTGAAAGGCAAAATCTGGATTTTGCTGCAGTAGGTTCTCAGTGATTTCTAGCTCAATTCGCTGACGATGCAGGCCATAGGAGTCCACCAGCAGATTGAGCTGCTCGATAAAATCAGCCTGTAAGAGCTGCAAAGGTGAGATGTTAATCGCCACACAGGGCACTTGATAACCTTCTTCTAGCCACTGGGCGCTTTGTCGGCAAGCTTGATCAATGACCTGCCAGCCCAGAGGGATAATCATCTGGGTTTCCTCCGCCAAGGGGATAAAGTGATCAGGCCGAATCATGCCGCGTACGGGATGCTGCCAGCGCACGAGAGCCTCAAGCCCGCAGAGTTCGCGTGTGGTGAGATGATATTGCGGCTGATAGTGCAGCTGGATTTGCTCGGTGTTGAGCGCGAGGCGCAGTTCTTGCTCCAGCTCAAAATCGCGCAACATCTGTTCTGTTTGCGCCTGTTGGTAAATCTGATAGGTATTCTTGCCTAGGCGTTTAGCTTGATGTAAAGCCGTGTCGGCGTTGCGCACGAGGCTGTTAAAGTCAAGGCCGTGATCGGGTGTCCACGCCAAGCCGAGGCTAATGCTGGTTTGTAGCACCAATCCATCAATGCTGATGGGATGGCGGCTCAGCTCAAGAAGTCGCAGGCTGAGCTGCTCGGCTTCGGCGCGGCACTGTTGTAAAGTGGGCGCGCTCAGCAGTAGGGCGAACTCATCGCCCCCCAAGCGAAACAAACCGACTTCACTGGATGCATGGGTGAAATGCTGCTGCGCTTCCTGTTGCCAGCGTGCTGAAAGCTCGATCAGTAGATGGTCGCCAGTTAAATGCCCAAGACTGTCATTAATCAGTTTAAAACGATCTAAATCAATAAAAATCAAGGCCAAATGTGGACAAGGCTGGCTGAGATGTCGCTGGATATCGTTTTCCAAACTGATGCGATTGGGTAACCCAGTGAGGGCGTCATGATGGGCTTGAAAGCTGAGTTTTTGCGTTTGTTGTTGTACGCGTGTGGCCAGCTCACCCTCGCGTTGATAGCGATTCAGTGCGAGCCCACAGGCCAGAAAAGCTCCTAACCCTAATAAGGCATGAAAAAGCAGTAGATGCTGTTGGGCTTGGGCGGCCAGATACTCAGGTGTGGATTGGATATGCAGTTGCCAGATCTGTTCGCCCAGTTGTAGCTGCAGCTGGGTGCTAAAGCTTTGACTTGATGACAGTGGCAGTTGATCAAGTGCGCCGCGTACATCGCTCCATAAATAGAAGGGATGGATGCTGCCCTGCTGAAAAGCCTGCAAATCCAAGGCTTTGAGTTGGCTGGCAGACAGTGCGGCTTCAACCATTCGATTCACTGTAAAAACACCCGCCATAAAGCCGACTAAGGTTTTTTGCCCTGCTAAGGGAGATTGCTGATCTTGGGTAGGCTGAGTGGTATAAACTGGCTGTAGGATCAAAAAGCCAGGTTCATCAGGGGCTTGTGTTAGGCGCAGGATGTCGGTTGTGATGGGTCGTCCGCTAGACTGGGCGAGCAGAATCCAGTCGCGACGATCATTTAAAGACATCAGATTAAAACCAAGGGCATCCAGATTGCTGGCTCGAGGCTCAACAAACTGCACCACGATCAAAGGATCTTGTGGATCTAATGCGGCGCCATATACTGCAAAATCAGCCTGCCCAAGCAGAGCGCGCGTCAGCTGTTCAAAAGCGGCCTGCTCCTCTTGATGCACCAGAGGGTCCCATGAATAGGCCAATACGGAAGGATTATTAGCCAAGATGGGTAGGGTTAATTCACGAAAAAGAGAGGGGGTGAGCGCGCTTTGATGTCGAGTGAAGCTGCGCTCTAACTGGCTCAGATCCGCTAAATTCTGCTGAAAGAGTCGGTGCAGCTGGGTGTCTAATAATGCCACATCTTGATTGAAGCGAACCTGGGCCTGTTGAGTAAATTGGACAAGCAAAAGTTGGTGCAGAAGCAAAATAAACGCCAAGCTACCACCGAGCTGATACAAGGTGGATTGCAGGTGTCGACTGGGCTGGGGCTGTTCGCGCCAATGTAAGGCAATTAACAGTAATGGCGTGAGAAGCACCAATCCCAGCACTTCACCAGCCCAATAACCCAGCCAAAAGGTGAGCGGATTGAGTTGCGGATCACCAAAGAGAGCGATCAGCAGCAGGCTATCGAGCAGGCTATGCGTACCCGCAAGGAAGAAGACCGGCCAAATAAAAAAGCGAATTAGGCTGCCCTTTTCTGAAGTCTGCAATGGATGCGCACGAAGACGTAACACCATCCAGCGACCGGCGGCGGCCTGGGCCGCAGCGGTGATGCTCAGCAGTAAGGCGCTAGTGCCAGTGGGCCAGGTGATCGCTTGAGGTGAAGGAAAAAAGAGCAAAGAAAGGTGGGCCAGCAAAGCCCCCAAAGCGATGCCATAAACAGCACGATAACCAAAGTGCAGCACACCAGCCAAAGCCAGGCCGCTCGGTAGCCAGACAGAAAAGAAAAAAGCAGGCAAGGCCGCATTTAAAGAGAGAGCACACCAGAAGGCTAATAAATAGCCGAGAATCAGGAGCAGGGTATGGCGGCTTGTGTGAAGCCAAGACATAAGCAGTCCTCTGGTGATGACATAGAAAGCCAAGGATGAAGGCACATAGGAGCAACATAATACAGAGAGAGTAGTGAAAGTGACATCACTTCAGTCATAAAAAAACCTTCTTTTTATAGGTTTTATTCAGTGGTGCTTAGAACATAAAATCAACGGCTTAACCCGAGGTCGTCAACAAGAAGCAGATCAGGGAGGCGCTTTCTGCGTTAAAAAAAGGACTTTGCTTGGCTTTGTGTGTGGGAAGCTGCTATAATCCCGCTTCTTATGTGATAGCCCTGAAAGGCTATTCCCTGCATCAGGCTGTCGTTGCCCTTCCTTAATTGTGTATCGGGCCCGCGCCCGCCTCTGCGTTCCCTCTGTACCACAGGTATTATTGATGTCTACTGACGCGAATTTGCCCGCTTTTAACGAGCTGGGTCTTCCTGATTTTTTGCTTTCTGCTATTGAATACAACCAACCTTCTCCTATCCAAGCTCAGACTATTCCTCTGTTGCTGGAAGGACACGATTTATTAGGCCAAGCCCAAACTGGGACTGGCAAAACAGCGGCCTTTTCTCTTCCTTTATTGGCCCGCCTGGATGTGAACGCACGTTCACCTCAGGTTTTAGTCTTAGCACCAACGCGCGAATTGGCGATGCAGGTTGCCGAATCTGTTGAGAAGTATGGCGCGAACATGAAAGGCGTGAAGGTAGCAAACCTTTACGGCGGCGCAGAATACCGCGAGCAGATGCGGGCCCTGAAATCTGGCGCACAGATCGTGGTCGGTACCCCAGGCCGTGTGATGGATCACATGCGTCGTGGCAGCCTCGATATCTCCCAGCTGCAAACCTTAGTGCTGGATGAAGCCGACGAAATGCTGCGTATGGGTTTCATTGATGATGTGGAGTGGATTCTTGAGCAGACGCCAGCTGAGCGCCAGGTCGTGCTCTTCTCAGCGACCATGCCAGAGATGATTCGCCGGATTGCTCAGCGTCACCTGAAAAACCCCAAAGAAATTCGTATCGCGGCGAAAGCCCGTACCGCTGATACTGTCAGCCAGCGAGTGTGGATGGTCAACGGTTTACCAAAGCCAGAAGCCTTGACACGCATTTTGGAAGCGGAAACAACAGATGGCATCATCATCTTCACGCGCACCAAAGCCAGCTGTGCTGATCTTGCCGATTTCCTGAATAGCCGTGGCTTCCGTGCCAGTGCTTTACATGGTGATATGGCGCAGGCGCAGCGTGAACAGGCTGTGGATAAGTTAAAGAAGAGCCAGCTGGATATTCTGGTTGCGACCGATGTGGCCGCGCGTGGTCTGGACGTTGAACGCATCAGCCATGTCATTAACTTTGATCCGCCCCATGATAGCGAATCTTATGTCCACCGTATTGGCCGGACAGGTCGTGCAGGCCGGAGTGGTCAAGCGATTCTGTTTGTTGCTCAGCGTGAAAAGCGTTTGCTATTCAACCTTGAGCGCAGCACAGGTCAGCGTATTGAACCTATGGAACTGCCTAAGGCTGAAGTGATCAATGCTAAGCGCAGCGAGCGCTTTAAAGAGCAGATCATTCACTCTTTGCAAGCTCGTGATATCGAACAGTACGAGAAGCTGTTGCAAGAAGTCCACAGCGAAACCGATACCGATCCACTGCGCATTGCGGCTGCTTTGGCAAAAATGTTCCAAGGCAACACGCCTTTATGGGTTGAAGAAGTCAAACCTCGCCCCATGCGTGATCGTCCACGTCGTGAAGATGACGCCGGTGGTCGTGGTCGTCGTGATGCGGCTGGTGCTGGCCCACGTGGACGTTCGCGTGATCCAGAAGCAGGTATGAAGCGCTACCGTATGCCGATTGGCCGCTCGCATGGCGTGAAACCAGCCAATATCGTCGGCGCGATTGCCAACGAAGCGAATATCTCTAGCCGTAACATTGGCCGCATTGATATTCAACAGGATTTCAGCACCGTCGATCTGCCAGAAGGCATGCCGAAGGCTGTATTCCAAGCGCTGGCTCGTGTACGCATCTGCGGTGTACCGATGAACCTGAGCAGCTCAGCCGGTGGCAGCAGTGCGCCACGTGCCGCAGCAGAAGATGACGCTGGTCGTCGTCCACTGCGTCGTCGCCCAGCTTCAGCCTAAATGGATTGAGCCAAGGGCATCGCTGCCCTTGAGCGTTGGGTGTGGAGTTCAGCTCGCCACCCAGCAGGTTCAAAATAGGTCATAAAAAAACCCTCTTGCGAGGGTTTTTTTGTTTCTGTCCGTCAGAGGTGGTGGGATCAGGGGGCTTCTTGCACCACATCAACATAGTAGCCATCCACGCCGTTGACTTCTTCATGCACCAGACCGTGCACATCGGTTTCAAAGCCAGGAAAGCGCTGGTTAAAATCACGCACAAACTTCAGATAGCGCACGATGGTGGCATTAAACTTCTCGCCAGGAATCAACAGTGGAATGCCAGGCGGGTAGGGTGTGACTAGCATCGCCGTGACACGGCCTTCGAGGGCATCAATCGGGCAGCGTTCAACCTGACGGTGTGCCATCTTCGCCCAGGCTTCGGCAGGCAGCATCGCTGGCTCGATATTGGACAGATACATATCGGTGGTAATGCGCGCCAGATTGTACTCCTTGTACACCTGATGGATCGCATGGCATAAATCGCGCAGCCCCGTTTTCTCATACTGAGGATGGCGCGCGGCAAATTCAGGCATCACGCGCCAGATCGGCTGGTTGCGATCATAGTCATCTTTAAACTGCTGGAGCTCGGTCACCATCGAATTCCAGCGGCCTTTAGTAATCCCAATGGTAAACATGATGAAGAAGGAGTAGAGACCGGTTTTTTCGATGATAATGCCGTGCTCTGCCAGATACTTGCTGACAATGGCCGCAGGAATACCCTGTGCATCAAAGTTACCATCGACATCTAATCCGGGTGTGATGATGGTGGCTTTAATGGGATCGAGCATATTGAAGCCGGTTTTGATATCGCCAAAACCATGCCAGGTATCACCGGAATGGATGACCCAAGCATCCCGATCACCTATGCCTTCTTCTGCGAGTTCTTCTGGGCCCCAGACAGTAAACCACCAGTCATCATCACCGAATTCAGCATCGACCTTGCGCATCGCGCGGCGGAAGTCGATGGCTTCGTGAATGGATTCTTCAACTAGGGCTTGCCCACCGGGTTCTTCCATCATCGCTGCCGCCACATCGCAAGAAGCAATAATCGCGTACTGGGGGCTGGTGGAGGAATGCATCAGATAGGATTCATTGAAGCGATGGCGATCCAGCTGACGGGTTTGGCTATCTTGGACCAGAATTTGTGACGCTTGAGAAAGACCAGCGAGCAGCTTGTGGGTCGATTGGGTGGCAAAGACCAGTGTTTCTTCCGAGCGCGGACGATCGGCACCGATGGCGTGCATATCCTTGTAGAAGTGATGGAAAGCAGCGTGAGGCAGCCAGGCTTCATCAAAATGCAGTGTATCGATGGTCTGTCCAAGCTGGGCTTTGATCTCTTCAACATTGTAGAGAATGCCATCATAGGTGGATTGGGTGATGGTCAGAATCCGTGGCTTATCCTTATTGACGGCATGGCGTGCGAAGGGGTTGGCCTCGATCTTGGCACGTATTGTGGCCGGATCAAATTCACTTTTCGGGATGGGGCCAATAATGCCGTAATGGTTACGTGTGGGCATCAAAAAGACAGGAATCGCCCCCGTCATGATGATGGAGTGCAGAATCGATTTATGGCAGTTGCGATCGACCACCACCACGTCTCCGGGGGCGACAGTGGAGTGCCAGACCACCTTGTTTGAAGTCGAGGTGCCATTGGTGACAAAGAACAGGTGATCACAACCAAAAATCCGCGCCGCATTGTGTTCACTGTCGGCAACTGGACCGGTGTGATCGAGCAGTTGGCCCAGTTCATCGACAGCGTTACAGACATCAGCACGCAGCATATTCTCACCAAAGAACTGGTGGAACATCTGCCCGACGGGGCTTTTTAGAAAGGCCACCCCCCCTGAATGTCCTGGGCAGTGCCAGGAGTAGGAAGAGTCGCTGGCATAGTCCATCAGCGCAGTAAAGAAGGGCGGTGCGAGCGCATCGAGGTATTTTTTGGCTTCACGAATAATATGCCGTGCCACAAACTCAGGCGTATCCTCAAACATATGGATAAAACCATGCAGTTCACGCAGGATGGCATTCGGAATATGGCGCGAGGTGCGCGTTTCGCCGTACAGAAAGATGGGGATATCATGATTGCGCTTGCGCACTTCACGAATAAAGCTGCCAATCTGCTCTAAAGCACGATCGACACCCTCTTCCTCATCGGAAAATTCCTCGTCATCAATGGAGACAATAAAACAGGACGCGCGACTGGCCTGCTGCGCAAAGGCCGTGAGATCACCATAGCTGGTGTAGCCCACGACCTCCATGCCTTCTTTGCCGATGGCTTCGGCGAGATCGCGAATACCGGAACCAGAAATATTTTCTGAACGAAAATCTTCATCGACGACGATGACGGGGAAACGAAATTTCATGCGCTGAGCCTATCCTCAAGAAAGTGAGACTGAGTGGGCAATCTAACGCATCCCCCGTTAACTCGCTAGTGAAATTCTTGTGGAAGATGACCAGTTCAGCGGCTCAGGTCCTGCTGGCGTTGCGCTGGCCTCTGCAGCGGCAAAAAACTGGCCCGCCAGAGGGCGCAGATAGCAACGGTCGCCCCTTTGTGGTTGCCAGCTATTAAAGTCCTGATGGCTGATGGCCACTTCCCAGGGTTCGGCGCTGGACCAGCCTTGTGGCAGCAGTTCAAGGCGGACTTCGGCACCAATCAGATTGATGGCATTCACCTGCATAGGGAGATGCGCCTTCTGAACGGGTTCGCGGCTGAGGGACAGTTCATGCGAGCGCAGAAAGACTTCACCTTGCTCGGCCTTGAGGGGGTGAGGCAGTTCGATCCAGGCTTCGCCCTGAGACATCTTCTTGCCTTGCACCTGCCCAGAGAAGATATTGACCTGACCTAAAAAGTCATACACAAAGCGCGAGGCTGGCTGATGATAGAGCTCCTGCGGCGTGGCCTGCTGCTCGATGCGTCCTTGGCTCATCACCACCACACGATCTGAGACTTCGAGCGCTTCTTCCTGATCATGGGTGACAAAAACACTGGTAAAACCCAGCTCATCATGGAGTTCACGCAGCCAGCGGCGCAGCTCTTTACGCACCTTCGCATCCAAAGCGCCAAAGGGCTCATCGAGCAGTAGCACGCGTGGCTGCATGGCCAGCGCCCGAGCCAGCGCCACACGCTGCTTCTGACCACCAGAGAGCTGAGTTGGGTAGCGTTGGGCCAGATAGGGGAGCTGAATGCGCTCCAGCAGCTCACTGACGCGGCGCTGAATCTCCTGTTGTGGTGGCCGCTGCGATTTGGGCAGCACATCCAGACCAAAGGCAATATTCTCGGCCACGGTCATATGCTTGAACAGGGCATAGTGTTGAAACACAAATCCAACGCGGCGGTCGCGCACATGCTGGCGGGTAACTTCTTGATCCTGAAAGAAGATCTGCCCTGTATCGCAGCTTTCTAAACCGGCGATCATGCGCAGCAGCGTGGTTTTGCCTGAGCCAGAAGGGCCGAGCAGTCCGACCATTTCGCCATCCTGGATATCCAGATTCAGTGGATGCAGGGCCTGGAAAGATCCAAAGGATTTACTGACTTGTTGAATCCGAATGCTCATGACTCGACCTCTTTCATTTGACGTTGCTCCAGCCAAGCCTTCGCAGCAAGCGTGATCAGCGCGAGGCAGGCGAGCAGGGCGGCGCTGGTAAAGGCACCGACGAGATTATAATCCTGGTACAACAGCTCAACATGCAGGGGCAGGGTATTGGTCTCACCGCGAATACTGCCTGATACCACCGAGACCGAGCCAAACTCTCCCACCGCACGGGCATTGGTTAAAATGACGCCATATAACAAGGCCCACTGGATATTGGGCAGCGTGACTCGGCGAAACATCTGCCAGCCACTGGCACCAAGGCTCAGCGCCGCTTCTTCTTCGCTTGAACCCTGTTGCTGCATCAACGGAATCAGCTCACGTGCCACATAAGGGCAGGTGATAAACACCGTGACCAGCACCAGGCCCGGCCAAGCGAACATGATTTGCAGATCATGGTCCATCAACCAGCCACCGAGCCAGCCTTGACTGCCGTAGAGCAGCAGATAGATCAAACCAGCGACCACCGGCGAGACGGCAAAGGGAATATCAATCAGTGTCATCAGTACCTTGCGCCCGATAAAATCAAAGCGGGTCACCAGCCAAGCCAGCAGGACACCAAACACCAGATTGATCGGTACCGTCAGGGCTGCGACCAGCAGGGTCAGGCCGATGGCGTGCAGGGTGTAGTGATCGGTGAGGTTCGTCCAAAAACCGGACCAGCCTGCACTGAATGCCTGCACAAAAATCGCAATCAGCGGCATCACCAGCAGCAAAAAAACAGCCAGCAAGACCAGACCAATCAGCAAGCGACGCAGCCAGGGCTGATCACCCACGCGCTGGCCTTGCGCCTTGCCGGTTTTTTTCTGCGGCTTCACGCTGCTTGCGCTGGGTGGGCTGAGAGTGGAGGAATCCATATTAACGCCCCTGAATACGCTTTAAGTAGCGGGTTTGCCAGATATTGATCAGCAGCAGTGCCGTGAGTGACGTCAATAAAATCACCGAGGCGATGGCGCTGGCTGCCGCATAATCAAACTCTTGGAGACGAATAAAAATCATCAAGCTGGTCACTTCGGTCAGATAGGGCATATTGCCGGCAATAAAGATGATCGCACCAAACTCACCCAGGCTGCGGATCAGTGACAGGCTCACCCCCATCAACAGCGCCGGCCAAAGTGCTGGAAAGAGCACCCGTCGAAAGACAGTCAAATCTGACGCGCCTAAACTGAGCGCCGCTTCTTCATCCTCTTGTGCCAAATCTTCAAGAACAGGCTGCACACTGCGAACAACAAACGGCAGGCTGGTGAACAGCATCGCCACCAGTATGCCGGCTGGTGCATAGGCGACCTGAATGCCAACTTGAGACAGCAGCTGGCCATACCAGCCATTTTCTGCAAACAGGGTGACCAGCGTCAGGCCTGCAATCGCCGTAGGGAGCGCAAAGGGTAGGTCGATCATCGCATCAATCAGGCGCTTGCCAAAAAAGTGATAGCGCACCAAGACCCAGGCCAGCAGCAATCCCAGCACCCCGTTGATCAGTGAGGCTCCCAGCGCCATCAAAAAGGTGACGCGATAAGAGGCGACAACGCGAGGATCAGAAATCACCAGCCAGTATTCCTGCCAGCTCATGCTACTGGTTTGTACGATCAGACCCGTGATCGGCAACAGAAGAATCAGGCTGATAAAAAGCAGTGACACCCCCAAGCTGAGGGTGAAACCGGGCAAGACTTGCTTGCCCTGAACGCGAAGATGCTTGTGCAAAAAGGTAGGCATGGTGGAGGGTCCTAGCGGCGCTGATACTGATCCAGCTGGCCACCATTGGCAAAGTGGTGCTGCATGGCGGCTTCCCAGCTACCGGCGATGTCTTCAATACCCAGCAGCTGCAAGGCTTGGAAGCGATCTTGGTGAGCGGCGGCGACTTCAGGATGATGCACACGCAGGTTAAAGCGCGCTAAAAGCTGCTGGGCTTCCTCGCTATAAAGGTGCTCAAGATAAGCGCGTGCGCGTTCCAGATTGCCATTGCGCTGTGCGTGGCGCTCTACAACGGCGACAGGAAACTCGGCGCGAAAGCTAATCGAAGGCACCACAATTTCAAACTGCTGCTCTGGGAAGGCTTCAATAATACCGAGAATCTCAGATTCAAAGGTGATCAACACATCACCGATATTGCGCTCAACAAAGGTATTGGTGGCACCGCGTCCGCCTGTATCAAACACGGCAACACGATTCAGCCAGCCGCGCATAAAAGTATCAATCGCTGCTTGATCCTCGCCAAAGGTTTGCTGCGCAAAGCCGAGAGCGGCCAGATAGGTGTAGCGGCCATTGCCTGAGGTTTTGGGGTTCGGCAGGACGCTGCTGACATCGCTGCGGGCCAGATCATCCCAGTCTTGAATATTGCGTGGGTTATCGGCACGCACCAAGAAGGCCATGGTGGAGTAGTAAGGCGAGCTGTCATTGGGCAGCAGTTCACGCCAGTTGGCAGGCAGGAGATTACCGCGCTGATGCAGAATATCGATATCCGTGACCTGGTTGTAAGTCACCACATCGGCTCTGAGACCTTGAATAATGGCCTGTGCTTGGCGTGAAGAGCCACCGTGAGACTGGCGAATTTCGATCGCTTCTCCGTTGGTGTTCTGCCAGTGTTCGGCGAACAGGACGTTGTAATCGGCAAACAGCTCACGCGCGACATCATAAGAAGAATTGAGCAGGCTGGCGGCTTGGCCCACACTGGCTGTACCGGCCAACAGAAGAGCCAGACTCAAGGTTTTAACGCGCTGTAGAGGTGATGGTGAAGAAGACTGTGGAGCGTGTATTTTTAGCATGGTTCGACCCCGATAAAAGTAGACCTATTCAAGAATAGGGGACAGCTTAAATCGAGATCGGGTTATAACAAAGCTATTTCTTAGAGCGTTTGGTTATCTGATCCTAACTGAAACATGCGCGGCTCAGAGTTGCAGCTGGCGTTCTTCACGCAGCATGTCGCCCTGTTGATCCTGCCAGATAAAGCTGGCTTGCGCACTGGCTGGCAAGATCAGACCAAAGCGGAAATAGGGATTGGCCGCGACGCCTGTGTGTAACTCCAGATGCAAGGCTGGCTGCTGATCGAGTTCAAGGGTGAAGGATTCAATCAGGTTTTGTGCCCGTGGTGGTTCGCCGATCACCTGAGTGAGCCCTGTTTCCATGGGGTGGTTGATCAGTGTGCGGATATCGATGCTGCGGCCCGCTTGCAGACGACGTGGCAGCGCGATACGCGGTTGCTGCATACTGGTGATCTGGGTTTCATCGCCGCCGATCAAACAGCCGCTGACGGTCACTCGTACCTGCTGTTCTGCGATCCAGAATTGGCCTTGTTGGCTACGCGCGACGGCAATCACGGTTTGGCTTTGGTTCAGGCGTATCCGTGTGGACAGCTGAGGTTCAACGCGTGGATCCAAAAAACTGGCCCGCAGGATATCCGCGCGTGGATTCTCTGTGGCAAAAAGGGTGATGGATTCTAATTGATCTCCCTCCGCCAAGGCTGCATCAAAGCGGATGCTCAGATCAACTGAGGCCCCGTTATCTGCGACCAAGGGGAGTTCAAGTGTCAGCCCTTGTGTTTGAGGCGTAGCGCCTTCGAGCAGGGCTTCGACGGGGGCAAAGCGCGTTGCTGCTGATGCCGAGGTAGAGATCAGCAGCAGAAGCAGGCTGAGAAGACTCCAGTGTTGCAGATTCAATCGCATGATCAACATCCTATCTATGATGAAGGGTGAGAAGAAGAAAGGTGTCTGCGCATGGCCCAGCGGGTACCGAGTAGAATGCCGGCCAGTGCAAAGAAGCTGGTCAGTGCCAGAGTGGAAAAGCCACTCAATCCCTGCCCCACGCTACAGCCCAAAGCCAGTACCCCACCCACACCCATCATGAATCCACCAAGCAAAGAAAAATGGGTTTGGCGGGTGGAATCAAAGCCTTGCCAGCGAAATTCCTTCGCCAGCAGCGCCCGCACCAGCGCGCCGCAGAAGACACCCAGAACCAAGACCACGCCAAGGTTCAGGCGGCTGCCTGTGGACAGCAGCAGGTACTGCTGGGTTTGTGCAATGGGAGCGATAAAGCTCAGCGCTGCAGGGGCCTGAGGTTGAAAGGGGTCTTGCGCTGCCCAGCCTGTCCACCACCAGCTGAGCGCGATCAGCAGGCCAAGACTCAAGCCGCCGAGGGCGTCACGTCCATCCAGGGCTAAGCGTCGCCCAGAGGTGCGGCAGCGAGGACAGCTTAAAAAGCAGAAGGCCAGCAACACCAAAAGTAAAAGGCTGATCAACACCAGCATCGCCCAGCTGGATGAAAGACCGAACAGCTCAGGCAGTGTGACACCACTGAGGCGTGGCAGAGGCAGGCCATCCAGTAGCAGGCGCAGGGGGGCCAAGATGCCAGACAGGGTCATGCCCGCGCCCAGTGCCAGAGCCAGCAGGGTGACGGCCGAGCGCAGATTGCCGCTTGCCAGCAGGACCACACTGCGCGCACCGCAGGCGTTGGCGAGTGTCATGCCATAGCCAAAGAGCACCCCACCGAGCAACACAAGCAGGGGTGAGAAATCACGTGGAAAAAAGACGCTGCGATCAAGATCGAGATCAAAAAGAACCCGTGCCAGCTGGGTGAACAGCAGGCTGGTCGCCATAGCGAGGGCAAAGGCTTGTAATTTACGGCTATCCTGATGTTGCCAGCGATGCAGCAGACCTCGAAGCAGGCAGAAGCGGCTCCATTGTGCAATCAGGCCATAGGCGATGCCGATCAGTGCCATGCCCAAAAGCAGCAGCACTTGCGGTTGATCAATGAGGTCAGCAAACCAATCAGACATGAGGCGTCTCACTTGCAGCAAAGGTGAAGGCTGGGATCTTCTGCTGATCAGAAGAGCAAAAAGCAAGAGATGGTTCCCCATCCCTTGCTTTTGATCCGCTCAACAGGCTGAGATACGCCGGTGCATTAAAGCTGAGTGCCCCAGGTATCTTGGCTGATCGCATTATACCAGCCAACGGCATAGGCTGCCTCATTGCGTCGGAACTGCGCACTGGCCTCCATCGGGCTGACACCGCCTGAACCGGGAACACTGATCACGCGCTGGTTTTCGGCACGATAAACACCAGCAACGGTGATGCCATACTCAGGACCCACCAGGCTATAGCAGGTGTTGGCCCAGTAAGGATCAACTGGCTCAAAGCCACCTAGTGAGGCCAGAATCGCGGCAGCGGCCACCTTGCCTTGCGCATTGGCGGCAAAACCAGACTTGGGCATTGGAGCGGCAACAGTGGCATCGCCAACAACATAGATATTGGCAACCTGCTGAGATTCAAAGGTATTGGCCTTCACTGGTACCCAGCCAGAAGCATCGGTCACGCCTGCACGTTCGGCAATCCAGCCTGCTTTTTGTGGCGGTACCACATTCAGGACGCTGGCGCGATGACGCGTGCCGAATTCGGTTTCGACTTCTAAGCGCGCTGCATCCACGCGGGTGACTTCGCCATCCTGAGCACGTCCAACCCATTCGATGCGATCACCATAGAGTTCACGCCAGCCCTGCATAAACAGGCCCTGCTTAGAGAAGTTGTCCTTGGCATCGAGGATCAAGACCTTTGAGCGAGGCTTGTGCTGGCTAAAGTAATGCGCGATTAAGCTCGCACGCTCATAGGGTCCGGGCGGGCAGCGGAAGGGGTCTGCCGGTACGCTGAGGACAAAGGTGCCCCCATCTTCCATTGCTTCGAGTTGACGACGCAAAAGCTCGGTTTGTGGGCCGGCTTGCCAAGCATGGGGAGCCAGTTGTGCCGCAGCTTCATCATAGCCTTCGATCTCGTTCCAGCGCATCGAGATGCCAGGTGACAGCAGCAGACGGTCATAGTCTAAACGCTGACCATTTGACAGCACGACCCGCTGTGCAACCGGATCGACATCTGTGGCTGTTGCATGAATGACGCGCACGCCATAAACCTGCTTCAGCTCATCATAGTTGTGCGCAATGCTGTCCATCGAACGCTCGCCAGCGAGCACCAGGTTTGAAAAAGGGCAGGTGTGGAAGACACGCTTGGGTTCTACCAAGGTGACCTCCACTTGTGGATTACCGCGCTTGAGATACTTGGCGGCTGTGGCCCCACCAAAGCCACCACCGATGACCACGACCCGACCGGCTGAGCCTGAACGAGCACCTAAAGCAGCGCATCCACCAACCAGAGGAAGCAGACCTGCGGCACCACCGGCTTTTAAGAATTGACGACGAGAAAACTGAGACATGACACTCTCCTGAAAAGTCGGATTAAGGCTGCGTAGGACGATAGGCTTGAGGCTGAGCAAAGTAGCGGGCCAACAGGGCCAGCTCTTCATCGGTATAGCCGCGCGCAAGGCGCTCCATCACCGTGGTATGCGGTGTCTCGCCACGCTTAAAGGCCAGCAGCTGGTTTTCTAAAACGGAAGCTGGGCGCTGCGCAATGGCTGGGATCACACCGCTTAAACGGCCTTCAGTGCCGTGGCAGCTGGCGCAGACACCCGCCAGAACTTGGGCTTGCAGGGCTTCGCGCTCAGTGAGCGGTACTTCTTGTGCGAAGACATGACTGGAGAGCAGAGCCAGTAGCAAGGTCAAGAAAAGGCCTTGCAAGGGACGGCAGAGAGCGGAATGCTTCATAGTGGTTCCTCATCGTTTCTAGCTAGTTTGATTGTTCTATTTTATCAAGATGCAGGTGGATTCTGCTACAAGGCGCTGAAGCAGCTGGAGCCAGAGACCCGCCGCGCCTGCTTGGCAGACGGATCTCTGCATCACCTTGGCGCATTAATCAACAAAAGCCCGCTCGATCACATAATCACCGGCCTCACCCATGCGTGGTGAAATCTGAAAACCACGCGCATCCAGCGCAGCAGAAATATCGCGCAGCATCATCGGGCTGCCGCAGATCATCGCGCGGTCTGTCTCTGGGTTGAGTTCGGGCAGACCCAGATCGCGTGCCAGATCGCCGCTGGCCATACGTTCGGTGATTCTGCCCTGCTGTGCTCGACCTTGATAAACAAAAGGCTCGCGCGTGACACTGGGGTAGTAGATGAGTTGCTGAGCAATCTGTTCACTGAGATAGGGGTGTTCAAGCAGGTCGCCAGTGATGAACTCACGGTAGGCCAGATCTTTTTCGTGGCGGACGCCATGCAGCAGGATGACCTTTTCGAAACGCTCATAGGTGTCTGGATCTTGGATCACGCTTAAAAAAGGTGCCAAGCCTGTGCCGGTGCTAAAGAGGTAGAGATGCTTGCCGGGTTTTAAATCGTCTAATACCAGTGTGCCAGTCGGTTTTTTACTGACAAATAAAGAATCGCCGATCTGCAAATGTTGCAGGCGCGAGGTCAGGGGGCCATCGGGCACCTTGATGCTGAAAAACTCCAGCTCTTCTTCATAGTTGGGGCTGGCAATACTATAGGCACGCATCAGCGGCTTGCCTTCGACTTCAAGACCAATCATCACAAACTGGCCGTTTTTGAATCTCAGTCCATCACTGCGGGTGGTTTTGAAGCTGAACAGGCGGTCTGTCCAGTGACTCACATGGGTAACTTCTTCTGCATAAAACTTGCTCATGGAACTGACCTCAAGGCGCCTGAAAATAGGAATAAAGGATAAAAAAAGCAGAGGATGGCTATGCTAGGGCTTTTTATGGCCGAGGTTAAATGGTTTGTTTTTATAATCTTATGCAAAAAATCATCTTGTGCTTTAGATCGAAAGGCTATAGAAGCCTGAGTGAAACAGTCGGATTTTATCACCGAAGGGTGAAGCTCGCCAGTCGCAGAGGGAAGCGCTGGGTTGGCACTTCTGTTGAGCAGAAGAAAAAGAAGTGTGACCGCTGGTGAGGCCAGCGGCCGAGAGTCTCTAGGGTTTGCGGGCGATCATCACGGCCCTGAGTGGGGCTGGGTAGCCTTCACGCGTGCGGCTGGGATCTTCTGGATCAAGAAAGTCAGCCAGAGATTGAAAGCGCATCCAGTCTGTACTGCGCTGCTCTTCGGTTGTGGTGCGGTTCAGATCAACGCAGCGTACATCAGCAAAGCCAGCTCTTTCTAACCAGAGGGTGAGGGCCGCGACAGAGGGCAGGAACCAAACATTGCGCATGGCTGCATAGCGATCTTGTGGCAGCAGCACCTGCTGCGCATCGCCTTCAACCACCAGTGTTTCCAGTACCAGCTCTCCTCCTGAGCGCAGGCAGGCTTTGAGCTCCAATAAATGATCAATCGGTGAGCGGCGATGATAGAGCACGCCCATCGAGAAGACGCTGTCAAAGGCTTCGAGCTGCTCTGGGACGTCTTCGATGCCCAGCGGCAGATGGTAAACCTGCTCGCAAAGCTGCGGCCCGAGTAGCTTTTTGACGGCTTCAAACTGGGCAAAATAACGGGGGGAAGGATCAATGCAGAGGGTCAGTGCTGCTCCCGCGCCCGCCATGCGCCAGGCATGATAGCCACTGCCGCCGCCAACATCGAGGATCAAGCGTCCGCGCAGATCGCTCAGGTGGGGCGCGACGCGCTGCCATTTCCAATCTGAGCGCCATTCAGTGTCGATCTTGGTGTCATGCAGCAGAAAAGGCCCTTTACGCCAAGGGTGCAGATTATCGAGCAGTCCTGTGATGCGTTTCTTTTCGGCATCACTGAGCGGGCCTGCTGCTGTCTGACCTTCGCCAGCATAGAGGGCGTCCTGGTTTAGATCATATTCAGCGGCGCTGAGCTGGGGGAGCTGTTCTATTCTTTGCCACCAGCCATGAAACTCAGGGTGTCGCTGTGGCGAGAGGGCGCGGCTGAGCTGTTCAGGCAGGCGTGCAAGCCAGCGGTGCAGACCTGGGCGTGCCTGCCCCTGTTGTGCCAAGGTGGTATATAAATGAGAAAAATCAGGAGAGGCCATCAATTAGCTGCCTTTCAGTGCAATAAAAGAAGTGAAATTCAGATACTGGAACCATTGGCTGACCAGACTGAAGCCCGCCTCACGCAAGCGTGAGATCTGAATTTCAGGGGTATCGGTACGCAGTACATCTTCCAGAGCTGTGCGCTTTTGCGCGATTTCGAGATCTGAGTAGCCATTGGCGCGTTTGAAATCATGGTGCAGTTCATAAAGCAGCTGAGCTTCACGCTGATCTTGAAGGTGGATCTTCTCACTCAAAATCAGCATGCCGCCGGGTCGCAGCGCGGCAAAGAGGCGCTCGATCAAGGCGGCTCGATCTTCAGGTGCGAGAAACTGCAGCGTGAAGTTCAGCAAAATGGCATCGCAGGGCTGATAATCGACTGTGCGAACATCCGCACACATCAGTTGGCAGCGGCGAGTGGGTAAGGCCGCTTCGAGCACTTGGGTGGCCTGTTCGATCATCGCAGCGGAGGTATCGATACCAATCAGCTCGAGTTGCTGGTGTGCTTCAAGCTGTTGTGCCACACACAGCAGCCCCGCGCCAAGCGAGCAGCCTAGATCATAAATGCGTCCGCCTTCGGGCACATAGCGCTTGGCCATCACCCCGGCCATGCTGAGCATCTGTGAGTAGCCAGGAACAGAGCGCTTGATCATGTCAGGAAACACCCGCACGACCTGTTCATCAAAACTAAAGCGTGCATGCTGATCCAGAGGATGAGCAAAAAGCGCATCTGGAGCAAAACTCATCTGATCTGTCCTCCTCGCGCCCAGTACACGGCGTAACGGCCATCCTGAGCATATTCTTGATACTGGCCAAAGCTGGCTTCGAGCAGTTCTGGCCAGGGTAAAAAGCGGTTCGCGACCAGCCACAACTCGCCTTGTGGATGGAGGTGCTGCGGGGCCTCACGAATCAGGCGTTCAGCGAGGCTGTAATCTGTGCGCTGCCCTGTATGAAAGGGCGGGTTGCTGACAATCCAATCAAAGCGCCGCCCATCTAAAGAAGAATAGATATCGCTCGGCAGGACTTCACCTTGTAATCCATTAGCCGCAAGGGTGGCTTGTGTGGCGGCCAAGGCCAGTCCATTGACGTCTGTCGCGCAGAGCTGCGCTGCGCTGGCATAATGCTTCAGTAGCCAGCCACCGAGCAAGCCGCAGCCGCAACCGAGATCCAGCAGCTGCTTGGGTCGAGCCTGCCCCAGCTGCTGACTAGTTGGCTCCTGTAGCCGTTCGCGCCAGACTTCCAGTAGGAGTGCCGAGCCCTCATCCAAGCGGCCGTGGCTGAAGACACCGGGGCGGCTGATCAAGGTGAGTTGATCTTCTGTCTGCCACTGGGTTGCCTTGGCGACGGGGGCTAGTGTGCGTATCAGAGCCAGATCCTGTGTCGGCTGATCAGAGAGCTGAAGGCGATAGAGGCTGGTACGCTTGGCTGTATCCACCTTGTGAATGCTGAGCCCAGCCTGAGCGAGATTCTTCGCGACTGCCTTCAAACCGCTGTGGTTATCCCCCACGAGATCAAGGCTCGGCCAGTGTGCCAAGGCCTGCTCAAGCCACCAAAAGCCCTCTTCCTTGGCTTTAGGCCAGAAGAGGAGCGGGTGACTGGGTGTGCTCAGCGGATCAAAGGTCTCTCCCACCAGTTGAGCGGCGATGCCCTGCTGTTGAGCTTGGAGAACTTGTCGCCAGTCTGCACTGAGGCTCAGCGCAACAGGCGCAGAGAGGGCGCTCAGCTGAAGTTCTGCTGGAGGAGCAAGCAGGCATAGAGGCTGCTGCCAGCGCTCGCGATGGCGCTGTAAAAAGGCATTGAGATCGCAATAAGAAGAGGACATAGAGTGCCGATGGGTCAGAAAACAGGTCGGATGCTGCTACTCACTGGGCCTGCTGTGATCGCTGCAAGTTGAGCCAGTATCCGTAGCTGAAAAGCGCATAAGATAGTCGCTTTCGTCGAAGATGACCAGTCTTGTGCTTTTTTGTGTGGAAATCCGCACATCGGTAGTTATAGCTGCGCGGACTTTCCTACAAGGCTAGCTGGACTGGCTTTAGACTTAAGTCTGAATCTTTTCTGCTATCTTTATGATTTTTAAATACTATTCTTGATGTGGCGCGCAAAGTGCTTTTTTCATTCAAATCAACAACACAATAACTATTCATTGACGGGAAGAGACTATGTCGAATGTCGATCAGTCGCTCGATGGCTTGAGCCAACAAGAAAAAGAAAAGCTGAAAGAGTTGATGGAAAAAGACGCCAAAAGTGAGCGGCGTCTTAATCGCCCCTGGACACTGCTGGTTGCCTTGCTGAGCGCAGTGATGGTGCTGGTCTACTTCTATGGCGCGGGCGTGGCGCCTCTCTCGATCCAGTATCATCTGGGTGTGTATGTGCTGATTACCTTTGTGCTGGTTTTTCTGCTCTATCCCGCTGGTCAGGGGCAGGCGGCGCGTATCGGTGCGGCGATGCTGGCTGGCATCGTCGGCTCTGTGCTGGTGAGCAGCTTTGTGGTCTATGACTCTCCCACGGCCTTCTACCAGCAGGTGCAGATGTTTAAAGAGACGCTGGAGTTTGATGGCTGGGCCGTGGCATGGGAACAAGATCTGGGGCGACTGCATTATTTTGTGCTGGCGATTTTTCCTCTGGCCGCTGTGGTGCGCTTTTTGGACCTGTGGATGGAAAAAAATGCGCCCAACAGTCCATCAGCCAGTGATCTTTTGCTGGCGCTGGCGGTGGGTGCTGCGGTCATCTACTGGATCCATCAGTTTGAACAGCTGAACTATCGTGCTGGCGCTGAAAACGAGCTGGATATGTTGATCAGCCTAGTGGGTATTCTGTTGTCGCTCGAAGTCTGTCGTCGTGTGCTTGGCTGGTCGATTACACTGATTGGTCTTGGCATGTTGGCTTTTGGTTTGTTTGGCCCTTATCTGCCTGAGCTTTTTGCGCATCGTGGCTTTAGCCTCGATCGTCTGGCAACGTCTCTCTTTCTGACCACCAATGGCCTGTTTGGTGTGATGGCCAGTGTTTTGGCTACCTATGTCATTTTGTTTATCTTCTTTGGTGCCTTTCTACAAAAATCCGGTGCAGGTCAGTTCTTTATCGACTTGCCGCTGGCGTTAGCGGGTCGCTCAACAGGCGGGCCAGCAAAGGTCGCGGTCTTGTCGTCAGCGCTCTTTGGTTCGGTTTCAGGCAGTGCCATAGCGAATACCGTGTCTTCAGGCGCTTTTACCATCCCGATGATGAAACGCGCTGGCTTTAAGCCCCATGTTGCGGGTGGGATTGAGCCCGCAGCTTCGATTGGCGGTATGTTTTTACCCCCGATTATGGGCGCAGGTGGCTTTTTGATGGCCGAGCTGACAGGCACGCCCTATTCAACCATTATGGTGCTCTCTATTGGGCCAGCGATTCTCTACTTCCTGTCGATTTATTTTATGGTGCATTTTGAGGCCAAAAAACATGGGCTGGTCGGTATTCAAGGAGAAGAAATCCCGCATTGGAAACAGGTGTTGAAATCGGGCTGGTATTTCGCCCTGCCGCTGATCATTATCACGATTTTACTGTTAACGGGGCGCTCGGCCGGTAATGCGGCCTTCTGGGCGACCCTGTCTTGTATTGCCGTGAGCTGGGTGCAAAAAGAAACCCGCATGGGCCCAAAAGAAATCTGGGAAGCCATTTTGCTTGGTGCGCGCAACACACTGGTCGTCGGCGCAACGATGGGGGTGATTGGGGTGATTGTCGGGGTTATTTCTCTGACGGGCATGGGCTTGAAGTTCTCTGATCTGATTATCTCTCTGGCTGGAGGTAGCTTAATCCTTGCGCTGGTCTTGATTGCGCTGGCTTCTTTGGTCTTGGGGATGGGCGTGCCTGTTACGGCCGCCTACTTGATTGTGGCGGTCTTGGCTGTTCCAGCCCTAGGTGAGTTTGGTGTCGCGGTGATTGCAGCCCATATGATTGTTTATTGGCTATCGCAGGATTCAAATATCACCCCACCGGTGTGTGTGGCGGCCTATGCTGGGGCCGCGATTGCTGGCTCAGACCCTTGGAAAACCGGCTGGACTGCCTTTAAGTTTGCCAAGATGCTCTATGTGATGCCGATGCTCTTTGCCTTTGTGCCTGCTATTTTGATGGATGGCAGTTTTGCTGAGATAGCGCAAGCCTATTTCTCTGCGACTTTGGGTACGATTGCTTTTGGTGCCTTTGCGATGGGCTACCTGCGCCGCACCACTAATCTGGTGGAGTGGATTCTTCTTGGTGTGGGTACTTTCTTGCTTTACTGGCCGAGCCTCTATACGGATGCGGCTGGTTTGGGCATCATTGCGCTGGTGTGGTTCCTGCAAGGCCGAGCCTCAGGATCATCTCAGGGTGTTGCACAGCAAACCCGCTAAAGCAGGCTGGCGCTGGCGATCCCAGTGCCAGGATATGACTCAATAGAGAGAAGAAAAATGTTCACCTATAAAACCCTCATGTTAGCGACAGATTTTTCCGAAGGTTCTGCCAAGGCTGCACAGCATGCCGCCAGTTTGGCGCAGCTCTGCCAAGCGCGTTTGCATGTGGTGCATGTCATCACTGAGCTGAGCGATAAACGCCGTCGTCGCCTGCCTGCTGCGGTGGTGGAGACCTTTGTCCGTGAAATCGAAACCCATGCTTTAGAAGACATGAATCACTTTGTTGAGCAGCATTTTGCCGCTGCAGAAGCGCAGGGATATCAAGTGACGTCTGATGTGGTACTGGGTGCGGATTACCACGCGATTTTAGAAGAAGCCACTAAGGTGGGTGCAGATTTACTGGTGATGGGCACACATGGCCGCACTGGTATAGAGAAGGTGCTAGTGGGATCGACAGCCGAGCGTATTGTGCGCAATGCGTCCATACCTGTGTTGACGGTCAGAAGCTAGTTCTTAGCCCCCTTTGATGGGACGCTAGTGTGGCGTTCAAAGGGGGCGATTGAGAAGGTGGCTTGACCTAGTCAGTCGCTGACCGGCAGCAGGCCGTTTTCTCAATCAAAAGCAATAACAAGATAACAAGTACAACACCCTATCGATAAGACGAGGAAAACAAGAATGCTGAATAAACTTACTCTCAGCCAGTTTTTGGCTAAACCCCTGACCTTCGCCGCCGCCGCGGTGACTGCAGCGGCGCTGGCAACAGCACCCATCAGTGCCGAGGCGCGTACTGAACGTCTGGCCTTCTCTGGTGGCCCTGATGGCGGTACCTTCCAGTATTTCTCCAACGGCATTGCCACGCGCTTATCTCGTGAGCTGGCGAATGTAGAAGTCTCCAACATGGCTTCTGCCGGTTCAGTCGAGAACTTGCGCCGTGTGAACTCACGCGATGCGGATTTCGGTATTGTCTATTCAGGTGATCTCTACCTGGGTTTGAATGGTCAGCTGACCAACGATACGCGCCGTTACCGTAACGTGCAGGCTGTGGCTTATATGTTTGGCGCACCAGCGCATTTAATCGTGCTGGATAACTCAGGTATCCAGAATCCACAAGATCTGGTTGGGCG